>JANMKR010000197.1:0-8214 GCA_031372145.1 Actinomycetota bacterium | reverse complement strand
TCACCGCCTGCCCACCGCTCCCACACCTGCACCCGCTGCACCTCCGACAACCCAGTGTCGTTCATCTCCCACCTCCACGACGAGAATTCCATTCCCCGCCCAGGTGGTGCAACCACCCGTTGAGACCACCAACGATATGGGCACAGACTGCGTCCTCGTCCGGCGGGCTTTTCACTCGCCAAACCATCAAAGAACTCCCGTGACAGGGCACTAGTTGATCAGGACGTCACCGGTCATGGCCGGTGATGCGTCCCACCCAACGAGCGCGCACAACGTCGGTGCGACGTCGCCAAGCTTGCCTTCGACAAGCGGCACACCTCGACGGTCGAGCCACAACGGCACTGGGTTGGTCGTGTGGGCCGTGTTGGGACTGCCGTCAGGTTCGAGCATGAACTCGGAGTTGCCGTGATCGGCGGTGACGGCCAGCAACCCGCCGGCTGCGAGCACCGCGGCGCGTACGTCCCCCATGCATGTGTCGACCGCCTCGATCCCGGCGACAGCCGCGGGGATGACGCCGGTGTGGCCGACCATGTCGGCGTTCGCGAAGTTGACGACGACGAAGGCCGGGAGCACGGAGGCGCTGAGGCACTCCACGAGGGCCGCCCGGATCCCTTCTGCACTCATCGCCGGTGCCTGATCGTAGGTCGCGACGTGTTGCGGCGACTGTATGAGCAAACGTTCCTCGCCGTCGAACGGTGCTTCGCGACCACCGTTGAAGAAGTACGTCACATGTGCGTACTTCTCGGTCTCGGCGACGTGGAGTTGCGGGAGCCCCATACCGCTGACGTGCTCGGCCAACCCGTGGCGCACGTCCTGCGCGTCGAACGCGGTCGGGTACGTCCACTCGGACCGGTACCGGGTCATCGTCGTGATCTGGGGGCGCGGTGGAACGCCGCGGTCGAAGCCATCGAACTCCGGCTCGCCCAGAGCCTGCGTCAGTTGGCGAGCGCGATCCGGCCGGAAGTTCCAGTAGATGACCGCGTCACCGTCGCGGACACGACCTGCGTTGGGGTCGCCGATGACGAACGGCTCGATGAACTCGTCGCTTACAGCGCCGTCGTAGCTGGCACGAACGGCCGCCGCAGCGGACTCCGATCGCTCGCCGACGCCGTGGACGATCGCGTCGTAGGCCCGACGGGTGCGGTCCCACCGTTGGTCGCGGTCCATCGCCCAGTACCGACCGCAGACCGTCGCGACGTCGACACCCTGCTGCTCCATCGACGCGATGAACCCGAGCGCGGAATCCGGACGCGTGTCGCGCCCATCCGTCAATGCGTGGACATGGACGTGTGCAACACCGGAGCGTCGTGCCACGTCGAGCAGCGCCGCGAGGTGTCGCTGGCTCGCATGGACCCCCCCGTCGCCGACCAATCCGATCAGATGGAGCGCCGACGCCCGCCCCGCCGCCATGGCCTGACGGATCGACGGGAGCTCGGCGAACGATCCGTCCGCGACGGCCTCGTCGATCCGCACGAGCATCTGAGGAACGCGACGGCCCGCGCCCAGGTTGAGGTGCCCAACCTCGGAGTTGCCTTGTTGCCCTTCGGGCAGGCCGACCAGCAGCCCCGACGCATGGAGTTGCGTCGCAGATCCCTCCCGCGCCAGCGCGTCGAGGTTGGGAGTGCGGGCAAGGCTCACTGCATTCCCCGGTCCGGCGGGAGCGATGCCGAACCCATCGATGACGACCAACACGAGCGGTCCAGCCACGCGACTGCCTCCTTGAGGTGTTCCGTCCCCGATCCTGCCGATTGCAGCCCGCCAATGCCTCGCAGGCGCCCACCGTCACGCACGATCCCACCGCCGAAATGTGTCAGCTCTGTCACACGAGTGTCACGGAACACGTTGCAATTGGCCGTCACCATCACGGCCAATTGGCCAAAACCCAAATTCGGCCGCTCACGAGCGTCCAGCTCCCATAATCAATTCCCGCGGCAGATGTATCGAAACTGACTCGTCTCTGTGACGGAGCTTGTGACACGGGGCCGTCGCCGTCGCGGCCAAATGGCTGTTGACAAACGCTGCAATGACGTCGCCGCCGGGCAGTCGGATGGCCTCCCCAGAGCGTGGAAGGTGTGTCGGAACTGACTCGTCTGTGTGACGAATATGTGACAAGTGGCCGTCGCGGTCACGGCCAAATGGCCGTTTCCGGAGCCCGGTTGATTTTGCGTCCCTGTCGCTGTGGGCCGCATCCGTCGGGTCGTTCGGGACACCGGATGGACTGGTGCCGCGGAGTGCGGGTGGTCTACGCGGAGCGGATGATCGACGCGAACGACTCGGGGTCCAGGCTTGCGCCGCCAACCAGTGCGCCGTCCACATCCGGTTGGGCCATCAGTTCGGCTGCGTTGGTTGGGGTCACGCTGCCGCCGTACAGGATGCGCACTGCTGCGCCGTCGATGAGCTTCCCCGCCTCGCCGCGCACGTGGGCGCAGGCCTGTTGCGCCTGCTCCTGTGTCGCGGTCCGGCCCGTTCCGATCGCCCAGATCGGTTCATACGCGATCGCCAGCCGATCGACCTCGTTGGGCTGGACCAGTGCCAGACCGGCGGCCACCTGCGCTGACAGCCACGGCAACGTCTCACCGGAATCACGGAGCTCGAGTGACTCACCCACACACATGATCACGAACAAGCCGTGGTCGAGGGCGGCTCGCACCCGTGCAGCGACCTGGTCATCGGTCTCGCCCGCCGCGCGACGCTCCGAATGCCCGACAAGCGTTCCAAGCGCTCCCGTCGCCGCGATCATCGTCGCCGACACCTCACCGGTGTGCGCGCCCGACTCGGCCTCGTGCACGGTCTGCGCGACCGTCAGGATCGGGGTTCCCGCAAGGGCGAACGCCACCGACTCGAGAGCGGTGAACGGCGGGCAGATCCCCACCTCCGCCGTCGCATCGTCCGCCGAGAGGAGCGCGACCAGGCGTTCGCAGTAGGCCCGGGCGTCGGGCCCGGTCTTGTTCATCTTCCAGTTCCCCGCGACCAACGGGCGGCGAGCGTTGCTCATGCGATCGGAAGCGCTGCGACGCCGGGCAGCGTGCGCCCCTCGAGGAGTTCCAACGCGGCGCCGCCGCCGGTGCTGCAGTGGGTGAGCTGATCCTCCAGACCCCACTGTGCGAGCGCAGCGCCCGAGTCGCCGCCACCCGCGACGGTGACCGCCGCTGTGGACGCCATCGCGTTTGCAATCGCCCGTGTGCCGTCGGCGAACGGGGGGATCTCGAACGCGCCCATGGGACCGTTCCAGAAGACCGTCTTGGCCGTCGCGATGACCTCGTCGTACGCAGCAGCCGTGCGCGGGCCGATGTCCACACCTATCCCCCATTCCGGAATTGCGTCGCTGGGGACCACCTCGATCTGCGCCCCTGCGTCGAACCGATCGGCGATCAGGATGTCGACAGGCAGCTGCAGCGTGCAATTGACACGCCCCGAACGTTCGAGCAGTCGGTGGGCGAGCCGCTGTGCATCGGGCCCTTCGTGGAGCGACTTGCCAACCGGATCGCCGAGCGCAGCCAGGAACGTGAAGCACATCGCGCCACCGATCAGGATGCGGTCGCAGCGCTCCAACAAGTGTTCGATGAGTGGGAGCTTGTCAGAGACCTTCGCACCGCCCAAAATCGCGACGAACGGGACTTGGGGCCGTTCGAGCAGGCCCGTCAACACGTGGACCTCCTTGGCCATCAGCAGTCCAGCGCAGGCGGGCAGGAGACGGGCGACACCTGCCGTCGAGGCGTGCGCCCGGTGGGCCGCGCCGAATGCATCGTTGACGTAATGCGTGAAGCCATCGGCCAGACGTGCTGCGAAGGCCGGGTCGTCGGCCTCCTCCTCGGCGTGGAACCTGAGGTTCTCGAGGACGACGACCTCGCCGGGTTTCAATCGTGCGACACGTGTCCCCACCTGTTCACCCACACAGTCGGGGACGAGTTCGACCGAACGGTCCAACAGCTCCCCGAGACGTGCCGCGCAGGGCGCAAGCGAGAGGCCCGGGACGACCGTACCCTTCGGGCGGCCCAAATGGGAACAGACAGCGACGGCCGCACCGGCGTCCAGCAGGTACTTGATTGTCGGGACCGACGCCGCGATGCGGGCATCGTCCGTGACCCGGCCGTCGGCGAGCGGAACGTTGAGGTCGGACCGCACGAGCACCCGGGCACCCGCCCACGAATGCCCGACGTTCGCGACGTCGATCAGGCGCGCCACCGCCGGCTCAGCTCGGCAACACGCGTGCGGCCAGCTCGGCGAGCCGACACGAGTAGCCCCACTCGTTGTCGTACCAGCTCACGACCTTGACCGTCGTACCGTTGACCATCGTCAGCAAGCCGTCGACGACCGACGAGCGGGCGTCGCCCACGATGTCCTGCGACACGATGGGATCCTCGGTGTAGCCAAGGATGCCGTTCAGCGGACCGGACTCCGATGCCGCCTTGAACGCCGCATTGACCTCCGCCACCGTGGTCGGGCGCGAGAGCTCGCACGTCAGGTCGACGACGGAGCCGTCCGGGACCGGGACGCGGAACGCGATGCCATCGAGTTTGCCCTTGAGCGCAGGGAGCACCTCACCGATCGCCTTGGCCGCGCCGGTCGATGTCGGGATGATCGAAAGGGCGGCTGCGCGCGCGCGACGCAGGTCGCTGTGCGGCAGGTCGAGGATCCGCTGGTCATTCGTGTACGCGTGGCACGTCGTCATGAAGCCGCGTTCGATCCCGAACGTATCGAGGAGCACCTTTGTGACCGGTGACAGGCAGTTGGTGGTACACGATGCATTCGAGATGACGTGATGGTTTGCCGGGTCGTACTCGTGATCGTTGACGCCCAAACAGACGGTCAGATCGGGACCCTTGGCGGGCGCCGAAATGATGACCTTCTTCGCGCCACCTGTCAGGTGCGCAGCCGCCGCACTGCGCTCGGTGAAGAATCCCGTGCTCTCGATGACGACGTCGACCCCGACATCGCCCCACGGCAACTTGGACGGATCGCGTTCGGCGAAGACCGTGACGGGTGCACCGTCGACGATGATCTGGCCGTCGCCGACCTCGACCGTGCCCGGGAACCGACCAAAGATCGAGTCGTACTCGAGCAGGTGGGCGAGCGTCGCAGCGTCCGTGATGTCGTTGATCGCGACGATCTCAATGCCGTCGTCCTTGCCACGCGCCGCGCGAAAGACATTCCGCCCGATCCGGCCGAAACCGTTGATGCCGACCCGTACGCCCATCCGTGCCCCCAATTGGTGGTATTCGCGAGGGGCGAGCCTACCAGCGCCCAGGTGGTCGTTCTCGCACGTAGGGCAGTTGTCGCCCGCGCGTTAAACGACGTCGGGGGGCCGAAGCCCCCCGACGAAACCAGCGTGTGGCAGAGGAGGCTAGGCCGCCTCGGCCGCCGCCTTCGGCTTGGGCGTAAGTGCCCCAGCCAGCTTGGCGGAGAGGATACCGAGAATGCAACCGCAGATGAGGCTGACAAGCGTGCTGAGCCACACCATCGTAAACGGCGTCGAGAGGACACCACCGAACGCACCGCTACCGGCGGTCTTCGGGTCACCAAGGGCAGCAACGCTGTTGCCAACACCGCCACCGTTCGTGGCCCAACCATCAAGGCCGGTTGCGATCCACCAAAGGAAGACCGCAGCGAACGCGGGGAACGTACCGGCGACGTAGTACCAGTCACCGAGGATCAGGATTGCCACGAGCAGGAACGCGAAAATGCCGACCCACAAGGCGATACCCCAGAAGTCCGGGAGATCGGCGGTCTTGAAGGACAGCGGCATCACGATCAACGCCGCAACGGTACCGAAGATCGAGGCCACGAGGACCTTGCCGAAGGCAGCGTTGTCGCCACCAGCAGCGAAGAACAGACCCCACGAGATAAACGCCGTCGGCAGGATCAGGTGGAAGTTCTTGGGAAGCTCAAGGCCGATCCCACCAAGGTCGCCATCCGTGACCCAGTGGAACGTGAAGTTGAGGGAGAACTCGGTCCAGAGGAACGAGAGCACCCCGATCACTACAGCAAGAGGCATGATTGCCTTTGCGCGTGCACCCATCGAATAACTCCTTGGAGAGAGAGGACATGGGTAGCGCGGTCGGGAGAAAATGAACGAACTACGACAAACGTGACCGCGCAGCACCCCTGGAATATGAAGGTGTCCACCGGGTCTTCGACGCAGTCAGAAGAATTCCCCCCTTCAGTTCTGCGCACCCGGTTTGTGGCGGTCAAGCCGCCCCCCCAAAGCGGTGCCGGGGATGACTCTACGCCGAGGGCGGAGTTGGTTGCAAGTGTCGCGTACTTTTCAATTCGTCGCGCCGAGCGGGAGGATTGTGCACAAGTTGCATCACGACCCGCGCCAGCGCGGCCGGCGAATGTCGCACAACCTGCCCCTGTGCAGCCAGGTCGCCTCGGACGACCGTGACGCCGAACGCCCGCAGGGCCTGCTCGTCGGCCAGGACCGGGTCTTGCCCCTGGAGCGCATATCGGGCGACGGCCGCCGGGTCGAGGGGACCGTCGTGGACCACCGCAACGTCCACCCCACCGCGGAGCACGTCCATGACATGCCGCAGATGGTCCGCCGCGTCGAACCCCTCGGTCTCGCCGGCCTGGGTCATGACGTTGCCCACGTAGACCCGCAGCGCCCGCGTGTCCTGCAGGGCCTCAACGATGTCGCGCACCGCCAGGTGCGGCAATACGCTGGTGAACAGGCTGCCCGGCCCCAGGAGCACCACGTCCGCGTCCAGGATCGCGTCGATGGTTCGCGGATGGGCATCCGGGGCGGGGTCGAGCCACACCCTGCGGCATGCACCTTGGCCTGAGCCGATCTGTGTCTCGCCACACACGGTCGTGCCGTCCACCCGCTCCGCCCACAGGCGTACTTGCTCGAGCGTGGACGGCAACACGCGGCCGTTGACCTTGAGGACACGGGAACTCTCGCGGACCGCGAGATCGAAGCTTCCGGTGACCTCGGTGAGCGCCGCCAGGAACAGGTTGCCAAACGAATGTCCCGCCAGATCACCGTCCGAGAAGCGGTGCTGAAACAACCGACCAAGCAGCGACTCGTCATCCGCCAATGCCACGAGGCAGTTACGGATGTCGCCCGGTGGCAAGACACCAAGCTCGCGGCGCAGACGCCCGGAGGAACCGCCGTCGTCGGCCACGGTCACGATGGCGGTCAGATCGACCGCCTCGGCCTTGAGGCCGCGCAGCACCGTCGACAACCCGTTGCCACCGCCGAGCGCCGCGATGCGATGGCGCCGTGCGCTCACCCGGTGACCTCGGCGTCGGTTGCGCGGTTGCCGCGATGGATATCCCTGTGTTCGATCGACACGTGGTAGTTGTCGGCCGTGTAGCGCGTGGCCATGAGTTCCGCGATCCGGACGCTGCGGTGCCGCCCACCGGTACACCCGAATGCGACCACCAGATGCCGCTTGCCCTCATGTGTGTAGGCGGGGAGCAAGAAGTCCAACATCGATTCCAAACGCTCGAGAAATGGAGCCATCCCGTCAACATCTTCGAGAAACGCGATGACGGGCTCGTCCCGGCCGGTCAGGGCTGCCAAACCGGCCTCGTAGTAAGGGTTCTTGAGGAATCGCACGTCGAACATCAGGTCCACATCGCGTGGGACGCCGTGTTTGAAGCCGAACGACACGAACACCACCTCGAGCGGCAGGCGACTGACGCTCGACATCAGGGCCTCGCCCACCGCGCGTCGCAGATCCCAGATCGTCAGGTCCGTGGAGTCGATGACGACGTCGGCGCGGTCGCGGATGCTCTCCAGCAGCTCCCGTTCCTTGGTG
The DNA here is from genome assembly GCA_031372145.1 of Actinomycetota bacterium. Classification (GTDB taxonomy): domain Bacteria; phylum Actinomycetota; class Thermoleophilia; order Miltoncostaeales; family Miltoncostaeaceae; genus CALMEC01. The sequence continues at coordinate 451 of JANMKR010000197.1, read as the reverse complement.
ATGCCACCCAACACGCCGCCGCCGCCGTCGGCGAGCGGATGACGTCGCCGCGTCTCGCGGAATCGCGTCAACAGCGCATCGTTGGACGCCTCGAGAAACACCAGTCGAGGCTTGACGTCATCGGTCTCGACCAGCAGATCGAACTGGCGACTGAGCTCTTCGAACCAACGGCCACCACGTACGTCGCACGCGACGGCCATGTGGTCCAGGCGTGAGCCTTCCAGACGGGCGAGCTCCACCAACGTCGGCAACATCCGTGGTGGCAGGTTGTCGATGCAGAACCACCCCTCGTCCTCGAACGCGCTCATGGCCTGGCTCTTGCCGGCACCGCTCATCCCGGTGATCACCGTCAGTTCGATCCCGCCACCTCCCGACCGATTGACGCGACACCGTCCGGTGGCGCCGCTTTGTGCAGATGATCGTAGACGTCACGAGCGACCTTGGCGGGCAG
>JANMKR010000170.1:0-17887 GCA_031372145.1 Actinomycetota bacterium | reverse complement strand
GGTCTGTACCCCAGCCCGGCGGGAGCCACCGAGTGCGAGCTCGACCTGGACGCCTGGAACCGGCTCGTCGCCGCGAACCCCGTGCTCGAGGACCTCGACCCGGACGCCGAGGGCCTGATCGTCAACCGGCTCACCGAGCCGCGCCTGTATGCCATCGCCCCCTTGGACGAATGCTACCGGCTGGTCGGCCTGATCAAGACCACCTGGGAGGGCATCAGCGGCGGGGGACAGATGGAGGCCACCGTCCGGGACTTCTTCGACGGCCTGCGCGTCACGGCGACGGTGCGATGACCGACGTGACCGCGACCACCGTGACCACCCCGCGGGGGCCACCGACCGGTCTCGAGTTCGAGCTGCTGGACGCCGAGCCGATCGAGTACGCGGCGGCGCCCGGTGTGCGCTTTCGCCTGCGGGTGACGGAGCCCCAGGGACGCGAGATCTACACGATCGCGCTCTCGGCCCAGATCCAGATCGACCCGGCGCGGCGGACCTACGACGACGAGACGCGTGAACGCCTGGTGGAGCTGTTCGGGGCGCCCGAGCGGTGGGGCGCGACGACCCACGCCTTCCAGTGGGCGCACGTCCAGGCGCTGGTCCCGAGCTTCACCGACTCGACCGAGTTCACGCTCGACGTCCCGTGCACGTACGACCTCGAGGTCGCCGCCAGCAAGTATTTCTACTCGCTTCCGGACGGCGAGGTGCCGCTGACCTTCCACTTCAACGGCACAGTCATGTACGCCGGCGAGCAGGAGCGGCTGCAGGTCGTCCTGGTGCCATGGAGCTGCTCGGCGTCGTGGCGGATGCCGGTCGAGGTCTGGACGCGGACGATCGCGAACCACTACCCTGCGGGCGCGTGGATCAGATTGCACCAGGACACCCTGGCGGAGCTCCTGCGCAACAAGGCCCGCCAAGGCGACTACTCGTTCGACGAGACCGTGCGGCGCCTCCTGGGGGAGGAGGGTGGATGACGAGCCCCGAGTCGGCTGTGGACCAGATCCTTGCGACCCTCCTCTACGAGGGCTACGCGCTGTACCCGTACACCCCCGGCGCCACCAAGAACGCGACGCCGACGCCGTTCGGGATCGTCTACCCCCCGGTCTACGCCGCGGGCGGCCCGCACACGTTCGAGCGGGCGCGGATGCAGGTCATCCTGGAGCCGTCCGCCCCCGACACCCCGGTCGTCGCGACGCTCGCGTTTCTCGAGTCGTCCGGTCAACGCCACCAGGGCGTCGAGCGGCGCGTCGAGATCGGACCCGTCGCACTCGACACGCTGCTGGCCGACGGTGTCACGACGCCGTTCGCGTTCGACACCGTCAACGGCCGGGTGCGTCTCGCGGCCACGCAGGTCGACGGGGGGCTCGTGCGGATCGCGATGTGCGTCCACAACAGCACCGACGTCCCCGAAGGGCTCGACCGCGCCGGGGCGCTCCGCTCGTCGCTGCTGTCGACCCACCTCGTGGTGCGCGCCCCCGGAAGCCGCTTCGCGTCCCCGATCTCCCCGGGCCCGACAGCGGCCGCCGCGGTCTCGGAGTGCGATCACATCAACATCTTCCCGGTCCTCGCGACCGAGCTCGACGACACCGTCCTGGGCGCCGCGATCGTGCTGCCGGATCACCCCAAGATCGCCCCGGAGAGCCACGGCGACCTGTTCGACGCGACCGAGATCGAAGAGGCGCTCATGCTCCACGTCCTCGCGCTGAGCGACGCCGAGCGCGCCGCGATCGCGGAGCAGGACCCGACCGTCCGGGCGATGCTCGCCCGCGTCGACGCGGCCGGCCCCGAGGAGCTCGCCCGCCTGCGCGGCCGCGTCGTCGTGAACGACCTGCCCCCGGCGCACCGCCCGGGTCCCGCGGACGTCGCCGGCGAGCCGCAGCTCGTGTTCAACGGCGTCACCTACCGGCGCGGCGCCAAGGTGTGGCTGCGCCCCGGCAAGGGCCGGGCGCCGCAGGACTGCGTCTGGGCCGATCGGCGCGCGACGATCGAGCGGATCTACCGGGACTACGAGGACGGCGTGCACATCGCGGTGACCGTCGACGACGACCCGGGGCAGGAGCTGATGCGCGACATCGGTCGGTACCTCTACTTCGCACCGACCGAGGTGGAGGTAATCGAGCGATGAAAAGTCTTTCGCGCTTCGGTACCGGTTCGGTGGAGCAATCGGCGACTTTCCATCGGTTTCGTTGTCGGCCTTCGGCCGGCTCTCCATCAGGGCAGGCACCTGGACGGGGCCGCGCATCGCTGATCGCGACGCGCGTCCCGACCACACCTCTCGAGAAGGGCCACTAATGCCCCGAGAACTCGTCAAGCAGATTCTCATTGCCGGCGTCGGCAACGCGTGGCTTCAGGACGACGCCTTCGGCGGGGAGGTCGCCCGACGCCTCGCCGAGCGGGACCTGCCCGACGGTGTGAGCGTCATGGACGTCGGGACGAGCGGTCTCGATCTCGCGTACGAGGTCATGCGCGGCTACAGCGCGCTCGTGATCGTCGACGTCAGCAAGCAGGGCGGCGAGCCCGGCACGCTCTACGTCATCGACGTCGAGCCGGACGACGTCCCCACCGAGATCACCGACGGTGAGACGATCGATCCGCACTCAATGGATCCGATGACCATGTTGCGGTTCGTGCGCGTGATCGGCGGCTGGCCGGGACGGGTGCAGGTGATCGCGTGCGAGCCGGCCATCGTGGAGGACGTCGGGCTCGGCCTGACGCCCGCCGTCGAGGCCGCCGTCGACCGCGCGATCGCCCTTGTGTTCGAGACCATCACGGAGCTGCAGAGCGACGCCGCCTACCCCAGCGCCTGATGCACGAGTTCTCGATCGCCGCCGCCATCGTCGACACCGCGGTGCGTCACGCCGACGGGCGCCGCGTCACATCTGTGCGGGTCAACCTCGGACATCTGCGCCAGGTCGTGCCCGACTCGCTGGAGTTCGCGTTCGGGATCGTCTCCCGCGAAACGCTCTGCGAGGACGCGATGCTCGATCAGGTCGTCATCCCGGCCCGCCTCCGCTGTGGCCCGTGCGCCAGTGAGTGGCAGATCGACCAGCCGAACTTCCGCTGCCCGTCGTGCGACGGCACCGAGACCACCGTGGTGTCGGGCGAGGAGCTGGAAGTCGAATCAATCGAAGTCACGGAAGGAGCGCCAGCGTGCACCGCATCCGGGTGAGGATCGTCGAGGGCGCGCTCGACGCGAACGACACGATCGCGCAGGCCAACCGCGCCGACTTCGAGCGGGCCGGCGTCGCGGTCGTCAACCTCATGAGCGCTCCCGGCGCCGGGAAAACCACGCTGCTCGAACGGACGCTCGGCGACATGGGGTACCTCCGCGTCGGCGTGCTCGAGGGCGACGTGCAGGGCAGCTTCGACGCCGACCGGCTGGCACGCCTGCACATCCCGGTCACGCAAATCAACACCGGCGACGGCTTCGGCGGCGAGTGCCACCTCGACGCGAACATGGTGCGCTCCGCCCTTCCCGAGATCCCGCTCGACGAGATCGACCTTCTCGTCGTCGAGAACGTCGGCAACCTGGTGTGCCCCGCGGAGTTCCGCATCGGCGAGGACGCGCGCGCCATGATCACCTCCGTGACCGAGGGGGAGGACAAGCCGCTCAAGTACCCGTTGATGTTCCGGGCGTGCGAGCTGGTCGTCGTGAACAAAATCGATCTGCTCCCCCACCTCGACTTCGACGTGGACCGGCTCCTCGCGAACCTTGAGCAGGTCAACCCGTCGGCCCGGCACATGCTGGTCAGCGCGAAGACGGGCGAGGGCGTCGATGGCTTCCGCGATTGGCTTGCGGCAGTGGCTGCCCGCGAGGGCGCCCCGGCATGATCCGGGCGGCCCCGACCGATGCCCTGGGGCGCCGTGTCGCGGACCTCCTCCACCGCCGCGGCGAGGCGAACGCGGCGTACTTCGCGTCCGAGGCGGAGCGGATCGCGCGATTGTGCCATCGCATGGCCGAGCGGTTCATCGCCGGCGGTCGTCTGCTCGCGGTGGGGCGTGGCCCCGCGGCGCGCTCCGACGCGCGGCATGTGGCAGTCGAGTTCGTCCACCCCGTCATCGTCGGCAAGCGGGCGTTGCCGGCGCTCGCGTTGACGGGCGACGGGGTGACGCTCTGCGAGCAGCTTCGCGTCGTTGCGCGCGCGGATGACCTCGTGATCGGTTTCGGGGACGACGCGGACGCCGACGTGATGGAGGCGCTCGCGGCGGCGCGCGCCACCGGATGCCTGACCGTCGCGTTCGCCGAGCTCGGCGCCGAATGGGAGCTTGTGCCACTCCACAGCGACCCATTTGTGCGTCAGGAACTCGCCGAAACCTGCTACCACGTGCTGTGGGAGCTGGTGCACGTGTTCTTTGAGCACCGTGGACTGCTTGAGGGGCGTCCGGCGGCCCCGGTGCACGACGCGGGGGCGTCGAGCTTTCTCTATCCGTTTCTGGCCGAGGGGGAGGCGAACCTGGACGCGGTCCTCGAGGACGTTCGGCGCTCCGTCGTGATGAAGGCTGACGAGGTGCGGGCGCTGCGCGAGCAGACCCTGACGGACGGGTGCGATGCGCTTGGCGGCGCGGCGGTCGCGCTTCGGACGGCATTCGACACGGGGGGCACCCTGCTGGCTTTCGGGAACGGGGGTTCGGCGACCGATGCGACTGACGCCGTCGCCGATTTTCGCGCGGCCCCGCAGGGCTGGCCGGGACGACGGGCCGTGGACCTGACCGAGGACGCGTCGATCATCACCGCCGTCGCAAATGACATCGGGGTCGAGGCGATATTCGCCCGCCAGGTCATCGCGTACGGCGCCCCCGGTGACGTCGCCCTCGCCCTCTCAACCAGCGGCAACTCAGCGAACATCATCGCGGCGCTGGTCGAGGCGCGTCGGCGGGGCCTCGTGACGATTGCGATGGTCGGCTATGACGGTGGGCGCGTCGCCTCCGAGGGTCTGTCCGACTATCTCATCATCTCCCGGAGCGAGCACATCCCGCGTATCCAGGAGGCGCAGGCTTCGGCCTTGCACGTGCTGCGCGAGCTCGTCGAGGTCGTCGAGAGCTCACCGTCATGACCGCTCGCCCTTGAGGGCGCGGGGCCGCGAATGAGATCGCGCCGACGGGTTCGGGCCCGCGTTGAGGGGACGGTTCAAGGCGTCGGGTTTCGCCCGTATGTCCATCGCCTTGCGACCGACCTGGGTCTGAGCGGGTTCGTCCTCAACGACGAGCGCGGCGTCGTCCTCGAGGTCGAGTCGTCGGCGTCCGCGGTCGAGCGGTTCCTGGAGCGACTCGCGGTCGAGGCGCCGGCGCTGGCGCACGTGGAGTCGGTGCGCCACGAAGAACTCCCGCCGATGGGTGACCAGGGCTTCGCGATCCTCGAGAGCTCGCTCGGCGCCGCGGCGACGATGGTGGGACCGGATGCTGCGGTGTGCCAAGCGTGCCGGGCGGAGGTGTTCGACCCGGCCGATCGGCGCTTCCGCTATCCCTTCACGAACTGCACGAACTGCGGCCCGCGGTTCACGATCGTCGACGGGATCCCGTATGACCGTGCGCGTACGACCATGGCCGGCTTCGCCATGTGCGGACCGTGTCGCGCGGAGTACGAGGAACCCGGCGATCGTCGGTTCCATGCCGAGGCGAACGCCTGCCCCGTGTGCGGCCCCCGTGCGTGGCTCTGTGATCGCATGGGAGTCGAGATCGCGCCCAGGGGTGCCCTCGACGCCATCGCGCAGGCGGCGGCCGCGCTCCGCGACGGACTGATCATCGCGGTCAAGGGGATCGGCGGCTTCCACCTGGTCTGCCGCGCGGACGACGAAGACGTCGTGGCGCGCCTGCGGGCCCGCAAGCGCCGCGAGGAGAAGCCGTTCGCACTCATGGCCCCCGATCTGGAGTCCGCCCGATCGCTCGTCGAGGTGTCTGGCGTGGAAGAGGCGCTGCTGTGTGATCGGCGCCGGCCGATCGTGCTCGCCCGGAGCCGGGCGGGTGCGCAGGCAGCCCGGTCGGTGGCCCCCGGATCGGCGGACCTGGGTGTGATGCTTCCCTACTCCCCGCTGCACGAGTTGCTCCTCGCGGACGTCGGGATCACCCTTGTCATGACCAGCGGCAACGTCTCCGACGAACCGATCGCGTATCGCAACGACGAGGCCTTGGAGCGTCTGGGCGCGATCGCCGACGTGTTCCTGCTCCACGACCGGCCGATCCGCATGCGCACCGACGACTCGATCGTCCGCGCGATCGACCGCCGCCCACCCCTCATGCTGCGACGCTCCCGTGGATACGTCCCGGACGCCCTGCGGCTGCCGCTGGGCACCGGGGTGCCCGTGCTCGCCTGCGGCGCCGAGCTGAAGAGCACATTCTGTCTGGCGAAGGGCGGGCGAGCCTGGGTGAGTCACCACATCGGGGACCTCCAGAACGAGGAGACGTTGCGCTCGTTCCGCGAAGGCATCGCCCACTTCGAGCGACTCCTGGCGGTCGCGCCCGCGGTGGTTGCACACGACCTTCATCCCGATTACCTGTCGAGTGCGTACGCCAGCGAACGTGAGGGCGTCAGGCTCGTCGGCGTCCAACACCACCATGCGCACCTGGCGGCCTGCCTGGCCGAGCACGGCGAGACCGGTCCCGCGGTGGGCTTGATCCTCGACGGAACCGGCTACGGGACCGATGGGACGGTGTGGGGGGGTGAGGTCCTCGTCGGGGACCTGACCGGTGTGGTTCGGGCCGGCCGGCTGTACCCCGTCCGGATGCCGGGCGGCGAGGCCGCCATCCGTGAGCCCTGGCGGATGGCGTGCGCCTGGCTGGTCGCCGCCCAGGGCGCGGAACCTCCGATCCCGTTCGCGTTCCAGGGCCGGATCGACATGCGGCGCTGGCGGGCCGTCTCACAGATCGCTGCGTCGGGGCTGTCGTCACCCGTGACCTCGAGCGTCGGCCGGCTCTTCGACGCGGTCGCCGCGCTGCTGGGACTTCGCACGGTCGTCACCTTCGAAGGCCAGGCGGCCACGCTCCTGGAGGCGAGTGTCGATCCAGCGGAGCGGGGCACGCTCCCCCTGCCTGTCGAACGTTGCGACGAAGGTCTCACGATCGATGCCCGCGAGACGATCCGCACGATCGTCGCGCAGGTCGAGGCCGGGGTGCCGACCGGCGTGGTCGCCGCTCGCTTCCACAATGCACTCGCGGGCGCGGCTGCCCATGCCTGCGCCCTGGCGGCCGCGGACGCAGATGTGGACGTCGTCGTCCTTTCGGGCGGCGTGTTCCAGAACCGGGTGCTGTTGGAGCGCACGTGCCGGGCCCTCGCCGGTGCCGGCCTGCGTGTGCTCGTCCCGGAGCGACTCCCGCCCAACGATGGCGGGGTGAGCTATGGGCAGGCCGCCGTCGCAGCGGCAACCACCTGACGCCGCCCGCGTCTCAGCCGGTCTTGCGGGCCACAACAGCCAGCACCTGTGCCGGCAGCGCGATTCCACCTGACGAGGTCACAGCGCGCGCGGTGACCCGGTCGGTCATCTCGTGCCATGCCGCCGCCTTCGCATCGTCGTCCAGACGGTTCTGGAACAGGCCTGCGAGCGGGCCTGCGAGGACGGCGGCCGACACCGCCTCCTGAACGTCGGCGTACATCATCGGCGAGTCGAGTCGAACCTCCTCCTCCACGGCGAGGCCCACCTGTTCGAGCATTCGCGGCAGCACACCTGGCAGTCCGTAGAAGAACATCATGGGGCACACCGACGAGTAGTAGGCGGCGCGGCTCTCGACGATGTCGATCACCGGCGACCACCACACATGCTGGTGCGGTCCCCAGACGAGCAACAGCACGCGGCCACCGGGGCGCAGGACACGGGCGACGTGCCCGACTGCCGCGAGTGCGTCGTAGCAATACATGAGGGTGAAGCTCGACGTGACCACATCGAAGCCGGCGTCCGGCAACGACAGTTGTTCCGCGTCGTCCAGCTCGAATTGCAGGCGAGGAACGGCCGACCAGCGGTCGCGCGCGCGCTCGACCATCGACGGAGCGAAGTCGATGCCGGTCGTCGCGCCTTGGGAGAGCCGGACGGCGAGGGCGGCGGCGGTGTGTCCGGGCCCGCACCCGACGTCCAATCCGATCGCATCCGGCGGCGGTTTGAGGAGATCCAGACCAGATTCTGTGAACAGTGACGTCCGCTGTGCCCACAACTCGTCGTACGCCGTGGCCACTCGCCCCCAGGCGTTGCGCATTCCGGTCTTCTCGGCAGGCTCGATCATCGTGGCACTCCCTTCGTCAGTGAATGGAAGCAGACCACATCTCGTGTCCGGTGTCACCCTCCATGCGATGCCGGCGCCGTGCAGCGGGCGGCGAGCGTCCGCTCGCTCCTCGTGCGGGGGTCGTTTGCCCCTATTGGCCCCCCGGGTGCGGAGACCGGTCATCTCTGCGTAGAATCCCCGTCTTGTCGCGGTAACACATGGGGAGGGGTAGATGGGGGCATTTGAGGACGAGGTCGAGGGCACACGCGCCTGGATGACGAGTGAACGGTTCGCGGAGACCACGCGGCTGTTCTCGCCACGACAGATTGTCGAGCAACGGGGCACGATCCCGTCCGACTACATCGTGGCGCGCAACGCGGCTGAGCGTTTCCACGTACGACTTCGGGAGCTGTTCGCCGCGAAGCTCTCCATCACGACCTACGGTCCCTACTCGCCCGGCCAGGCGGTCGCCATGAAGCGCGCCGGCATCGAGGGCATCTACCTCGGCGGCTGGGCCACATCCGCCAAGGGATCGCCGGATGAGGATCCAGGACCAGACCTGGCCAGCTACCCGCTGAGTCAGGTTCCCGACGAGGCCGCCGGCCTCGTGCGCGGGCTCCTGACCGCTGACCGCAACCAGAGCTTCGCGCGTTCCAAGATGACCGACGCCGAGCGCGCTGCGACACCTGTCATCGACTACACGCCGTACATCATCGCCGATGCCGACACCGGTCACGGTGGTGACGCTCACGTGCGCAACCTTGTGCGGCGCTTCGCCGAGGTCGGCGTCCCCGGCTACCACATCGAGGACCAGAAGCCGGGTGCCAAGAAGTGCGGCCACCAGGGCGGCAAGGTGCTCGTCGGCTCGGACGAGCAGATCAAGCGGCTCAACGCGGCGCGGTTCCAACTGGACGTCATGGGCGTGCCGGGCATCATCGTCGCGCGCACCGACGCCGAAGCAGCCAACCTGCTGGAAAGCTGCGGTGACGAGCGTGATCAGCCGTTCATTCTGGGCGCCACCAACATCGAGGTGCCGTCCTACAAGTCCGCGTTCCTTGCGGTCATTCGTCGTTTGCACAACGCCGGTGTCACGGACCTGAACGGCCACCTGCTGTACGCCTTGCCTGAGGCCGAGTCGGCCGAGGCCGACGGCTGGCTCGACAAGTCCGGCGTGAGCGCCGTCGCCGACGAGGCTGCGAAGGCGTTCCTGGCCGGTGATGGCAAGCAGGCCGAGGCCGTGCTCGACACCGTCGCCGATGCGTTCCTGGCGACGTGGCAGGCGGACGCGGGCATCCTGACGCTCGGTGACGCAGTCGCCGAAGTCATGGCGTATCGCGTCGAGGAGGGCGTGCAGCTCGACATGACGGTGGAGGAGTGGCTCGCATTCGCCAAGACGGCGTCCTGGTATTCCGCACGCGCCAAGGCCGAGGGCATGGGCCTCGACGTCACGTGGGAGCCGGACCTCGCCAAGACGCCGGAGGGCTACTACCAGGTGCAGGGCGGCATCCCCTACGCCATTGCCAAGTCTCTTGCGGCCGCACCGTTCTGCGATCTGCTGTGGATGGAGACCAAGACCGCGGAGCTGCATGACGCCAAGGAGTTCGCGGACGCGATCCACGCCGTGTTCCCCAACCAGATGCTCGCCTACAACCTGTCGCCGTCCTTCAACTGGGACACGACCGGAATGAACGACGACGAGATGCGCGAGTTTCCCAAGGAACTCGGCCGCATGGGCTTCGTGTTCAACTTCATCACGTACGGCGGCCACCAGATCGACGGCCTCGCCTCCGAGGAGTTCAGCGCGTCGCTTCGTGAGGACGGCATGCTGGCCCTGGCCCGACTGCAGCGCAAGTTCCGACTGCTCGAGTCGCCATACCGCACGCCACAGACCCTGGTCGGCGGTCCGCGTGCGGACGCCGGCCTGATGTCGGTGTCCGGTCAGACGGCCACGACCAAGGCGATGGGAGAGGGTTCCACGCAGAGCCAGCACCTGGTGCAGACCGAGGTTCCGACGAAGACCCTCGAGACGTGGCTGACACGCTGGGCCGAGTTCAATCAGATTCCCGGGCCGCTCAAGGTCACGCTGCGGCCGCACACGCCGGGCTCCGACGTGTTGGAACTCAGCATCCACGGACCGAGTCGCGACAAGGTCGCCAACATGATCTTCACGACCGTGCAGGACCGGCGCCACCGTGTGATCCTGTCGGTGCGCGACCAGAACACGTTCGACGAGTCGATGCGCCGCAAGCGCCTCGTGACGCTCCTGCACCTGTTCCTCGTTCACCGGTACAAGGCTGCCGCGATCCACTACCTGACCCCGACCGAGGACAACGCGCGCCAGAGCGAGAGCATGAAGGCACACGGTATCTTCTCGGCCACCCACGAGGAGGTCGGTGAGATCATCGTCGCAGACGTCAACATGGACGTGATCAAGCCGCTGGTCGAGGCCGACAGCGCTGCTCGGGAGAAGCTCATCACACGATGATCTGAGGTTGGGGATGGGGAGGACGCGGCACCGCAAGGACCGTGTCCTCCCAGGTGAGCCCGCGCAGTGGCGTGTCCACGCAGCTCATGGATCGCGATTTGTGCGTCGCATCGGTCACGCGCCGGACGTGCGCCGTGCCAGGAAGCCGCTGCGGTGGATGCGGGCGCCAGCCGTGGCGTCTGCGATTGTTCCGGGCATGACTCGTCGCCGCACCAAGATCCTTGCAACGCTCGGGCCGGCAACAGCGGCCGCCGGCGGCATTGAGATGTTGATCGCCGCGGGCGTCGACGGTGTGCGCGTCAACTGCTCGCACGGCACCCCCAAGGAATGGCGGGGCAGCGTTGCGCGTGTGCGCGCCGCCGCTGAGGCGGCAAACCGCAAGGTCGCGGTGGTGTTCGATCTGCAGGGACCCAAGATCCGGCTTGCAGCGGATACGCGCAAACGTCGCGTGCTGCTGGGCGACGAAGTGCAGCTGGTCGCGGGGGCGGAGACGCCGCGTGGCACGGTCGCGGTCAACTGGTCGGGATTCTTGGGAGCCGTCAGTCCCGGCCGGTCCGAGCTGATCGTGGGTGACGGGACCCCGCGGTTCGACATTCTCGCCGTCACCGGCAAGGGCGACGCTCGGCGTGTCGTCGCCCGGTGCACCCAGCCCGGGCGATTGATGCCGTCACGTGGGGTCGTGGTCACCCACAGCCGGGCCAAACGCCGCTCGCCGATCACACCGCAGGATCGGGCCGCACTGCGGGTGGCGGCGGAATGCTCGGCCGACTTCGTTGCACTGAGCTACGTCTGCGCACCCGAGGACATCGATCGGCTGCGCGAGCACATGAAGCGCCTCAGGATGCGAGCACGGATCATTGCCAAGATCGAGACACACGAGGCCTGCGATGCGCTGACCGGAATCGTGCGCGCCGCCGACGCCGTGATGGTGGCACGTGGAGATCTGGGCGTGCAGGTCGGTGTCGCGCAGGTTCCGGCGCTGCAGCGCTCCATCGTGCGGGCCTGTCGCCAGCAGGGGAAGCTCGCGATCATGGCGACACAGATGCTCGAGTCGATGGTCGAGGGAACGGGCCCCACACGCGCCGAGGCCACGGACATCGCGACGGCGGTCGTCCAGGGCTCGTCGGTGCTGATGTTGTCGGCGGAGACCGCGGTCGGTCGCGACCCCATTGCCGCGGTCCGAGCGATGCACGAGATCACGGTCGCCGCGGATTCGGTCGAGGTGCCGACCGTGCCCCAGGCGGATGGCGGTGGTGAGCACGAGTCGGTCATGCGCGCCGCGGCATTGCTGGGGATGGACGTGGGCGCTGCCGCCTATGTCGTTCCGACCGCGGCCGGTCATTCCGTGCGGGCGCTGGCGCGCCACCGGCCCGCCGCTCCGATCGTCGCACTTGCCCATGACGAGGCGATTGCCCGGCAGCTGGCGCTGCAATGGGGCGTGATTCCGACCACGTTGGCGCAATCGGCGACGATCGACGAGACCATCGAGCGGGCGATCGAACGCGCCAGCGAACTGACGGATCTGCCACCGGGATCGCGCCTTGTCATCACGTCGGGGACGTCGGTCAACACCCCCAGGGGCAGCCGCCTCATCGCCCTGCGGCACGTGCCCGGCGCGAGCCGAAAAGCCTCCTGACCTCAGCAGGCACGCGATGCGGGCGGCCTGTCCCGCCTCCGAACCGCGCCCGCATGCAACGCCGGTGCCAGGCAAAGCACCCCTCCCTGGCCCGGTTGTCAAGTTTTGGTGCCGGGCACCTCTTGCACAGCCGGACGATGCGAACTGTGTTTTGCCCGCACATGCAACGCCGGTGCCAGGCAAAGCACCCCTCCTTGGCCCGTTTGTCAAGTTTTGGTGCCGGGCACCTTTTGCACACCGGACCATGCGAACGGTGGCGGAATTGACAAGTGCGGTGCCGGGCAAAGAGCGGCTTCGCGGCCCGGTTGTCACGATTGGGGTGCCGGGCACCCCAGTGATCGTCCGCACGATGCGAACCCGGCGACGGTCGGTGCCGGTCTGGCATCCTGCAGGTCAGCACTGCACACCCGTCCCGAGGAGGAACGATGGCCAGCGAAGTCAACGAGTGGAACCAAAAAATCATCGACGAGTTCCGGGCCAACGACGGGGTCGTCGGTGGAATGTTCGAGGGCACCCCGATCGTCCTGCTCCACACCACCGGTGCGAAGAGCGGCAAGGAGCGGACCAACCCCCTCGTCGCGCTTCACGAGGGCGACCGACTCTTCGTCTTCGCGTCCTACGCGGGGGCCGAGCACAGCCCGGACTGGTACCACAACGCGGTCGCGCACCCCAACGTCAGCGTTGAGTTCGGAACCGATCGGTATGACGCAACCGCCAAGGTGCTCGAGCGTGCCGAGCGCGACGAGATCTACGCGAAACAGGCGGCATTGCGGCCGAACTTCGCCGAGTACCAGGAGAAGACGACGCGTGTGATCCCGGTCGTCGAACTCGTTCGCGGTTGACACGTGGGCGCCGGGGACTGCGGTGTGCGCTGTCCATCGCAGCCGTCCTGGCGGTCGTCGCAGTGCTCGGCGCCTGCGGGCACAAGGATCGCGCCGCGCGCAACGCGCCATCATCAATCGCGACATCGGCCGCGATCAGCCGTCCGGACGTCGGTTTTCGCAGCAGTCAGCGGCTCGACGAGCACTACGCCAAGCACGGCAGCGAGTTCGGGTCGGTCAACCGGGACGAGTACCTGCACCTTGCACAGGCGCTTCGTGACCGTCCGGTCGGTGGCGCAGTACTGGAGATCGTCCGCACTGACGGCACGGTGACCCGGTTCGACCGCGACACCGGCGCGTTCCTGGCGTTCGCGCGCGACGGCACCATCCGGACGTTCTTCAGCCCGAACGACGGCGAGCAATACTTCCGCCGACAGGCGCGACGATGACTGACGATCCGATCCGAGCGTTCCTCCGCGCTCGCGGGGTCGCCGACCACGTCGTCCGCGGAGGCATCGAGGGGCTGATGGGCGCCTGGGAGCAGACCGCGGGCGCGATCGAGACGGGGTACTCCCTGACCCTCGACGACTACCTCAACGATCTCGACGCGCGTCAGATCCTCGAGGTCGTGCTGAGCGCGATGCCGGAACCCGACGGACCGCTCCTCGACAGGTTGCGCGACGCGGACGCCCGCGTACGGGCGGCGACGGTCCCCTCCCGCCGATGCGTCTGGGGCGAGGACGCCTCGCCGGGCTGGACCGAGCGCCGCAACTGGTGGTATTTCGTCATCCCGCGCAGCCCCGGCGAGGACTTGGCCGAGGACCTTGCGCGCCAGAAGCTTGGCCCAGCGGACGAACTGGGTTACGGTCTTGGAAGGGGTCGTGCCAACCCTGAGCGATGACTTTGCATTCAAGCTCGTGTCGATCGTGGACGATATGACATCAGTGTGCAAATCCGGTGACACCTTCGAGAGAACAAGCGGACGCGCAACGGGAGAAATTCCCGCGGCGGGTCCGATCATCATCGGCCCGGAATGGGCGGCCACGCATACCTGCATCGACAGGCGATGCGTGAAATGGGGCCACCCCACGACGGGTGGTGGTCGATGACCTCGGCGATTGCAGTGGCACGACCCGACGAGCACACCCAGAAGGTCATGGAACTCCTGCGCGAGGGGCGATCGGATACCCGGATCGCCAGACGCCTGGGGATCAGCCGCGACGAGGTACGCAAAGCGATCCGAGAGGTCATCAGCGCGGCCCACCTGGACGATCAGGCGCGGGTGGCCCTTCTGGCCGAACAAGTCGGCATCGCGCGACGCGACGACGACTGACGCCGCGCGACGCGGCTCGGCGACGGCTACATGTCCCGGGAGCGGATGAAGGCGGTCAACCCGTACGCGGAGACGGCGGTCAGGCCGTGGCGGCGGTAGAAACCCTCGGCACCGCGCTCTGAGACCAACACCTGGTGGTGGAAGACGTCGATCGGGTAGCGGTCCAGGAGCGTCTGGAACAAGGCGCTGCCGATGCCTTCGCGCTGGCGGTCGGGACGGACGAGGATGTCGGCGATGTAGACGGCGAACGCCTCGTCTGAGAGCGCCCGCGCGTACCCGACGACCTCGCCGTCGTCGAGGGCCACGATGGATGCCGACGAGCACGCGATCGCGGTGCGCAACCGGGCGGGGTCGGTTGCGTGAATCCACCCGTGGGCCTGGTAGAGCCCCAGGATCGCAGCGAAATGCCGGTCGGGGTGGGCGGGCTCGACTGCGACGTGGGGCCTCAATGTTGCCACGGGTGATCCTCCAGATCGTGCCGATATACTCGTCCGCCGATGAACCCTGCCGATTCCACGTTGCCTGAACGCTACGACCCACAGGCCCTGGAGGCAAAGTGGCAGGCGATTTGGGACGCCGAAGAGGCCTTTCGGGCCGAGCCGATCAGCCGCGACGGGGTTGCGCCGACGGTGCCGGATCGCCCCAAGGCCTACGTCCTCGAGATGCTGCCCTACCCGTCCGGCGAGATCCACATGGGGCACGTCAAGAACTACACGATGGGTGACGTGGTCGCGCATTTCCGCCGCCGTCAAGGATGGCTGGTGTTCCACCCGATGGGCTACGACGCGTTCGGCCTGCCCGCCGAGAACGCGGCCATCAAGACGGGGCGGCCACCCGCGGAGGTGACCCGGCAGAACATCGCTCGCATCCGCGAACAGCTGCGCACCCTTGGGTTCTCGATCGACTGGCAGACCGAGATCGCGACATGTGACGAGGAGTTCTACCGCTGGACGCAATGGCTGTTCCTGAGGATGTTCGAGAAGGGGCTTGCCGAGCGTCGCGAGGCGGCGGTCAACTGGTGTCCGGTCGATCAGACGGTGCTCGCCAACGAACAGGTCATCGACGGTGCCTGTGAGCGCTGTGGCACCGAAGTCGAGATCAGGCAGCTCTCGCAGTGGTTCCTCCGCATCACCGACTACGCGCAACGGCTGCTGGACGACATGGACACCCTCGTGGACTGGCCCGAGCGCGTTCTGACCATGCAGCGCAACTGGATCGGTCGGTCCGAAGGCGCGCGGGTCACATTCACCACCGACGACGGCGCGCACGACATCCCGGTCTTCACCACCCGTCCGGACACCCTGTTCGGAGCGACGTTCTTTCTGCTCGCACCCGAGCACCCGCTGGTGCCGCAGTTGGTCGCCGGTCGACCCGAGGCGGCCGCGGTCACCGAGTATGTGCGCCAGGCGGCCCGGGCGGACATCGCCGATCGCAGTGCTGCCGAACGCACCAAGACCGGTGTGTTCACGGGGCGCCATGTGGTCAACCCGGTCAACGGAGAGCACATCCCGGTGTGGGTTGCGGACTACGTGCTGATGGACTACGGCACGGGCGCGATCATGGCCGTTCCGGCACACGATGAGCGGGACTTTGCGTTCGCGCGGACCTTCGACCTGCCGATTCGCCGCGTGGTCGCGGCCGAGGGCGTGTCGCCGGACGAGCCGATGGAGACGGCCGAGCCGGGCGACGGCACGATGGTCAACTCACAGATTCTCGACGGCATGGGCGTCGACGCGGCCAAGACGGCGATTGCCGCGTGGCTGTCCGAGCACAAGCTCGGCGAGGCGACGATCGGCTACCGCCTGCGCGATTGGCTGATCTCACGTCAGCGGTACTGGGGCGCCCCGATCCCGATCATTCACTGCGACGGCTGCGGCCCGGTGGCGGTCCCGGACGATCAGCTGCCGGTCCGGCTCCCCGAGGTCGATGATTACGCCCCCAAGGGCATGAGTCCGATCGCCGCGGCCGAGGACTTTGTCGCGACGATCTGCCCCACATGCGGCAAGCCGGCACGGCGCGAGACCGACACCATGGACACGTTCGTCGACTCGTCGTGGTACTTCCTGCGCTATACCGCCCCGCACCTGGGGACGGCCGCGTTCGAACGCGAGGTCGTCGACTACTGGCTGCCTGTTGATCAATACATCGGCGGGATCGAGCACGCGATCCTGCACCTGCTCTACGCCCGCTTCTTCGTCAAGGTGCTCCACGACCTCGGCTACGTGGGGTTCATCGAACCGTTCGCCCGTCTGTTCACACAGGGGATGATCTACCGCGACGGCGCCAAGATGAGCAAGAGCAAGGGCAACGTCGTGCCGCCGGACGAGATCATCGCGCGCTTCGGCGCCGACACGCTGCGGCTCTACATCCTGTTCATGGGACCGGCCGCAGACGACGCCGAGTGGTCGGATCACGGTATCGAGGGGCAACGCCGGTTTCTGGACCGCGTCTGGCGCCTGGTCGTCGGGCAAGAAGGCGATGCCCTGGTCGACCGTCCATCGCTCGACGCGCTCCGCGATGAGCCGGCCGCTTTGGCCCTCGTGCGCAAAGCCGAAGCGACGACGGCCAAGGTCACCGACGACATCGGTGAACGGTTCTCGTTCCACACGGCGATCTCGGCGATCCAAGAACTCGTCAACGACGCCACCAAGGCGCGGGCCGAGGGAGCGCTGCAGGGGCCGGCAGGTGCACAGGCCTTGAGGTTCGCGACCCAGGCGGTGGTGTCGGCGCTGTTCGTGTTCGCTCCGCACATCGCGAGCGAACTGTGGGATCGCCTGGGCGGCGAGCGCCTGTGGGTCGCGCCGTGGCCCGAGGTGGACCAAGTGTTCCTTGCCCGCGAGTCGGTGACGATCGCCGTCCAGGTCAACGGCAAGCTGCGCGATACGCTCGAGATCCCCGCGGGACTGGACGACGGTGCCGTGGCCGCACGCGCCAAGGAATCACCCAAGGTGCAGGCCGCGATCGACGGCAAGCAGATCCGGCGCGAGATCGTCATCGCCGACCGGCTCGTCAACCTCGTCGTGGGGTAGCTCGTACCCGGCGCGTGGCGCCGTTCGTCGATCCGACGGGCGCCGAAGTGTCACAAAAGAGTTTTCGAAGTTGTGACACGATTGGCACACATCGGTGGTCCGATGTGACACTTGCCGTCCTAGCCTGCACGCCATGGAACGACTGCTTCCCTGGCTGCGCAGATCCGGGTGGGCGTACATCCTCGTCGCGGTCGCATTGGCGGGGCTGGGATGGCGCATCGCCGGCCGGGCGCCTGCGGCAACCCAGCCGCAAACACGCGCGGTGGCGACGATCGCGCCACGTGAGTCGACGGTCATGCTCGTGCATGTCACCGGGGCCGTTCGCAAGCCGGGCGTGTATCGCGTCCCGGACGGCGGGCGGGTCATTCAGGCGATCAAGGTGGCGGGCGGGGCGACCGGGGC
>JANMKR010000138.1:0-11674 GCA_031372145.1 Actinomycetota bacterium | reverse complement strand
TACAGACGAGCTCTCCCGCCTTCAGATCGAGGCGCTCGAGCGTAACTGCGCCGAGTTCGGCATCCCGCTGTACTCGATCTTCAGCCCGCGTCAGGGCATCGTGCACGTCATCGGCCCGGAGCTCGGAGTCACGCAGCCCGGCATGACGATCGTCTGCGGCGACAGCCACACCGCGACCCACGGCGCCTTCGGTGCGCTGGCGTTCGGCATCGGCACCAGCGAGGTCGAACACGTGCTCGCCACCCAGACGTTGTCGCAGACCACGCCCAAGACGATGCGCGTCACGATCGACGGGCACCTGGGGCGCGGGGTCACGGCCAAGGACATCATCCTGGGCACGATCGGCCAGATCGGTGTGTCCGGCGGCGCCGGATATGTC
This sequence comes from Actinomycetota bacterium, assembly GCA_031372145.1. Lineage (GTDB taxonomy): Bacteria > Actinomycetota > Thermoleophilia > Miltoncostaeales > Miltoncostaeaceae > CALMEC01. The sequence goes on along the minus strand of JANMKR010000138.1, from coordinate 11,295 downwards.
ATCGAGTTCGCGGGCTCGGCCATCAGGGGTCTGTCGATGGAGGGCCGGATGACCGTCTGCAACATGACGATCGAGGGCGGCGGTCGCGCCGGCATGATCGCTCCCGACGACACGACGTTCGCATACATCGAAGGTCGACCTGGCGCACCCGCGGACTACGCCGCAGCGGTTGCGGGGTGGCGAGAGCTTCCGACCGACGACGGTGCGGTGTTCGACGCCGAGGTCGCGGTCGATGCGTGGACCCTCGCGCCGCAGGTCACCTGGGGGACGACCCCGGGCATGGTGGTTCCCGTCACGGGGCGTGTGCCGGTCCCCGAGTCGGGCGGCGACGCGAACGAGCAGGACGCGATCCGTCGCGCGCTCAACTACATGGGGCTCAAGGGCGGCGAGGCCATCGAGGACATCTCGGTCGACGTGGTGTTCATCGGGTCATGCACCAACGGGCGCATCGAGGACCTGCGGGCCGCCGCGGGGGTCGTCGAGGGCCGTAGCGTCGCCTCGAAGGTGCGTGCCATGGTCGTCCCCGGTTCGATGCAGGTCAAAGCCCAGGCCGAGGCCGAGGGGCTCGATCAGATCTTCACCCGTGCAGGGTTCGAGTGGCGCGACGCCGGCTGCTCCATGTGTCTTGCCATGAACCCCGACATCCTGCAACCGGGCGAGCGGGCGGCCTCGACGTCCAACCGCAACTTCGAAGGACGTCAGGGCAAGGACGGCCGCACGCACCTGGTCAGCCCCGAGATGGCCGCGGCAGCGGCGATCAACGGGCACCTGGTGGATGTGCGGTCCATGGACGTCGAACTGGCAGGAGCCGCCTCATGAATCTCAGCCACCGCCGATGTTTGAGGAGCCACAACAGTCTGACTATCTGGCCGGCGACGAATAGGCCGCCCAAAGCGGCCCATACGTTGCGCTCGCCACGGCACTTGGGTGGCCTATTCACGGCCATCCGGGCCGCTCAATCGCCTCGCGCAACTGCGGGTATCGGAGGTGGCGTATGAAAAGCTTCAAAGTCGTGACGGGAACGATGGCCCCGCTCGATCGCTCGGACGTCGACACGGACCAGATCATTCCCAAGCAGTTCCTCAAGAGGATCGAGCGGACGGGCTTCGGGGAATTCCTGTTCTTCGACTGGCGCAACGAGGAGGGCTTCCCGCTCGAGCTTCCGGTCTACCGTGACGCGCCGATCCTGGTGACCGGGCAGAACTTCGGGTGCGGGTCGTCGCGCGAACACGCTCCGTGGGCGCTCGAGGATTTCGGCTACCGGGCCATCATCGCGCCGTCGTTCGCCGACATCTTCAAATCCAACTGCACCAAGATCGGGTTGCTCCCGGTCGTGCTGCCCGAGGACGAGGTGCGCATCCTGATCGAGCATGCGACCGACGATCCCGGGGCCAGTGCGACGGTCGACCTGGAACGCGAGGTCGTCGTCACGCCGGACGGGCGCGAGGTGCCGTTCACCATCGATCCGGCGACCCGATACCGGCTGCTCAACGGGTTGGACGACATCGGGCTGACGCTGAGCCACGAGGCCCAGATCACCAGCTACGAGGCCGAGCGCGAGCGCGAGGGGCCGATCACAACCGCCCTCAAATAGTGGCGGTGTTCTTCGCCACGCCCGACGCGTTCCGGGCGTGGTTTGTCGCCAACCATGAGACGGCGCCCGAACTGATCGTCGGGTACTTCAAGAAGGGCACGGGCCGGCCGAGCATCACGTGGCCGGAGTCTGTGGACCAGGCGTTGTGCTTCGGTTGGATCGACGGTATCCGCCGTGGGATCGACGAGGAGCGCTACAGCATCAGGTTCACCCCGCGCCGCGCCCGCAGCATCTGGAGCGCCGCCAACATCCGCCGGTTCGGCCAACTCGACGCCGCCGGCCTCGTCACCCCGGCCGGGCATCTGGCCTTCGCCGCCCGCACCGAGGCGCGATCGTCCGTCTACTCCTATGAACAGGAGACGGCGGCGGTGCTCCCTCCGGACGCCGAAGCGCGGTTTCGTGCAAACGCTGTCGCGTGGGCGTACTTCTGCGCCCAACCCCCGTCCTACCGCCGGACGGTGATCCACCTGGTGACGAGCGCGAAGAAGCCCGAAACCCGCGAACGCCGTCTCGCGCAACTCATCGCACACTCCGCCGCAGAGCAGCCCATTCCGCAGCTCAGGTGGGGTGCCAAGCGATAGCCCCGCTGTTGCTGAGACAGGACCGTCGCATCCCGGCTTCGGGGGCCGCCGGTCCGATCCGCCCTCGGCGCAGTCGATGCATGGCGAACTGGTCGAGCCGTGTCGGGCCATCCGGCGTGTCGCCAACAGCATCTCCACCGCTTCAACTGCTTCAGCGGGCCACGGAGAGAAAGCCTCGTCTCGCCCGGCCAGATGCACTTGGTGCGTATTCGGAAACCTCTTAGCATCGCCCGAGCGGAAGCCACCGGAGGAGTCTTGATGCGTCGAGCGATTGTGATCGTGCTGTGCCTCGGGGCCTGCGGGCTCGCATTGGCGGCATGTGGTGGAGGGGACGCGAACCACGCCTCGACCGCCAATGGGGGCACCACGACGCCCACGTCCGAGGTGGTGACTCCCAAGCCCGACTTTGTGGTCATCGTCGTCGGCAAGACGATCAGCGGTGGCGGTCGCAAGACCGTCAAGTTGGGCTCGACCGTGCGAATCCAGGTGGTCTCGGACACCAAGGACGAGGTTCACCTGCACGGCTACGACAAGAAGGTCGACGTTGACAAGGGGCTTCCGGCGACCCTGACGTTCACGGCTGACGTGCCGGGCATCTTCGTCGTCGAACTCGAGTCGCGCAGCCTGACGCTGCTGGATCTGGTCATCAAGTGAGGCGCGCCCGGTTGCAGAAGCCGGTGGAATGCTGAGACCGCGCATTCGGTGGCGGGCGTACGCGTTCGCCACGGTGGCGAGCCTGGCGGTCGCATCGCCCGCGGCGGGGCACGGCATCGGCGGGCGCGGGGACCTGCCGATCCCCAAGACCTACTTCGTCTGGGCCGCAGCGCTTGCGGTTGCGGCGTCGTTTCTGGCGGCGACTGTGTTGTGGACGCGCCCGTGGGCGGCACGTCGGGCCGGCGGTCGCCTGGCACCCTCCTGGACCGCGACGGTGCTGCGCATCCTGGCGCCGGCCACCCGCGCGACCGGGTTCGTCGTGTTCGCGACGGTCATGATCGCGGCGTGGTTCGGCTCGACCGACTCGAGCGAGAACCTGGCGCCCGTCGCCCTGTACGTCGTCCTGTGGGTCGGGCTGTTGTGGGTGTCGGCAGTCGTCGGCGACGTGTGGCGTGGGCTCAACCCATGGGACACGCTCGCCATCGCCGTCACGCGCACACCCGGCCCGACGCCCGCCCCTGCGCCGCCGGATCGGTCGCTCGTGTGGTCCCACTGGCCGGCCGCGGCGGGCCTCTTCGCGTTCGTGTGGCTGGAGCTGGCCTACGTCACGCCGGCCTCACCACGCGTGGTTGCGATCGCGCTGAGCGGGTACACCGTCGTGATGCTCGCCTGTGCCGCCCGGTTCGGTCGGCGATGGCTGCAGACGGGGGAGACGTTTGCCGTGTTGTTCGGCCTGGTGGCGTGCATCGCCCCGATCGGCCGGCGCGACGACGGCCGCATCATCGTCCGGATGCCGTTCACCGGACTCGCCACGCTCGTGCCCCGCCGCGGGACCGTCGCAGCGGTGCTGATCGTCCTGGGCGGCACGACGTTCGACGGGGTCAGCCGCACACCGTGGTGGGGTGAACAGATCAGGTTGACGGCCGGGTGGGAACGCACCGGGGTCAACACGCTCGGGCTGGTCACGGTCATCGCGATCGTCGCCGTCGCGTATCTGATCGCGTCGTACCTGGTGGCGGTGATCGGGCACACCGATCGCCACGTGTCCCCGGCGCGATCGATCCACACGCTGCTGCCCATCGCACTCGCCTACTCGGTCGCGCATTACTTCTCGCTGGTGGTGTTTGAAGGGCAGACGGCCTGGCGGCTCATGTCCGATCCACTCGGCCGTGGCTGGGACCTGTTCGGGACGGCCGGCCACACGATCGACTACCTCGCGCTGACAACCACGACGATCGCGGTGGTCGTGACGAGCGCGCTGGTCGTCGGGCACATCGCCGGCGTCGTGCTTGCGCATGACCGATGCGCCGAGGATGTGGGCGGCCCCCGCGCGGCGATCGCCCAGCTGCCGATGGCGGCGGTGATGATCGGTCTGACCGTCACCGGGCTGACACTGCTGCTCTCGGTCTGATCGGGCTTCATGGTTCCGGTCGGACAGCCGTTCCCCGCCATGCGATACGACCTGCTGGCCAGGCCGATCAGACCCGGCCTGATCACGTTCCAGGGCGACTACTGGGATTGGACCGCCGCGACCCTGCGTGGGCGGGCGGCGACGGCGATCCTGGTCAGCTGATCACGTCAGGCCCTGGCGGGCCTCCCGGACGAGCATGACCGCTTCGGGAAAGAGCACGCGGATGGCGTCGCGAACCTGAGTGGCCTGTCCCTCGGGGGCGCCGGTCAGGTCGAGTCGTTGGATGCAGGCGACGGTCATCTGCACCGCAAGATTGATCGCGTTGTCGGCCCAGGCGACCTTCTGCGCACCTTGCATCTGCTCCATCATGTCCCGAAGCCCCTTCTGCAGGTCCTCCGGATCTCCGAACATCCCGCCGAACGGGAATCCGCCCTCATCCATCGTCGCTCCTCGAATCGTGGTGACTGCAGCGTAGCGCGACTGCCTCGACCGGCACGCGATAGCCTGGCCCCGCTCACGACACGGGAGGATGGATGCGTACGGTGAAAGTGGTCGCCCTGCCGGGCGACGGGATCGGCCCTGAGGTCGTCGCAGAGGCGCGTCGGCTCGTCGATGCCGTTGCGGCAGACCACGATCTGGCCATCACCTGGGAAGACCACACCGTCGGTGGGGCGGCCATCGACGCCGTCGGCACGTCGCTGCCCGAGGGGGTGCTTGATGCGTGTCAGGCGGCCGACGCGGTGTTGTTGGGAGCCGTAGGTGGACCCAAATGGGACACGACGGATCCCGACAAACCCCGCCCGGAGCAGGCGCTGCTCGCGCTGCGTGCCGGCCTCGGCCTGTTCGCCAACCTCCGCCCGGTGCGGCCGTTTCCGGCGCTCTACGACGCCAGCCCACTGCGGCGCGAGCGCATCGACGGCACGGACCTTCTCGTCATCCGCGAGCTGACCGGCGGCATCTACTTCGGCAAGAGCGGGCGTGACGGTGACACCGCGTACGACACGTGTCTCTACACCAAGGCCGAGGTGCGTCGTGTCGCCGAGTGGGGGTTCCGTGCGGCCGCCGGTCGCCGCGGCAAGGTGACATCGGTCGACAAGGCCAACGTGCTCGAGAGTTCGCGGTTGTGGCGCGAGGTCGTGCTGGAAGTCGCGGCCGAGCACCCAGGGATCGCGCTCGACCACATGCTCGTCGACAACGCCGCGATGCAGCTCGTCTCGCGGCCGAGCGAGTTCGACGTCATCGTCACCGAGAACATGTTCGGGGACATCTTGAGCGACGAGGCGGCGATGATCACCGGATCGATTGGCATGTTGCCGTCTGCGAGCCTCGGCGCGGGTGGCCCGGGGTTGTTTGAGCCGGTCCACGGATCTGCTCCTGACATCGCAGGTCAGGGGATCGCGAATCCGATCGCGACGTGCCTGTCCGCCGCGATGATGCTGCGCTACTCGCTCGGCTGCCCGGACGGCGCCGACCGTATCGATGCGGCCGTCGCGGCCCTCCTGGAAGCCGGACACCGGACGCGCGATCTCGGTGGTGACCTGACGACGACCGCGGTGGGCGATCTGCTGATGGCTGAGGTGGCGAGGGCAGCGTGACCCCGATACCCGCCGCGCTTCGCCCGGTTCGCATCGGCGATGCGCCGGCACTGGCCGCGCTGTACCAGGCCGAGCGGGAGTTCCTGGCACCGTTCGAGCCAGAGCGTGACGGGACGTTCTACACAGCCTCGGGGCAGGCGCGGATTCTTGAGCGCACGATCGCGTTGCGCACCGCGGGCTTCGCGGAGCGGTTCCTGATCATGGTCGACGAGGAACTGGTCGGAGTGCTCGCCGTCAACAACATCGTGCGCGGCGTGTTTCAAAGCGCGACCATCGGCTATTTCGTCGCCCAGGGCCACAACGGTCGCGGCATCGCCACACAAGCGGTCGCGCACGTGTGTGACTGGGCATTCGGTCAGGCGGCACTCCATCGACTCGAAGCCGGCACGTTGACCGACAACGTCCCCTCGCAACGGGTACTGGAGCACAACGGCTTCACGCAGATCGGCGTGGCACCGCAGTACCTGCGCATCGCGGGCCGGTGGCAGGACCACCTCCTGTTCCAACGACTCGCGAAGCCTTCGCGATACGCGCTAACCCTGTGACCGGGTCCGGGTCGTCTCGCTCGCGATGCTGACGCGGCCGCGACCCGCGCGTTTGCCCGCGTAGAGCGCTTCGTCCGCCGCGGCGTAGAGCGCTGCCGGGTCGCCGCCGTCGGACGGAGCCTGGGCGACACCCGCGGTGATCGACAGCGTGCCCAGATGCGTCGCGCTGAGCGCAATGCGGACCCGCTCAAGCAGGGCCGCGCCGCTCGCCGCCGCGGTATCGGGCAGGACGAGTGCGAACTCGTCGCCACCGATCCGAAACGCCAGGTCGCTGGTGCGCATCTCGTCGCGAAGCGCCGCCGCCACCAGCCGCAAGGCCTCGTCACCCGACTGATGCCCACCTGTCTCGTTGAACGCCCGGAAGTTGTCGAGATCGACGAGGCAGAGCGACAGCGGCTGGCCGGTCCGCGCTGTCAGGGCGATGCCTTCGTTGAGTCGCGCCTCGAAGGCGCGGCGGTTGCCGACCTCGGTCAATGGATCGGTCAGGGCCAGGTGCGCGACCTTCTCATGGGCCTCGGCCGTCCGCAGCGCCGAGTCGGCAAGATCGGTCAGCAACGAGGCGACCTGCGCGTCGATGCCGCTGACCCCGGTCGTGCGGCCCACCAAGATCATGCTGCGCCGGTCCGTTGCGATGCTGATTGCCGCGTGGTCGAGGTTGCGATCGGCGAAGACCGCCGCAAGCTCCGAAGGGAGTGCGTTGCCCGCAAGGGCCTGGAACCGGTCGTTGCTGTGCGCAAGTGTCGCCAGCGCGTTCTCGTAGTCGACGCCGATCACCGGAGGCGCCGGATACCAGGTGGCCACACCCGGAGACCAGTGGGCGACGAGCGGACTTTCCAGGAGGAGGCCGGCTGCACGGGCCGTGCGCGCCCTGACCTGCTCCGGCGAGCCCGCGGCCGCAAGCCTGGCGGCCCATGAGGCGAGGGCCGAGAGGCGTTTGGCGAGGTCCTCGCCGCGTGCATGGTTGTGGGCGTTCGCGATGGCCACCGCCGCCTGGGCGGCGATGCTCCGCGCGGTCCGGACGACGCGCGGCGAGAACGCGGGCTGCGGCGCGTCCCACGTGCAGAACGCAAGCCCCAGCGGCGTCCCGTCGGCGCGTTGGACGGACGCGTGCCGCAGTGCCAGGCCGAGGGTGCCCGCCATGCCGATCGTCCGGGCGCGGTCCGCAGTCAGGGCTCGTGACGCGACGCTGTCGGGAAGCTCCAGCACGCCGCTCGCCGAATCGCGCACCGCGAACCACAGCGGGATCTCGCCGATCGGCCGACCACGCAGCGTGACCAGCTCGTCCCAGTTGATCTGATCCGAGGTCGTGATGACCTGCCGCAGGGTGTCGCGCTCGGGGTCATGGAGGTAGATCAAGGCGCGATCCGCACCGGTCACCGCCTGAAGCGCGGCCGCGGTCGCCCGGAGCGTTTCGGTCAGGTCAAGGCTGGCGCCGATGACCTCCGCCAGCGCGATCCATGGTGCGGTGGGCGTCGCGCCCGACTGGGCAGGGGCGAGTTGGTGGTCCTCGAAGCTGTTCATGCAGGTTTGCCGCCCCGGTCGTGGCCAAGCTATCGTTGTAGGACCGCTCTTTGGAAAGGTAGCGCAAAAGTTGCAAGAATCTGAAAAAATCTGGCAAAACGGATCTCTCGTCGATTGGGGCGAAGCGCGCGTACACGTGCTCTCGCACGCGCTCCACTACGGGACCTCGGTATTCGAGGGGATTCGTGCCTACCAGACCGATCGTGGCCCGGCGGTGTTTCGCCTGGACGATCATCTTGCGCGCCTGGAGCGGAGCGCTGCGATGTACTACATGCCGATCCCGTACACGCGGCAGGAACTCCGCACCGCGGTGCATCAGACGATCGGCGTCAACGAACTCGATTCGTGCTACATCCGGCCGCTCGTCTTCCGCGGCTACGGCACGATGGGGTTGTTCCCGCTGGAGGCGCCCGTCGACGTCGCGATCGCCGTCTGGGAGTGGGGTGCCTACCTGGGTGAGGACGGTCTGCAGAACGGCATCCGCGCCAAGATCGCGAGCTGGCGTCGCATCGGCAACAACACCGTCCCGGCCACCGCCAAGGCGGGCGGCCAGTACCTCAACTCCATCCTGGCCAAGATCGAGACGCAGAAGGCCGGCTACCAGGAGGCGATCCTGCTCAACGAGCACGGATACGTCGCCGATGGCTCGGGCGAGAACATCTTCGTCGTCAAGGACGGCACGCTGATCACCCCGCCGGTCGCGGCCTCGATCCTCGAAGGCATCACCCGCAACACGATCATCGAGCTGGCCCGCGAAGAGGGCCTCGAGGTCATCGAACGCGACATCGCGCGGGCGGAGCTCTACTTCGCCGACGAGGTGTTCGTGACGGGCACCGCGGCCGAGGTCTGTCCGATCAACGAGATCGACGAACACCTGATCGGGCCGCCGGGGCCGATCACGCGCCGGATGCAGGAGCGGTTCTTCAAGGTGACCGAAGGCAAGGACCCCCGCTCGGCGGACTGGCTCGACTATGTCGAGGTACCTGCGCAGGCGTCCCGGTGAGCCGGGTCGCGATCTACGACACCACCCTGCGTGACGGTCAGCAGCGCGAAGGGATGAGCCTGACGGTGGGTGAGCAGGTGGCGATCGCCGAACGGCTCGCGGAGTTCGGGGTGGACTACATCGAGGCGGGTTTTCCGTCGTCCAACCCCAAGGAGCGCGAGCTGTTCAATGCGCTCGAGCGCGCGGACATGCGCGGCGCCAAGGTGGCCGCGTTCGGCATGACGCGTCGACGCGACACCACGGCAGACACCGATTCCGCGTTGCGGGACCTGGCGTCGTCGTTCGTCCCGGTTGCCACGATCGTCGGCAAGACGTGGGCCTTGCACCTGGAGAAGGTCATCAAGGTCGATCGCGCCGAGAACTTGGCGATGATCGAGGACTCCGTGGCCTTCTTGGTCGCCCAGGGCAAGGAGGTCATCTACGACGCCGAGCACTTCTTTGACGCATACCGCGCCCACCCCGAGTACGCGATCGACTGCCTCAAGGCCGCTGCGGCCGGTGGCGCCAACTGGGTGACACCGTGCGACACGAACGGCGGAACGCTGCCCAACGAGATGACGCGGATCGTGGCTGCGGTGCGGGCGGCGCTGCCGGACGTCCAGCTCGGAATCCACACCCACAACGACGGCGAGTGCGGCGTCGCCAACACGCTGGCCGCGGTGGACGTCGGCGCCCGCATGGTGCAGGGCACGATCAACGGCTACGGCGAGCGGTGCGGCAACGCGAACCTGATCTCCATCATCCCGGCGCTGGCGCTCAAGATGGGGTACGACGTGCTCGAACCCGGCAAGGTCGCCGAGATGACGGCGCTCAGCCACTACGTCGCCGAGATGGCGAACCTGCCGCCGGATCAGTGGGCGCCGTATGTCGGCCACAATGCCTTCGCCCACAAAGGCGGCATGCACACGTCGGCGATCCTCCACGATCCCGCCACCTACGAGCACATCGATCCGGACCAGGTCGGCAACGAACGTCACGTGGCGGTCAGCGAGCTGTCGGGTCGCGGCACGATCGTGACCAAGGCGCGGGAGTTCGGCATCGAGATCGGCGGCGAGCAGATCGCGCACATCCTGGAGCGTGTCAAGGACCTCGAGAACGTCGGGTACCACTTCGAGGTCGCGGACGGATCATTCGAGTTGATGCTGGAGCGCGAAATCGGCACGTACGAGCCGCTCTTCGTGCTCGAGAGCTTCCGTGTCATCACCGAGAAACGCGCCGACGGGCGCGTCGAGACCGAGGCCACGGTCAAGTTGTCCCACAACGGCGAGCGGCTCTTTGCGACCGCCGAGGGCAATGGGCCCGTCAACGCGATGGATCGGGCGCTGCGGTCGGCCTTGGCCGGTCGGGTTCCGGCACTCGATGAGATCGAGCTCGTCAACTTCAAGGTGCGGATCCTGGACGAGGCCAAGGGCACGTCGGCAGTGACCCGGGTGCTGATCGATTCGGCCGATCACGATGACACGTGGGGCACGATCGGTGTCAGCGAGAACCTGATCGAAGCCTCGTGGCAGGCCCTCGTGGACAGCCTCGAGCACGGTGTGCGGCGCGCGGCCCGGGCCCGGGCTCGTACGGCGTGACGGACGCCGCGCTCGACACGATCCCGCTTGCCAAACCGGTCATCGGCGAACGCGAGCTGGAGCTCGTGGAGCAGGTGCTGAGGTCGGGCCAGCTGTCGCTCGGTTCGATGCTCGCGCGGTTCGAGCACGATTGGGCCGAACGGGCCGGCGTCGCACACGCCGTCGCCTGCTCCAGCGGCACCGCCGGCTTGCACGCGTGTTTCCATGCGCTCGGCCTGGGCCCGGGCGACGAGGTCGTCGTCCCGTCGTTCTCGTTCGTCGCGTCGGCCAACGCGATCCTGTTCACGGGTGCCACACCCGTGTTCGTCGAGGTCGATCCTCAGACGTTCAACATGGACCCGGCTGCGGTGGAGGCCGCGATCACACCGCGTACCAGGGCCATCGAGATCGTCGACATCTTCGGGTACCCGGCCGAGCTGCCGGCGCTGGTGGACATCGCCCAGCGGCATGGTCTGGCCATCGTCGAGGACGCCTGCCAGGCGATCGGCGGCGACTACGACGGCAGGGCCTACGGAACGTTTGGTCACCCGACGGTCCTCGCGTTCTACGCCAACAAGCAGATGACGACCGCCGAGGGCGGCATCGTCCTGACCGACGACGGCGACTTCGCGCGGCACCTCAAGAGCCTGGTCAACCAGGGACGCTCGGATGATGGCGCCTGGCTCGTGCATTCGCGCCTGGGTTTCAACTATCGGCTGTCGGACGTGCATGCGGCGATCGGCGTCGCGCAGCTGGAGCGGCTGGACGACATGCTCGCCGACCGGGATCGCGTCGCCGGCTGGTACCAGGCCAACATGGCCGAGGTCGACGGGGT
>JANMKR010000079.1:0-5416 GCA_031372145.1 Actinomycetota bacterium | reverse complement strand
CGGCGACTACGGGATCCACTACCCGGTCAACACGCGCGCGGGCGCCCACGGGGCCTCGGTGACGACACCCACCGATACCCCGGCCGAGGCCTACGCGGACTGGCCGGGTGAGTTCACACCGACCCAACTGGAGTGGCCGCTCGAGGCACCCTCCGGTTAACCCCACCACACATCGGCCTGCCGACCGCATGGCCCGCCCGGACCCCCGGCAGTAACGTCCCTGGTGTGGAATTGGTCACACACATCCGATCCGTGCTTTCACGGGGCGGCACGCCGAACACCTGGGACGCCACCGCGTACCTGGCCACCGACCTGGTGGTCGCGGTTGCGGCGTTTTCGGTGATCGTGACCGGGCTCGCGTTGACGGCCGGACTGCTCGTCACGTTCTTCCTCGCCCTGCCCTGCGCATGGGCGACGTTCTGGTCGGCGCGAGCGATGGGCGCCGTCGAGCGTTGGCGGCTGTGGGCGTTCATGGGGCGCGACGTTCCCGGGCCGGTCAGGCCCACCGCGCCGAGCTGGTTCGGGCTGCTCAAAGAGGACGCCCGCGCGCGCTCCACCTGGCGGCAGATCGCACATGCCCTGCTGCAGCTGCCGGTGGCGTGTGTGACGTTCACCCTCGTGTCGGTGGTCTGGGTCGTTCCGCTCGGCCTGATCGCACAACCTGCTTTCATCGGCGCGCTGCCCTCCGAGAAGATGGATTTCTGGGTCGGAATGGTCCACCCCGGGTGGGTTCCCTACGTCCTTGCCGTCGGCGGCGTGCTGCTCCTGCCGCTGAGCGCGCTCGCCATGCGGCAACTCGCGCGCCTGCGGGCATGGATGAGCATGGCGCTCTTGAGCCCGAGCGCTTCGGACGCATTGCGGGCCCGGGTGACCAAGCTCGAGACCACCCGGTCACGTGTCGTGGACGCCGCCGAGGGGGAGCGGCGCCGCATCGAACGCGACCTGCACGACGGCGCGCAGCAACGCCTGATCGCGCTCGCGCTGGACCTCGGCATGGCGCGCGAGAAACTCGCATCCGATCCGGACGCCGCCCGATTGCTCCTCGAGGAGGCCCATGGTGAGGCCAAGCTCGCGATCACCGAGCTGCGCGATCTGGCACGGGGCATCCACCCGGCGCTCTTGACCGACCGTGGCCTGCGCGCTGCATTGGCGTCGGTCGCCGGCCGCAGCCCGGTTCCCGTCGATCTGCGCGTGGACCTCGCGCAACGCCCGCCGGCGACGATCGAAGGCATCGCGTACTTCATCGTCTCCGAGGCGCTCGCCAACATCGCCAAGCACTCGGCGGCGTCGGCCGCGCGGGTGACGATCGCCGAGCGGAGCGGGCGTCTTGTGATCGAGGTCTGGGACAACGGCCGCGGCGGCGCGGACCCCGACCTGGGCACGGGGTTGAGCGGCCTGGCGGACCGCGTCGCCGCCGTCGACGGGTGGATGCACACCACCAGCCCGACCGGCGGCCCGACGACGGTGACCGTGGAGCTGCCATGCGCATCGTGATCGCCGAGGACTCGGTCCTGCTACGCGCAGGTCTGACGCGGTTGCTGGTCGATGCCGGTGAGGAGGTCGTGGCGTCCGTCGGCGATGCGACCGATCTGCTGGCCATCGTCGAGCGCAACCGGCCGGATCTGGTGCTGCTCGACGTCCGCATGCCGCCCACCCATACCGACGAGGGCATCCGCGCAGCCCTTGCGATCCGCCAAGCGCACCCGACGGTGGCGGTGCTCGTCTTGTCGCAATACGTCGAGCACGAGTACGCAGCCGAGCTGCTGTCCGGGGACGCCGACGGGATCGGCTACCTGCTCAAGGACCGGGTCGCCGACGTCACCGACTTCCTCGAAGCCGTGCGCCGGGTCGGAGCCGGAGGCACGGCCCTGGACCCCGAGGTCGTGCGCCAGCTGCTCGCGCGTTCGGGCCGCCAGGACCCGCTCGCGTCGCTCACCCCGCGCGAGACCGAGGTACTGCGGCTGATGGCCGAGGGGCGCTCCAACACCGCGATCTCCCACGACCTGGTCGTCACCGAAGGGGCGATCGAAAAGCACATCCGCAACATCTTCGGAAAACTCGGCCTGGCCCCCGACGCCGGTGACCACAGGCGCGTTCTCGCCGTCTTGAGGTATATCGAATCATGATCGTCCGCTCCCCCGCAGCACGCAACGTGGCCCGGACCGTGGGGCTTGTCATCACCGCCGCCGCGGTGTTCTTCGGCGGCACGTCGCTGGCATCGACCATGGCACATGTGGAACACCCTGCAACGACGATCCCCCTACCCGCCGACATCGCCGTGCTCGATCTGCGGAGCGATCGCGGTGCCGTGGTCATCGACGGCGGCCTGGGTGGGGCCAATCGGCTCATCCAGACGATCCACACCGGTTTGACCTCGCCCGAGATCGCCATCGGTGTTGTCGGCGCCACCGCCATCCACAAGACGAACTGCCGGTGGTTCGACGACCGCTGCGGCGTGGACCTGACCGCCGCCGTCAACCCGGCCCTGCCCGTAACGGCCTCGAGCACCGGCGGAGACATTCGAGTGCGCGGGGTGGAGAGCACGATCTCAGTGGATTCGAGCGGCGGCGATGTCCGCGTGCAGGACTCGACCGGAGACATGGGCCTGCGCTCGAGTGCAGGCGACGTCCATGTCTTCGATTCCGGACCGTCCAACGTCGCGGCGCACAGCAGCGCCGGGGATGTCCGGATCGATTTGGACGCCGCCCCCAAGACCGTCACGGCCGACAGCAGCGCGGGCGATGTTCTGGTCGTGCTGCCGAACGGCCCGACCTTGTACCGGGTCGAGGCGAGCTCGAGCGGCGGAGCAACCGAAGTCCAGGTCCGTACCGACCCGACCTCGACCAACGTCATCCGAGTCTCGAGCAGCGGTGGGGACGTCACGGTCCGCTACGCCGAACGCTGACCCCGACCCGCACGACACGAGGTTCGGGTTAGCCCCACCCCCGTTGGGGGGATCACGGGATTGGCGCCGCAGGCGACCGGAAATACGCTCCGTTCAAGTTCAACGAATGGAGTGATCATGCAGTCGAACACAAGCCCGATCGTCGTCGCCGCACGCTGGAGCGCCCGCCATCCCTGGCGGGCGATCGGCCTCTGGGTGGCGCTCGTCGTCGGCGCCGTCGTGGCGGGTGGCGCCATGGGCATCGTCAACCTGACCGACGGTCAGCAGCTCAGCGGCGAGTCCGCGCGTGCGGAGCGAACGATCGAATCGGCCAAGCTCCGCGACGCGATCCAGGAACACGCCCTCGTCCGCCGCGGCGACGGGGGTGCACTCGGCGCAGCTGACCTGGCAGCCGCACAGGACGTCGCGAAGCGGATCAAGACGCTCCAGACGGCGCGCAACGTGACACCCGCCGTCACCAGCCGCAGCGGGACCGCCGCCATCGTCACCTGGGAGCTCGCACGCGAGGATCCGACGGCGCTGGCGCCGACACGGCGCGTACTCGCCACGGTCGAGAAACAGCATCCGGATCTGCGGATCGAGCAGGTTGGTGACGTGTCGATCCAAGAGGCACTGGACGACGCCATCGGCGACGATCTGAGCCGCGCCGAGCGGTTGTCGCTGCCCATCACCCTCGTCATCCTGCTGGTGGCCTTCGGCGCGCTCATCGCCGCGTTGATGCCGTTGCTTCTGGCCATCTCGTGCGTCGCGCTCGCCGTGGGCCTGACTGCGGTCGCGAGCCACGTCACGCCGGTCAGTGACGCCATCAACAGCGTGATCCTGCTGATCGGCCTGGCCGTCGGCGTGGACTACTCGATGTTCTTCATGCGCCGCGCACGCGACGAACGGGCACGTGGGGCGACCTCGATCGACGCCGTCGAGATCGCGGCCGCGACCGCGGGGCGGGCGGTTGTGGTCTCGGGCATCACGGTGCTGATCGCGATGAGCGGCATGTTCCTGTCCGGCAACGGCATCTTCAGCTCGTTCGCGATCGGCACGATGATCGTGGTCGCAACGGCGGTGATCGGCTCGATCACCGTCCTGCCGGGCCTCGCTGCGCGATTGGGCAAATGGGTCGACCGCCCACGGATTCCGCTGCTGCACCGGCTCGGTCGTCCCGACGGGAGCAGCCGAATTTGGAGCGCACTCGTCTCGCGCGTCATGCGACGGCCGGGACTTGCGCTGGTCGTCGCGGGCGGGTCGCTCGTCGCCCTCGCGATCCCGGCGCTCGGCATGAACACCAAGCTGCTCGGTACCGAAGACCTGCCCCGCAGCGTCCCGATCATGCGCACCTATGACGCGCTGACCGCCGCGTTCCCGGGCGACGGCGGCGCCCACACGGTGGTCGTCCAGGCGGAGGATGTGACGGCCCCGGCGGTCACTGCCGCGATCACCGAGCTGGGTCGGCGCGCAGCTGCGGATCCCAACTTCCAGCTCGACGGTTCGCCCCGGGTGCGGATCTCCGCCGACCGCCACGCGGCGGAGATCGCCGTGCCCTATCCCGGCCCCGACGACGGACGGGCCGCCGGCGCGGGTCTCACCACGTTGCGCGACAGCATCGTCCCGCAGACTGTCGGCCGCGTCGCCACAACGGCGGTCTCGGGCAATCCTGCCGTCAGTCGCGACTTCAGCAGTCAGCTTTCCGCCCGGCTGCCGCTGGTGTTCGGGTTCGTGCTGGCGCTGACGTTCCTGCTCATGCTGGCCAGCTTCCGCAGCGTCGCGATCGCGACGATGACGGTCGTGCTTAACCTGCTCTCGGTGGCCGCTGCCTATGGCGTGCTGGTGCTCGTCTTCCAGGGCCATTGGGCCGAGGGGCTGCTGGGATTCACGTCCAGTGGCGGCATCATCGCCTGGCTGCCGCTGTTCCTGTTCGTCGTGCTGTTCGGATTGTCGATGGACTACCACGTGTTCGTGCTGTCCCGAATCCGCGAAGCCCTCGACCGCGGCATGCACACGCGCGACGCGATCCACTGGGGCATCACCACCTCGGCGGGGGTCGTCACGAGCGCCGCGGTCGTCATGGTGGCGGTGTTCGCAGTCTTCGCAACCCTGACCTCGCTCGACTTCAAGCAG
Organism: Actinomycetota bacterium; assembly: GCA_031372145.1. Classification (GTDB taxonomy): domain Bacteria; phylum Actinomycetota; class Thermoleophilia; order Miltoncostaeales; family Miltoncostaeaceae; genus CALMEC01. The sequence continues at coordinate 399 of JANMKR010000079.1, read as the reverse complement.
CTCGGCGTCGGGTTGGCCTCCGCCGTCGCCATCGACGCGACGATCGTGCGTGGAGTGCTCCTACCGGCCTGCATGCGGCTTGTCGGTGAGCGCAACTGGTACATGCCGCGCTGGTTGGAATGGATCCCGCGGGTCGGGCACGGGTCACACCCGGCCGAGGCGCAGGCCGCCTCCTGACGCAGGGTCTCGCTCGACGGGCGCGTACCGGCACCCGTCGAGCGGATCGAATCGGATCAGGCGGGCGACGTCTCGATCCGGATCGTGTTGATGTGGATCGGCGTGCGTGGTCGGTCACGGCCATCGGTCTCGGTGGCGCCGACCTTGTCGACGATGTCCTGGCCCTTGACGACCTTGCCGAAGTTCGTGTGGGCGCCGTCCAGCCAGGGGGTCGCCTCGGCG
>JANMKR010000074.1:0-3064 GCA_031372145.1 Actinomycetota bacterium | reverse complement strand
GGTGCCCAACGCTCCCGCCGTCGCGGGCTCGCACGAGGACGTCCTTCGTGAGTTGATCCCCTGCGACGTGCGAAGCGTGCTCGACCTCGGGTGCGGAGATGGCAGGCTCATGGCCATCGCGCTCGAGCGGTCTCCCGAGGCGACGGCCGTCGGCCTCGACTTCTCCGAGCCAATGCTCGAGCTGGCGCGAGCGCGCTTCGCCGACAACGACTGCGTCACGTTGGTCGCACATGACCTGAGCGAACCCCTGCCGGATCTGGGGACGTTCGACCTGGTGGTGTCCGGGTTTGCGATTCACCACCTCGAAGATGCCCGCAAGATCGCGATCTACGGCGAGGCATTCACGTGCACCTCACCGCGAGGTCGCTTCGTCAACGTCGAACACGTCGCATCCCCGACCGAGGCACTCCACCAGGAGTTCATGGCTGCATTGGGCATCGCGACGGAGGACCCGTCGAACCGGTGCGTCAGCGTGGAGATGCAACTCAGCTGGTTGCGAGAGGTGGGCTTCGACGACGTCGACTGTCTCTGGAAGTGGCGAGAGATGGCCCTCCTCGCAGCACGCCGACCGTCGGCCTCCTAGCGCTCCTCATGTCGTGGTCCTCCCGAGCGAGGGCTACCCGCTCGCCCAACGGGGCAGAACTCGGAGGCTAGCCTCACGCCATGAATGGCCGAGCGAGGGTATGGGCGGGGTTTCCTCTTCTCGCGCTGTCGTTGGTCGCGGCGAGCTGCGGCGGCGATGCCGAGCAATTCGCGGCAGTGACCACGCAATCAGCATGTGCCTCCGGAAAGACGGTCGAGGTGCCTCAAGGTTGGACGAGCGACGTCCTCGCTGGCGGAGACGCCGTTGGCAACGACGCGCCGATTCTGCGCCTAGCGTCGTTCCCGCTCGCATCCAAGAACGCTCGTGACCTGGTGAAAGAAGGTCCGGCCGACGGAATGCTGGTCATTCTCCAGACGGTCGTGGGCGACCAACCAAACGTCGCGAGCATCGATTCCAAGCTCGTTTTTGATAGCGGCCTATCCCATGTGCCAAGAGGCCACGCGGTTGCGAAGACGCACCGCCGCGTCGGCGCGAACGTCGTTACAGTCACGGTCGACTCGTACACCGCAGAACCCGACGCTGAACGTGTTCAACTGGTCGACACGATGCTGGCAACCATCCGACCTTGTTAGCCACGTGTGACGAGTGCCGACGACACGTCCACGGTGACACGACTTCTGGATCGTCCGTCCGGTGGTGGGTTCCCAACTCGCGGAGCCCTTGAGATCGGCCAAACGGACACAACTCAGGTCTGCGTTCGCCCACGAATACGCGAGATCGCGATTCGTCGCGACGACTAACCGCGGTGGGGCCTGTTGCGCCCGCCCTGGCACGCCTGCCGCAGGGACCTCACGCCCCCGCGAGCTGGGGGGAGGGATGGCGCTCTGCGCGGAGTCAGATGTCGTTCGGGAATTCAGGTAGATGCTCGTCGGAAAAGATGACCTGAGCGCGCTGGGCGGCGGCGAGAATTACGTCGGCGTCAAGTTCGGTGTTCGTCAGCGGAATGTCCGTGGCGGGCCACTCGCACACCACGACCACTGGGCCAGGCGGCGGGAGCGGCCACACCCAGTGTGTCTGGTGCCAGCGTCCCCCGCCGCCGCCTCCTCCGCCGGCGTGCATGACCGGACCGTCCGGCGGCTGGCGATAATGGGGATGGAGCCCACCAGTATTTGTCGCCTTCGACCCATCGGCGAAGCGCAATCCGAGGCGTAGCAGCTCAGGCGGGATGCCGTCCGTCCCCCCGCGGTGCTGATAGTGGGGCTGGTGAAACAGCATCGGGTCGAGATCGTCGCGTTCGTCGACCGTCACGACAATCCAATCGATCTCAAATCCGGTGGGGTAGGCAGCAAGGCGAGTGATGCAGACGGCTACCCGGTCGGTCTGTGCGAGGATGCGCTCGAACGCGACGATCCCGGGGATGGTGCCGCGCGGCGGACCGAACCACGGCGGCATCCGATAGCGCTGCGGCTCGGCCGCCACGGGGGCTGGAGGCTGTTCAAAGAAGTCGTCGATGACGAAACGATAGCCCCTGCGACACCGGCTGGCACAAGACCCGGCGGTCTCCGAGAACGCCACATCATTGGCTCGGTCAGGAGCTTTCTTGGAGCTCCGAGATGCCGCTGGGCAGCATCCGTGGGAGGAGGGCTTGTCCCTCAAGCGACATAACCACGTCTTGCGCGCACTCCGGAAATTGCCGCCTGAAGACCCTCTCCAGGGCTGATCTGAGTACTGCCCGACGTGATGAGCAGGACCTGGCTGACTGACAATGGCCGACAGGTAGCGGGTCTCCCACAACCGCGTCGTCGGCTACGCCCTTATCCTGGTAACCGATCGCTACCCGCCGTTCAGGCTGCGCCCCCGAGCCCGACGGCACCGAGGAGTTCGGAGGCCGCCTTCGGGCGACCCAGATCGGCAATACCGAAGGAGGCCGTAGTAGGCGCCTCGAGTGAGGCGAGGCCGCTCAGGCGCTTGGATGACATCACCCAAACGAACAGAAGACGAGGGTCTGCGTGCGTTCAGGGTGGACGCGGTCAGCGCACGCGCTGGCTACGAGCGATTGCGGGCCGCGACCACAAGGCCGGCATGCCATCCCGGCGCGCGGCCGCCGTGGGGGGTGTGGATCGATTCGGTTCTCAGGCCGCAGCGGGCGATCAGCCAGGAGGTCAGCGAATTAGAGTTCCACATTTCGCCGGTACCGAGTTCGTCGCGTCCCCAGACAGGCGTCGGGACCTGCGCAACGAGATCGAATACTCGCTGCGCGACGTCTGCGTCGTTGGTGAGTCGGCAGGGACTGTCGACGGCTTCGACCATGTCGGGGATGATGCCGCTTGGCCAGCGGCGCACTTCGTAGCGGAAGATCCGGAACCGCCCGGCCCAGCGGCTGCCGACTGCACCTTCGGCGACGACTCCGCGTGTTGTGCCGTCGCTGTCGCGGATCGGCGCCATCTCAATCACGAAGGAGCCTTCGGCTACCCGTGCTATGAGCGCTGAGTGGTAGAGGTCGCAAGGCCGACGGCGGCC
>JANMKR010000191.1:0-57779 GCA_031372145.1 Actinomycetota bacterium | reverse complement strand
ACTGCCTCGCCGTTCGCCGGATCGTTGCTGTTCGAGTACGTCGCCACCTACATGTACGAGGACGACACGCCGGCCGCCGAGCGCCGCGCCACTGCGCTCTCGCTCGACCGCGACCTGCTGCGCGAACTCCTCGGGCAAGATGAGCTCCGTGACCTGATCGATGCCCAGGCGCTCGAGACACTCGAAGCCGACCTTCAGGGACTTTCGGAGCGGGCCAAGGCACGCGGCGCCGACGGGCTGCATGACCTGCTGCGACGCCTCGGTGACCTGACCGTCGCCGAAGCAGCCGACCGTTTGGTCGAACCGGATCGGGCGCAGGAACTGCTGCAGGCACTTCGTGACGAGCGCCGGTCGACGCTCATTCGACTCCGTGGCGAGCAACGCTGGATCGCCGCGGAGGACACGGGTCGCTACCGCGACGGGCTTGGCGTCATGCCCCCCGCGGGCTTGCCGGATGCGTTTCTCGAACCCGTTCCTGACGCATTGCGTTCACTGGTCACGCGGTATGCACGCACGCACGGACCCTTCACCCCCCAGCAGGTGGCGGAGCGTTTCGATATCGCTCCCCACGTGGCGCTGGCGGAGCTGTCGTTCTTGGAAGAAGCCGGGACGCTCGTCCGTGGCGAGATCCGACCCGGCGGAAGCGGTCGAGAATGGTGCGATGCCGAGGTGCTCCGCCGCCTTCGCCGCGCGAGCCTGGCTGCGGCCCGCAAAGAGGTCGAGCCGGTCGAACCGGCGGCGCTCGGGCGCTTCCTGCCCGCATGGCATCGCATCGACCGTCAGCACCAGACCCCGGGCGTCGACGCCTTGCGCGAGGTCATCACACCACTGCAGGGGCTGGCGCTGCCTGCGGCGCAATGGGAACACGAGGTGTTCCCCCGACGGATCGGCGGGTACTCCCCGACATGGATCGACGCACTCGCCGGGGCCGGTGAGCTGGTGTGGGTCGGCGCCGGAGCCATGGGCCGCGACGGCGGGCGCGTCGCGCTCTACTTCCGGGAGGACGCGGCGCTGCTGGGACCACCGCCGTCGGATCCGCCTCCAGATGGGCATCTGGCCACACCGGTGCGCGATGCGCTGGCAGGCGGTGCCGGCTTCTGGGACGAGATCCTGGACGCCGTGGCGGCCGCGCCCGAGGAGGTGTTCGCGACGTTGTGGAGCCTGGTGTGGGCAGGCGAGGTCACCAACGATTTGTGGATGCCGTTGCGGGCACCCCGCAAGTTGCCGAAGCCGCGGTCGAGTCCATCGCGGTTCGGGCGCAGGACCGCCCGTGGAGGCGGCGCCGCCCACGGCGCGATCGCGGGCCGATGGTCGCGGACCGAGCGACTGTTCGCCCGGGCGCCCACCGGCGACGAGCGCCTTCGCGCACAGGCCGAACTCCTTCTGGAGCGACATGGCGTCGTCACCCGATCGGCGGTGTTGGGCGACGGCGTGCCAGGAGGCTTCGCGGGCGTGTATCGCCCGCTCGCTGAGCTGGAGACGCTCGGCCGCTGCCGACGCGGCTACTTTCTGGCGGGCCTGGGCGGCGCGCAGTTCGCACTGCCCGGCGCAGTCGAACGTCTGCGCGATCTCCGTGACGCCGACGCGGATCCGGTGACGCTGGTGCTGGGAGCCGCCGATCCCGCACAGCCATTCGGAGCCGCTGTGCCTTGGCCACGACGTGGCATAGCCCGTGGCCCGTCGCGCACGTTCGGCGCGCAGGTCGTGTTGATCGATGGCGCCCCGGTCCTCTACATGGAGCGCGGCGGAAAGAGCCTGCTGACATTGCGCGAGCCCGGTGCTGACTGGTGCCAATTGGCAGTCGCGGCATTGGCCAATTGGGTCATGGACGGGCGCGGCCGGCGTGTCGCGATCGAACGTATCGACGGCGCTACAGTGTTCGGCTCCTCGCTGGAGCCGGTGCTCCTGGGGGCCGGCTTCTTCAGCGGGCTTCGCGGAATGGAACTAAGAGGAGAGCGGTGATGCAGATCAATGGACTCGACGACATCCGTTCCGCGCGCGCCGCAGCCGGCACGTTGTACGCAGAGTTCCTTCGAACACCGTCGATGAGCGCCGGTCTCTATGAGCTTCCGGCCGGAGGTGCCGACCCTCAGCAACCGCACGCACAAGACGAGCTGTACCACGTCATCGCCGGCAGGGCGACGTTCGAATGCGATGGCGCGCACAGGGTCATCGGCGCCGGCGACACCATCTTCGTCGCGGCGCACGTACCGCACCGATTCGTCGATATCACCGAGGGCTTGTCGGTGGTCGTCGTGTTCGCGCCCGCTGAATCGTCCTGACCCGTGCCCGAAGGCCAGGTCAGCCACCGCAACGCGATCCGGCTGACCGCGGCTCTGACGGGGAAACCGTTGGTACGGATCGATGCACCCGAACCGCGTGTTGCACCGCAACGGATCCCCCAGCGTCTCGCCGGCGATGCGGTCGAGCGGGTGGACGCGGTGGGCAAACACCACCTGCTGCGGTTCGCGAGCGGCCGGGTACTCCACTCGCATCTGGGCATGGTCGGCTCATGGCGACTGCTGACGGCAGCGCGGCCGATCCCGCAGCGCAATCTTTGGCTGGCACTCTGGACTGAGACCCATGTCGCCGCGCAGTACGGCGGGCCGCGGCTCCGGCTCTACGAACCTGGCGCGACGATCCCCAACATCACGTCGGTGGGTCCCGACCTGTTGGACGCCGCGCTTGACCCCGGCGAGGTCGCGGCGGCACGGTTGGCACGACTCGATCCGGATCGAGCCCTCGGCGAGGCGCTGATGGATCAACGTGTGATTGCCGGCATCGGCAACATCGTCCGCAGCGAGACGTTGTTCCTCTGTGGTGTCGAGCCGTCACGACGGATCGGCGACCTGACGTCGGCTCAGGCGCACGCACTCGGTGCGACGGCTTCGCGCCTGCTGGCGGACGGGGTCGCCGAGGGCGGGCGAATCACCACCTACCGGTCGGCGAACCCACGCAGCCGCGAACGCACCTGGGTCTACGGGCGGAGCGGACGACCCTGTCGACGCTGCAGCACCCCGATCCGATCACGCGGGATGGGCGACGCCAACCGCACGGTGTACTGGTGTCCCGAATGCCAGCCAAGCGACAACCGACTCGAGCGTGTTCCGACGACGGAGCTCATGTGACGAACGTGACAAGCTCGAACCGGAGCGGTATGGTACCCGCCATGCCAGTTCAGGTCTCAGAGATCATGTCGCCGATCGAGGCCACCGTCGGCGCCGACACGACGCTTCGCCAGGCCGCGGTGCGGATGTGTCAGTACAAGACCGGGGCCGCGCTGGTGATCGACCCGTCGCTCCCAGGCCCCGGGATCGTGACTGAGCGCGACGTGTTGCGTGCCCTCGCAGACGGGGACGACCCGGATGTGGCACGCGTCGGTGATTACATGCACAGCAAGGTGATCACCGCTGCGCCGAGCTGGCCGGCCACACAGGCCGCCGAAGCGATGACGAAGCACCACATCCGCCACATCGTCGTGTTCGAAGAGGAGCACCTGGTCGGGATCCTCTCGATGCGCGATGTGATCAAGGTCTTGGGCCTCCATGTGGCCGAAGACCAAGCCCGGAGTTAGCCGCAGCCAGGATACGTCTTCGTCGTGCGATGGAAAGCACTCCGCACCGGTGACGCCCCACTGTTGCTTGGCGGTCGCGCACCCGACCGCGCTTGCGCACAAACGCGTTAAGTGAGGGTAAACCGTGTCTGAGACAAAAAATGGACGAGGGCGCCGCGCGAACGCGCGGCGCAACTTCCATTTTTCGCCCAGCGGGGTGGGCGTTTGCAGCGCCCGCGCAACTGACACCGGGTTCCCCGGAACCCTTGTTGGCGAAACGGATCTCGGGGTGTCGGGAAGGGTCGTTCCCGGCGGTCTGCGGGTGTCACAAAGTCTGCTCTCTGCGTTCGCTCGTCGGGTCGTCAGCAGGTCAGAAGCGCGCAAATTGGGTCAGTCTGGGCCGAGCGCGTCGGCCCGTCTTCGCAATCCCGTCGCTCCGGACGGTTTGCGAGTTCCTCCCGGTGTCCGCTCGGTGTCAGTTGCGCGGGCGTTTGCGACGCCCGCCCCGCTGAGGTGAAAACAGAACCGCACAATGCGAGCATCGCGGTGCGCAGTTCTATTTTCTCGTCAGACACGGATGTATCGAAAAACCTGTGCTCATCAGGGATCCCGGGGCGCGAAACGATCCTTCCCGGCACCAGGGCGCCAGGCCCCGCGGCACGAGTAGCCTCGGCGCTGTGACGGACTCTCCCACCGCAAGCCGTCGCCACCGAGTCGTCATCGTCGGTGGCGGCTTCGCCGGGCTGCGCGCGGCCAAGGCGCTCAGGCGGGCACCCGTCGACATCACGCTGATCGATCGCCGGAACTTCCACCTGTTCCAGCCGCTGCTCTACCAGGTCGCGACCGGGTCGCTCTCGCCCGGAGAGATCGCGACGCCGTTGCGTGCGGTGCTGCGTCGCCAGAAGAACGCACGCGTCGTCCTGGGCGAGGTCCACGACTTCGACCTGACCGAGCAGCAGGTGATCGTGGGTCGCGCCGCGGGCGCTGGTGAGGACGTGCGTCTCCCATATGACTCGCTGATCGTCGCAACCGGGATGAAGAACCATTATTTCGGCCACGACGAATGGAGTGATGCCGCCCCGGCACTCAAGTCGCTCGAAGACGCCCTCGCCATCCGCCGCCGCGTCCTGATCGCGTTCGAAGCCGCCGAGATGGAGACCGACGACCAGGCCCGACGTGAGTGGCTGACGTTCGTCGTCGTCGGTGGCGGACCCACCGGCGTCGAGCTGGCAGGTCAGATCGGCGAGATCGCGGGCGACACGATGCGCAACCAGTTCGACTCGTTCGACCCCGCGGCTGCCACTGTGTTGCTCCTCGAAGGAGCCGACCGGATTCTGCTCGCGTTCGATCCGAGTCAATCACTCCACGCGGTCAAAGCCCTGGGCAAGCTGGGCGTGACCGTCCAAACCGACACCCTCGTGCGTGATGTCGATGACGGTGGCGTCACCGTGGAGCAGGACGACCAGCAGCAACACATCGCCGCGCGCACCGTCGTCTGGGCGGCAGGCGTCGCAGCCACCTCGCTTGCCGGCAAACTCGCCGCGGCCGCGCGCCTTCCGACGGATCGCGTGGGGCGGGTGCCCGTCACCGACCATCTGACGCTCGAGGGCCACCCGGACGTCTTCGCCCTGGGCGACATGGCGACCGTGACCGACCGGAAGCTGCCTGGCGTCGCTCCCACAGCGATGCAGATGGGAACCTACGCAGGCCGTGCGATCCGCAACAGGCTCCGGGGTGTCGCCTCGGCGCCGTTCGTCTACAAGGACAAGGGCAATGTGGCGACGATCGGCCGGGCCAAGGCCGTCGCTGACATCTCGGGCGTGCGGTTCCACGGGTTCGTCGCGTGGTGGCTGTGGCTCGCCCTCCACCTGTTCTACCTGATCGGCTTCCAGAACCGTGTACTCGTCATCGTGCGATGGTCGTGGAGCTTCGTCACCCGTGGTCGCGGCGCACGACTCATCACAGGCGATGGCCTGGCTCCGGAATGGGTTACGGCGCCGACGTCGCGAGCGTGACGAGTTCTGCTCCCAGCCGCACGGCTGCGGCCCGCATCAAGCCGGGTTTGTAGGTCATCGCGACCACTACGACCGGTCCACGGGACGTGTAGACGACCGCGGCCGAATGCCGGGCAGACGAGATCCATCCCTGTTTTTGTGCGGCGGGGACACGGTCCCCGAGCGATTCGCGGAACAGGCCCAGGTTGTCGCCCGACGCTTCGGATGCGAGCAAGAGGCCGAGCGCCAGGCGCGCCTGCGCTCGGGTCATCCGCGTGATCGCGAGCGCACCGCGCTCGCCGACCGCCGCCTCGTGCAGCACACGCATGACCGTACCCAGATCCGATGCCGTCGTCACGCGACCCGAGACCCGCGGCGGCGGCATCGGCGCGTTGACCGGCGGACGCTCCGTGGCGACGATGTACGGACCCGTATACGTACTCGACATGGCGCCCATGCGCCGCAGCGCGGCCTGGACCCCGGCTGCCCCGCCCACCCGCCGCAGCAACCGGTTGGCCCCGAGGTTCGAACTCCATCCGGCAATGGCGCGTGCATCATGCAACATCGCTGATGCCTCGGGTTGCGGACCCATGCGTCGTACGGACTCGACCAGCACCCCCAACTTGACGGTTGACGCCGCCGGAAACAGGGCTCCCGCGTTCCAGCTCGCGGCACGACCGGTCGACAGATCGTGCATCCACACCGCCGAGACCCCGGAGAACCGTGCCGCGGCCTCTCGGACCCGCGCCTGCCATACCGCGTCCAGGGTCGCGGCGCTCACCGGCGCGGAGGCGGTGTCGGGCAGGAGCCACACGCCGGCTGACCTCGCCAACCCGACCTGGGCACCTGCGCGCGTGAACCGGACCACCAGGTCGTAGCGTCCCGCCTGCCCGACGAGCCGCGCCCGGGCGACGCCACCGGCGATCGACAATGAGCCGGCCGCGGCGCCGTTGGCACGCAGTGTCGCCGAATCAGCGCCGGACGGGGCGCGCGCGACGATCTCTCCGAACGACGCGGCCCACGGACGAGGCTCGAGCAGCACGGGCGTCGCCCCACTGCGACGGGCACGGCCGGGATGGCACGACCGTCGCGCAACGTTCAGGTGCGCACGCGCTGATGCCGCGACTTCGCGATATCTGCGCGCCCGGACCGGGTCGAGCCGATCGAAGCCCTCGGCGGATGCGACCTCAGCAGCCGCATACCGCGCTGCCCATCCCCCGAGTGCATGGCACGACGCCGAAAACGGTGATGCCGCACCGACCTGCTCCTCGAGATCACGGGCACGGTCATAGTGCGCCTGGACGAGGCCGGGCGATGCCCCCGACGCGGCGCGCGAGGCGGAGGCCGTGGGGCCCAGTCCACGGTCGAGCGCGGACAGCAGCCCGCGGTCGCCGGCGAGGGCCGGGCCGACCGGCACACTCCCCAGTACAAGACAGATGGCCAGGACACGGAGCATGCAGGGAGGGTAGTGGTCTCGTTCGACAGACCTCCGCACGCTCCCTCCGCACCTCCAATGGAGCCCTGTGCCCATGGCGATTGCCTCGCCTGCCTGCTGCCGAGAGCCACAGCGCGCGGACGTTCTTCACCGAGACTTCACCGCGTACCGGATGTCGCTTGGTAGGGTCGCGTTGTCGGTCATGACAGGAGGGATCGCGTTGTCGGAACACATCGAACACAGCGGTGCCGTCACCACCGCGACAAACGGCGCAGTGGTCTCCGCACGTGGCCTGGTCCGCCGCTACGGCGAGGGCGACACCGCCGTGGAGGCGCTCAGGGGCGTTGACCTGGACCTCGCGCATGGCAAGTTCATCGCGATCATGGGCCCCTCGGGGTCAGGCAAGTCGACGCTCATGCACATCCTGGCCGGGCTGGACAAGCCAACCGCAGGAGAGGTCTGGATCGACGGCACCCTGATCACCGACCTCAAAGACAAAGCGTTGACGTTGCTTCGTCGCGAGAAGATCGGCTTCGTCTTCCAGTTCTTCAACCTGCTCCCGATGTTGACCGCCGAAGAAAACATCGCGCTGCCGCTGTCAATCGCAGGCACGCGTCCCGAGGCCGAATGGATGGACCGGCTCGTGGGCGAGGTGGGGCTCAAGGATCGTCTGCGTCACCGGCCCGCCGAGCTGTCCGGCGGCCAGCAACAGCGCGTTGCGATCGCGCGGGCGTTGGTCTCCAAACCTGCAGTGATCTTCGCCGATGAGCCGACCGGCAACCTGGACTCCAAGACCGGCGGCGAGATTCTCGAGCTCCTTCACCGGTCGGTGAACGAGTTGAATCAGACCATAGTGATGGTCACGCACGATCCGCGCGCAGCCGCGATCGCCGACGAGTTGCTCTTCCTCGAGGACGGCCTGATCGTCCGCCGCAGTCCACACATGACCGCAGAGGAAATCCTCGACGTCATGAAGTCGCTGGAGTAGGCCCGTGTTCCGGTTCGCGCTCAAGGCGCTTCGCACCCGAAAGCTCCGTTCGGTACTCACCGGCATCGCGATCCTGCTCGGCACTGCGATGATCGCCGGCACGTTCATCCTGACCGACCAGGTCAGCGGGGCGTTCGACGACATCTTCAAGAAGGCAAACCAGGGCACCGACGTCATCCTGACGCAGAAGACCGCGTTCGAGTCCCAGCAGCAGCAGCCCGGTCCGCTCCCGCAGTCGCTCATCGCCACAGTCCAGAAGGTCCCCGGGGTCGCGCTCGCGGAAGGTCAGATCGGTGCGCTGGGCGCACTCGTCGTGGATGGCAAATATGTCGGTCCTGCCAGCGGTGCCCCGCCCCTGGTGTTCTCCACACCGAGCTCCCGGTTCAACAGCAACACGATCGTCGCAGGAGCGTTCCCCGCCAGGCATGGTGATGTCGCCATCGACAAGGGGCTCGCAGATCGCGAGAAGCTCAAGGTCGGGCAACAGGTCGGCCTGACCACCCGGATCGGGCAACAGCCCGTCACGATCAGCGGGATCTTCAAGTTCGGTGATGCCAACTCGATCGGCGGAGCCACGCTCACGGCCATCACCCTCACCGACGCGCAGGCGTGGTTCGACCGCAAGGGTCAGGTCTCGACGATCCTCGTTGCGGGAGACAACGGAGTCAGCCCGACCGACCTCGCAAGCCGCGTGCAGGCGGCGGTTCCGGCCAACGTCCTTGTCGAGACCGGCACCGCAAACGCGAGCAGGCAGGCCGGCGACATCAACGACAACCTGGGCTTTCTCAAGCAGTTCCTGTTCGTCTTCGCCGTGATCGCATTGCTCGTCGGCGCGTTCATCATCTTCAACGTCTTTTCGATCACCGTCGCCCAACGCATCCGCGAACTCGCGATGCTGCGCACCGTCGGCGCCAGCCGCTGGCAGCTCCTTCGTAGCGTGCTTGCAGAGGCATTCATCATCGGCCTGATCGCCTCGATCGTCGGCGTCGGCGTCGGCGTCCTGTTCGCCAAGTCCATCAACCTCTTGTTCGACGCCGCCGGTTTCGGGCTCCCGACGACCGGGATCCAGATCAAGCCGCGCACCGTCGCGATTCCCGTCCTCGTCGGGACCGTCGTGACGCTGCTCGCCGCGTTCATACCCGGTCTGCGCGCGACCCGGATCCCACCAATCGCCGCGCTCCGCGAGGGCGCGACGCTGCCGCGCACCCGCTGGTCGCGATTTTCGCCCTACGCCGGCGGGCTGATCGCCCTCCTCGGAATCGGCGGCATCGCCTCGGGCTTCTCCAGCAACGGATCGGTGGGACAACGCCTCGGGCTCATCGCCATCGGCGCACTTGCGGTGTTGTTCGGCGTCTGCATGCTGATCCGGTTCGTGATCCGCCCACTCGCGCGGATACTCGGCTGGCCGATCCAAAAGCTCGCCGGCAACTCGGGCCGGCTCGGGCGCGAGAACGCCATGCGCAACCCGTCACGCACTGCGACCACGGCCGCCGCGCTCATGGTCGGCGTCGGCCTGGTCGTGTTCATCAGCGTCTTCGTCGCGGGGCTCAAGAGTTCGTTCATCGATGCCCTGGACAACACCCTCACGAGCGATCTCATCATCGTCAACGAGGGGTTCACGCCACTCGCTGCCGGGGCGGTGGATGCGAGCAAGTCGGCCCCCGGCGTCGCTTCTGTGCTCGGGGTCGGCTTTGGCGAGGTCAGGTTCGGCAGCGCCGGCACCGAGCAACTCAGCGCCATCGACCCTGCACAAGCCGCGTCACTCGTCACCTTCGACTGGCAGAACGGCGGGTCGAACCAGCTTCTGGCACAGCTCGGCACGGATGGCGCCATCGTGGAGCGGGACTTCGCGAAGACCCACAGTCTCACGACCGGGGAGCAGTTTGGCATCACCACCCTCGATGGGAAGACGGCCCGCCTGCGTGTGCTCGGCGAATACCGGGACCCGCAACTCTTTACCGGCTTCGTCGTGTCGAACGCGGCATACGACACGCTGTTCGTCGACCGGGACGTCGGAGTGCTGCTCGTCAAGTTCGCCGATGGCGTCGCCGTGGCGACCGGTAAGGAGGCCGTCGCGACGGCACTCAAGGCCACCTACCCGGCAGCCAAGGTCCGCACCAACAGCGAGTACAAGGACTTCATCGGCAAACAGATCAACCAGATCCTCACTATCTTCTACGCACTGCTCGCGTTCAGCATCGTGATCTCGCTGTTCGGCGTGCTCATCACGCTGCTCCTGGCGGTGTACGAGCGGACCCGGGAGATCGGGATGCTCCGCGCGATCGGCACCACCCGCGGGCAGCTGCGCTCCATGATCTTCAGTGAGAGCGTCATCACGTGTGCAATCGGAGGGATCATCGGGATCGGCGTCGGCCTGCTCTTCGGCTTTCTCATCGCGAAGGGCCTGCAGGACGAGGGCATCCAGTTCTCGGTGCCGGTCGTCACGATCATCGTGGTGTTCGTCTTGGCCGTCGTCGCCGGCCTCGTTGCAGCCCTCGCACCCGCCCGGCGCGCGGCGAAGCTCCAACCCCTCGAGGCGCTCCACTACGAATAGACCCACCCGCGGCTCAGACGGTCGGCGCGTCTTCCGTCGGGCTGACGACGTCGGGCACCGCGGGTTCGAGCAGTTCGGGGCGCGGTGGGCGCGGGAACCCTGCCACCGCGTAGGCGTCGGCCTCATCGAGCGTTTCGCGTTCCAAAAGCGCCTTTGTCAACGCCTCGAGCTTGTCGCGGTTCTCGGTGAGTTGGGTGAGCGCCTTGCTGTAGCACTCGTCGACGATCTTGCGGACCTCGCTGTCAATGAGTTCGAGCGTGTGCGCCGAAGGGCCGCCCGGCCCGGTTCCCGGCAGCAGGAACGGTTCGTCGTTGGGCCCCGGCAACACCGACACCGGCCCGATCGCCTCACTCATCCCCCACCGGCCGACCATCTGCTTGGCGATCCGCGTCACGGTTTCGAGGTCGGATTCGGCACCCGTGGTGACATCGCCGTAGACGATCTTCTCAGCCGCGCGACCACCGAGCGCGCCCACGATACGGCCACGCAGATACTCGGCGTCATAGCCGTACCGATCGGCCGACGGCGACTGGAACGTCACGCCCAGCGCCCGCCCGCGCGGGATGATCGAGATCTTGCGCACCGGGTCCGCACCGGGCTGGAGCATGCCGAGCAGCGCATGGCCCGACTCGTGATAGGCCGTGCGCTCACGCTCGTCCTTGCTGAGCATGATCTTTCGCTCCGCTCCGAGCAGGATTTTCTCGAGCGCATCGGTGAAGTCTGCGAGGTGGACCCGCTCGTGGCTCCGCCGGGCCGCCATCAATGCGGCTTCGTTGGCCAGGTTCTTGAGGTCGGCGCCGACCATGCCGGGCGACGACGAGGCGAGGCCCTCCAAGTCGACATCCTCGTCGAGCGGCATGTGGCGGGTATGCACCCTGAGGATGGCGAGGCGGCCCGCCTGGTCGGGCGAGTTGACCGCAACCCGCCGGTCAAACCGGCCGGGACGCAGCAGCGCCGCGTCCAGGATCTCGGGACGGTTTGTCGCCGCCAGCACGATGACGCCCTCGGCGCCGCTGAACCCGTCCATCTCGGTCAGGATCTGGTTGAGCGTCTGCTCGCGTTCCTCGTGTCCTCCCATGACGCCGCTGCCACGTGAGCGTCCGATCGCATCGAGCTCGTCGATGAAGATGATGGCGGGCGCCGCCTCCTTGGCCTGTTTGAACAGATCCCGCACCCTGCTGGCGCCGACGCCGACGAACATCTCCACGAACTCCGAGGCCGAGAGCGAGAAGAACGGGACGCCCGCCTCGCCGGCAACCGCTCGTGCCAGCAGCGTCTTGCCGGTACCCGGCGGTCCGTACAGCAATACGCCACGCGGGATCGTGCCGCCGAGCGCGAGGTACTTCTCGGGGTGCTTGAGGAAATCGACGACCTCGGACAACTCGAGTTTGACCTCGTCGATCCCGGCGACGTCCGCGAACGTCGTGCGCTGCTCATTCGCCTCGTAGCGCTTGGCGCGCGACTTCCCGACCCCGAGGATGCCCCCACCACCTCCCGCGCCGCTCGAAGCCCGCCGGAAAAACCACACGAACAACAAGATCAGCAGGATCGCCGGGCCGAAACCGACCAGGAGCGTCTCCCAGAACGGCCGCGGCTCGTCCAGCGACTTGGCCGTGTCGAGCACGTTCTTGGCTTCGAGACGCTTTTGCAGATCGTCATTGACGACGTAACTCGGCCGCACGGTCCGGAAGCCCTTGGCATGTTCCTTGCCGTCGACCTCGGTGATCTCGTTGCGGACGTTGCCCGTAATCCGGTCGCCGAGCGAGCTGATCTTCTCGACGTTGCCGCTGTCGACCTGCTTGAGGAACTCGGTGTACGGGATCGTGATGCGCTTGGGATCGTTCGGCGCGAATGCCTGGAACACGATCCAGTTGAGGGCGAGGGCGCCGACGAGGATCCACCAGAACCGTGGCCCTCCGGGCGCTTTGGTCCGCCGGCCCGAGCCGCCGCTCGTATCGGGCGGGCCACCTTCGACGCGCCATCCGGGCGGCGCGTTCTTGGGCTTGCGCGGGGGAGTGTCGCGGTTGGTGGTGTTGTCAGCCATATGGTGAGGTGCGAGACGCAGCCCGAATGATGACAGAGCGCGACCGGCGGGCAGGACCGCGTTGTCGCATCACCTCGGTTCGATGTCGACGATCGGAGCGGTCGGTGCGGTCGGACCGGTGACGCCGGCCCCGCTCAGCGTTGGGGCGTCGGCGATCGGGGCGCGAGCGGCGGCGGCCGTGATCGCAGCCCGCGCAGCCGCATCCCGGACCGACGCCCGGATCAGGCGTCGATGCACGAGCTCCGCGTTGAGTTCTGCGCCGACCAGGAACATCAGACCGGTGAAGTAGAGAAACGTCAGATAGACGAACAGGCTGCCCAGCGTTCCGTACACCGCGTCCAGGTTGTTGAAGGCGTCGGCATACAGGCCGATCAGCTTCGTCAGCCCAAACGTCGCCACGACCGAGAGCAGGGCACCGGGCAGGATGGTGCGAAAGCCAAGCCGCATTCCGTTGGGACCGAATCGGTAGATCAAGACGGTGAACAGCAACAACGTCACGATCCCGACGGGAAACGCCAGGGAGTCCGCGAGGCTCCTGACAAAGGTGTTCGCCCCCACCAGCCGTGCGAAGCCCCGAACGAGCTTCGGCCCACCCGCGAGTGCAAGCGTGCTGGCGGCCGCAAGGACGCTGGCGCCCGCGGCGAAGCCGAAGTTGATGAGCTTGCCCCGCCACCACGGCCGGTGGTTGAGGTGCTGCGCCCGATCGAGACCGTCGACCAGCGCCCCGATTGCATTGGACGCCACGTAGAGGCCGGCGATCACGCCGAACAAGATCACCAAGCCTGCCGCCGTGCCTCTGGCGGTGCTGTTGCTGAACGTGTCGGTCAACCCGCTGATCCCCGGAATGGTCCCGTCAAGCGCATCGAACAGGGTCTGGTACGCGGTCGGACTCGACAGTTTGATCGCCGTCACGACGACAAAGGTGAAGGGCACGGTCGCCAGGAACGTGTTGTAGGCGAACTGGCTGGCGGTCCCCGTGACCCCATTCGCCATCACCCGACGCAGCACTGCCAGGAAGAGGCGCCAGACCCACCCGAAGAAATGGGAGGCTGGCCACATGATGATACGAAGGACTTTGTTCACGGGTACGGAACCCTGGTTGACCAGGTTCGGACAATTGTAGTGCCGTTGCGAGGGGAGCCCAGATGAGACCGCGATTCCTGACAGGCGTCATGCTCGTGGCGACGGCACTGCCGATGGCCGCGACCGGCAGCTCGTTGCCCGGTGCACCCAACTGTCCGGTGTTTCCCGCCGACAATCCCTGGAACCAGGACGTCTCGAGCCTCCCGGTCGCAGCTGACTCCGAGACGCTGATCGCCGCCATCGGCGTCGATCAGAAGCTCCACCCGGACTTCAGCAACCACGGCGGCTACGGCATCCCCTTCAACGTCGTCCGCTCGACCCAGACGAAGGTGCGGGTGCGGTTCCAATATGCCGGCGAGTCCGACCGCGGCCCGTATCCCATTCCCGCGCGCCCGCGGATCGAAGGCGGCAGCGACCGTCACATCTTGATCGTCGACAAGGACCGCTGCCGTCTGTACGAGTTGTTCGCCGCCCGCAAGGTCACGGGTCGCTGGACTGCGGGATCCGGAGCGATCTTCAACCTGCGTTCCAACGCGCTGCGCCCACGCGGCTGGACCAGCGCGGACGCCGCCGGACTCCCGATCTTCCCCGGGCTGGCTCGCGCCGCCGAGGTGCGCGCGGGACGCATCGACCACGCCCTGCGGTTCACCACGTCGCGCACGCGGCGATCGTTCATCTTCCCGGCGCGTCACCAAGCCGGATCGTCGGACGACCCCAACCTGCCTCCGATGGGGTTGCGCGTACGGCTCAAGGCCTCGGTCAGTCTGACCGGGTTCGGTCCTCAGTCACGCGTCGTGCTGAAGGCGCTCAAGCGCTACGGGATGATCTTGGCCGACAACGGCTCGCCCTGGTACATCACCGGCGCGCCAAGCTCGAGCTGGAACGACGACGACCTGCACGCGCTGGGCCGCATCACGGGATCGGACTTCGAAGTGGTCCAGACGGGTTCGTAACGCTCGGGCGGTCCTTCAGCGCGCGGCGCTGCGCTCCATCAGCTCGTCCTGACTGTTGCGGGGCGCGGCGTCCATGGGACCCTCGACGCGATGCCAGGCACCGTCGGGGCTGAGTGACCATGCCAAATCGTTGTCGGCGAGCGCTGCGGCGAGCATGACCTGGAGTTCCCCTTGCGCCGCCAGGTCCTCAACCGGCACCAACACCTCGACGCGGGCATCGAGGTTGCGTCCCATCATGTCGGCGGACCCGATGAAATACCGGGTGTCCTCGCCGCTCGTGAACGCAAAGATCCGCGCGTGCTCAAGGAAGCGACCGACCACCGAACGCACACGGATCGTGTCGCTGATTCCGGGCAACCCCGGGCGCAGTCCGCAGACACCCCGCACGAGCAGGTCGACCGGGACACCTGCTTGTGATGCCGTCCACAGCGCCCTGATGATCGCGCCGTCGATGATCGCGTTGAGCTTCCACACGATCCGGCCAGGCACCCCGGCGCGGTGCTTCTTGATGACGTGGTCGATCTGGTCGATGAGGCCCGCGCGCGCCCCTTCCGGAGCGACGAGCACCTTGCGGAAGACGGGCGGCTGCGAGAACCCGGTCAGATAGTTGAACAGGTCGGCGACGTCCTCGGTGATGTCCTCGCGACAGGTGAAGAGGCCCACGTCGGTGTAGAGGCGTGCCGTGGCGGGGTGATAGTTGCCCGTCCCGACGTGCACGTATCGCGTCAGGCGCTTGCCTTCGCGGCGGACCACCAACGCGAGTTTGGCGTGGATCTTGCGACCGACGTTGCCGTAGACGACGTGGACTCCGGCGCGTTCCATGGCACGCGACCATTGGATGTTGCGCTCCTCGTCGAATCGCGCCTGGAGCTCAACCAAACAGACGGTCTGTTTACCGCTCTCGGCCGCCTGCATCAGCGCGGGAACGATTGGGCTCTCACCGCTCGTCCGGTAGAGTGTCTGCCTGATCGCCACCACATCGGGATCCGCGGCGGCCTGCTCGATGAACCGCGCGACGCTGGTCTCGAAGTCGTCGTACGGGTGATGGACCAGCAGGTCGCCCTGCCGTATGGCCGCGAAGATGTCCGGCTGGTCACCGTCATCGGAGCGCAACCGCGGATGGACACGCGGTTCCCAGGGTGCGTCACGCAACTCCGGGCGGTCGATCTCCAAGAGCTGCCACAGGCACGTCAAATCGAGCAGTCCAGACACGCGGTACACGTCACGTTGGTGCAGGCCCAGCGCATCGCGCAGTTCACCGACCACTGACTTCTGCGCGCTGTTCTCGACCTCCAGACGGACCACATCGCCGAACCGGCGGCGGCGAAGCTGCGCCTCGACCGCACCCATCAGGTCATCCGCTTCGTCCGAGATCGCAAAATCCGCGTCGCGGGTGACCCGGAAGAGCACCGTGTCGACGACCTCCATACCCGGGAAGATGCGCTCCAGATTCGCACGAATGATCTGTTCGGTCGGCACCAGCCCGCCAGGCACCTCGGTGAACCGCGGAAGACCCGGCGAGAGCTTGACGCGTGCCAACCGGGTCTCGCCCAGCGCCGGTTGACGCACGTGGGCACCCAGGCTGAGCGACAGGCCGGAGATGTAGGGAAACGGCTGACCGGATCCGACCGCCAGCGGCGTCAACACCGGATAGATCTCACGCTCGAAGATGGCCTCGACCCGTTTGCTCGCACGGGTGTCCAGATCGGAGAGCGACAGGATCGCAAGGCCTGCGTCGGCGAGCGCGGGCAGGATCTCGGTCTTCCAGAGTCTGCCCTGCTCTGCAACCAACCCCGTCGTACGCTCGGCGATTCGTTCCAGCAATTCCTCGCGACCGATCCCGTCAGGAGCCGACGACGGACGCCCGGCCTCGAGCGCGTCCTGATGGCCGGCGACGCGCACCATGAAGAACTCGTCCAGGTTGCTCGACGCGATCGCCAGGAACTTGCAGCGTTCCAGCAGGGGCTGTTCCGGGTCGGCGGCGAGCGCGAGGACGCGGGCGTTGAAGTCCAACCACGAGAGTTCCCGATTGATGTAGAGCGCCGGGTCGTCGAGCGGCACGCGACTGAGGGGTTGGGTGCGACGCCGTGGCGGGGTGGTCTTCATCCGTACAAGTGTGCCGCACGAACGCCCGGCGAGCGCGTGATTGTCACCACTTCGCAACGGCACTTGCACCGGTACGATTGCCAACGACCCGTGGGATCGATCCGGGGTGGGGACGACTAGGGCGTCGGTGGCGGCGGCGGCGGAGCCGCGATGCGGCGCACCGTCAGGTGGTACGCGCCACGCCCGGCTGCAGCCTGAACCTCGATCGCGTGCACGCCCGCCTCGACCGCGGTGTAGCGCAGCGTCTCGGTCGTCCCCGGTCCCAAAGCCGTGGCGGCCAGCCAATCGCGCGTATAGGCCGGTCCGGTGGCGAACGCCGGTGCGCCGGGGCGCCAGATGACCAGGTCCAGGTCGGCGCCCGTGTCGCCCGTGACGTCGATCTGCAGGCTGTCGCCCACCGCCATCGTGACACGGTAGTCGTCCTTGCCGTCGGCGTACTGCTCGACGGTGGCGTCGACCGTTGCCTCACCGGCTGCCGGTCCCTGAAACAGCGCCGGCCAACGCCGCGCCTGCACCGCGTCGTCGTTGGGCTCTGCGCCGTCCTTCGGAGGCGGCGGGGTCGCGAGTGCAGCGGCCAGATCGAGCCGACCCCAGCCGGTCGCGTCGTCGCGGCCCGGGACACCCACGTCAAACGCACTCGACAGCAGGATTGATCGCAGTTGGGAGACATCGAGCGTCGGTCGGCGCGCCAACAGGCGAGCGGCCGCGCCCGACACGATTGCGGTCGCCATCGACGTCCCGGTCCGGCGCGCGAATCGGCCGCCTGGCGCCGTCGAGAGGATCCGCTTGCCCGGCGCCGCCAGCGCGACCTGCGGGCCTCGCGTCGATTCGACGATGGCCATGCCGTCCCCACGTGTCGCCGCGACGGTCAGCACGTGGCGATAGGCACCCGGATATGCAGCGGGGTTGCCGGTCTGCCCGCTGTTGCCTGCCGCCGCGACCACCAACACCCCTGCCCGGCGTGCGTCCAGGATCGCGGTCTGTTCGAGTTTCGAGAAACCCGAGCCTCCGAACGACACGTTGATGATCTTGGCACCGCTCGCCACGGCCGCGCGGATGCCGCGCACCAACGTGGACGTGCTCGCCCGACCCTGGGCATCGGCGATCTTGATGATCATCAGACGGGCGTTCGCGACTCCCGCGACTCCGATGCCGTTGCCGGTTGTCGCCGCAATGAGACCGGCCACGTGCGTTCCGTGACCGGAATGATCGGTCAGCGGCGCGTCGTCGACGAACGACCGGGCCAGGTCGACGCGGATTGCTCCGCGCAGATCCGGCGATCGCCCGTCTGCACCTGTGTCGAGCACGGCGACCAACGGCCGTCGCAGACCGAGTTGGGGCGTCCAATGGATCTGGGTCAGGTGGCCCTGTGCGGGGACCATGGGGTCATCGCTCCCGAGGCGTCGCCGGGTGCGGTCCGGCTCAACCGCAACCACGCCGTGGCGGGCGCGCAGATCAGTGCCGAGCTCACCCCGACGCACGGGCATGACCCAGGTCGTCCCTCCCGCAAAGAGCAGCTCGCGATCGCGTCCGAGCACGCCGGGGTCGGCGCCCGGGGCGAGGGTGACGAGCACATGTGCGGGTGGCGGTGGCGGCGGAGCCGCGGGTGGCGCTGCGATCAGCGGCGAAATCGCAATCCGATGGTGACGAACACCATGATGAGCAGGAGCACGACGACGGTGGCGAAGACGAGCTGAACGAAGCCGAGCAGGATGGGCAGCGCGACGAGCATCGCCTGGGCGAGCGCCGCGATCAAGACGAGGTCACGCCCGAATCCCGGCTTGAGGCGGCCCGAGAGCGCGATGCAAACGGCCAGGAGCGCCCCGACCACGACGATCGCGAGCCACCGCGACGGGTCCATCACCAGATACGCGACGACCTCGGCAATCGCGAGCCCGCCGGCGATGACCAGCCGCCGCGATTGGATCCAGGACCGTTGCGGCCGCCCGGGCGGCTGAGATGGACCGTCAAGCGTGATGACCGGATGCTCCACTGCCACCGAGTGTAGCGCCGAGTGCGCGCCCGCATCATCCGGAGCGGGTCTGACGGTGCCGTGAGAACAGGTGGCGTCGATCCCGAGTCGGTGCGGAAGCGAGGGCCCAAACGTGCCTCGACAGCCCCCATACTCGCGGCGAATTCACCCGACCAAGGAGCGCATTTTCCCATGAAGAATCGCAAGAGAGCCGGCATTGCCGCCGCGCTCGGGGTGCTGGCGATCGGTGCCGTCACAGCATCCGCCGTGATCATCAGCGACGTCGGCGTCTCGCGTGACGCGAAGCTCGCCCACGAGTCCGAGGACCTGTTCGGCATCGCCAAGCCGCTCGCGGCCTCGTCGCTGACATCGATCGACCTCGCCACCGCGAAGGCATCGCCCGAGAAGCTGGTGACGCTCGCCAAGGGGTTGAAGGCCCGCGTCATCACGTCGGGCATCGCGCCGCCGAACCTCGACCAGTTGGCGCTGTGGCCCAACGGCTCCAAGCCGACGCACATCATCGAGTGCAACGAACAGGGGACGAGCGATCCCGGGCTGGTTCGGGTCTCGATCGCGACCGGCGCCGTCGACACCATCGTCACCGGCACAACCGCGTGTGACGGGGTCCGGCGAACCCCGTGGGGCACGATCCTGTTCAGTGAAGAGGCCGGCTCCGGTGGTCAGGCGTACGAGTTGCTCGACCCGATTGCCACAACAGGCGTGAGCCTCGATCGGACGACCGGAGCGTTTACCGGTGGAATCGGTGCGACAAACCTCGTTCGTCGTACGGCACTCGGCAAGCTCTCGTTCGAGGGACACGGCATCCTCCCGAACGGCGTCATGTACTACGGCGACGAGCTGCGTCCAGGTACGGGCGCCGCGGGTGGTGCCTACTTCAAGTTCGTCCCGACCACACCGTTCACCGGGAACTCACCCATCGCATCGCTTGCTGCCTCACCGTTGTCGTCCGGCAAGATCTTCGGCCTACGCCTCGGTCTCAACAACGGGGCTACCGACTACGGTCAGGGCACCCAGAGCGGACGGGGCGTGTGGGTCTCGATCTGCGCCGACGGCTCGCCCATCCCGTGTAACAACGTCGGGCTTCGCGCCGCCGGCGTGGCGAACAAGCTGACCGGCTACTACCGGCCCGAGGACCTCGAGATCGCTCCGGTCGACCTCGCCGCCGGAAACGTGAAGGTCTGCGGGAACAACACCGGCAACGAGTTCGCCGACCGCTACTGGGGCGAGACCGTCTGCATCGCCGACGGGACCGTCGCCGAGTCGCTCGCCGGCACAGGCATTCCCGAGGTGCAGAACCTCGTCAACGGCTCGATCGACATGGCCATGACCGACAACATCGCGTCGCAGCCGGGATCGACCGGTCGTTGGTTGATCGCCGAGGACGGCGACGTCGGCCTTGGTGGCTCCATCACGCCCGGCAAGAACAACGACATGTTCTTGTGCCTGCCCGACGGTGCTGACGTCGACTCCCAGTCGGATGGATGCGTCAAGATCGCATCGCTGAATGACGCGGGCACCGCCGCTCACCCCGAAGGGGCCGAGTGGACCGGGCCAATCTTCAGCGACGACGGCAAACACCTGTACGTCAGCATCCAGCACAACATCACTGAGAAGGGCGTCGTGCTCGACATCACCGGGTGGAACAGGACCTGAGCCTGCTTCACACCGCGTGCCGGGGAACCGCTTCGGACCCGCCTCACGTCATCGTGGGCGGGTCCAAAGTGTCTATTGATCGTTGGGCGGCTGCGCGACCAAGAACGCTCGACGGGGTGCGATGTCGAGCTGCTCACACGCAATCCGCGCAGCACTCGTCTCAGCGAACAGGCCTGCGACGGCCGAACCGCTCCCGCACAACACGGTTGACGACGCCCCGCGTCCGCGGAGGTCTGCAGCGACGTCCTCGAGCTCCGGTCGGAGACATGTCGCGGCTTGCAGAAGGTCGTTGCGGACCCAGGCCGCGAGCGCGGGCATCGCGGGGGGAGGATCGATGCCGGGGTCGGGTGCAGGCGCCGGCAAACCGTCGAACGCACCGTAGACGTCGACGGTCGACAGGCCGAAGGGGGGCTTGACGATCACCGCCGTGAAGCTCGGCATCGCCGTTGGGGCCAGACGCTCGCCACGGCCCTCGGCCCACTGTGCCCCGCCACGAATGAAGAACGGGACATCCGATCCGACCTGGGCGGCAATCGCTTCGAGCGTCACGTCGTCAAGCCCCAGGCTGAACAGACGGTTGGCGCCGACAAGCGTCGCAGCCGCATCGCTGGAACCTCCGCCCAGGCCGGCCTGCATGGGGATGCGCTTGTCGATGTCGACGACGCACGGCAGCGCACGGCCCACCGCGGCCTCGAGCACGTCGAGCGCCCGCCACGCCAGGTTGGCCTGATCGGCAAGACCGTCGCAGCGCACCACGCGTGTTGACCCGGCGGTCAGCATCACCGTGTCCACCAGATCGTCCAGCGCGACCATGAGCGATCTGATCGGGTGGTAGCCGTCCGGCTGCAGCGGCCCGACCAGCAGACGCAGGTTGAGCTTGGCCGGTGCGCTCAGCGTCACCCGGTCCATGCAAGCTCCCGGGCAAGGTCAGGGAACACCGACGGGGCCAGCTCCTGGGCACGAGCCGACGGTGAGAGCCCACACGAGGCCAGCGCGGCGATCACCGCGGGCTTGTCGGCGCCCGCCGAGGCCAACGCGTTGACCAGCGTCTTGCGCCGTTGCGCGAACGCCGCGTGCACGAGCGATCGAACCCCGGGCGTCGGGCCCGGCGCGATGCGCTCAAGGCCGACGATCGCCGACTGCACACGCGGTCGCGGGATGAACACCTCCGTCCCGACGGGGCGCATGAAGAACGACCGGCAGGCGAGCTGCAGCAGCACGGATGGCGCGCCGTAGGTCGCCGACCCGGCCGGTGCCGCCCAGCGGTCGGCCACCTCGCGCTGCACCATCACCGCCCACACCGCGATCTGTGGCAGGCGCCATGTCGACTCCAACACGATCGGCGTCGCGATCGAATACGGCAGGTTCGCCACCATCCGCGTCGGCGCCGGATCGAGCGCTTCCAGATCAAACCGCAACGCGTCGGCCCAGTGCAGCTGCACATTCGCGATGCCATCGAGCACCTCGGCCAAGATCGGCTCCAGACGCCGGTCGACCTCGACCGCGTGGACCGACCGCGCCGCTCGGGCAAGCGCCCTGGTCAGCGTGCCGACACCCGGGCCGATCTCGAGCACCACATCGTCCGGTCCGACCCGCCCCTGCCGGACCGCCAGATCGACCAGGTTCTCGTCGAGCAGAAAATGCTGACCCAGATCGGTGTCCGGACGCAGCCCGTGCGCCTGAAGCAGGCGGGCGGTCCCGACTCGGGGGCTACCAGCCGAAGACGCGGGCGGCGTTGGCAGTGGTGGTGGCATCGAGGTCCTCCGGCTCTTCACCGCGGAGCGCAGCGAGAAACCGCAGCGTATGGGCGACGTTGGCCGGGCGGTTCGGCTTGCCGCGTCGCGGAACGGGAGCGAGGTAAGGGGCATCGGTCTCGACCAGCAGGTGCTCCGGCGGGATCTGTCGCGCGGCGTCCTGCAGGTCGGTCGCGCTGGGATAGGTCAGCTGCCCGGCGAAGCTCGTGTAGTAGCCACGTTCGACCACCTCGTCGATGCGCTTGACCATGCTGAAGCAATGCAGGATGACCGGAGTGCCCTCGGCTTCGCGGGCGAGCACCGTCAGGGTGTCGTCATCGGCCTCACGCGTGTGGATGACCAACGGCAGGCCCAGCTCGCGGGCAAGCCCGATCTGCGTGACGAACGCCCGCATCTGGGCTTCGCGCATCGCATTGTCACGGAAGTAGTCCAGACCGCACTCGCCGATCGCGACGACCTTGGGGTGATCGGCGAGCCCACCGATCCACTCCTCGTCACGGCGTGTGAAGTGGTCCGCGTCGTGGGGATGGACACCGATCGCCGCGTAGACCTGTTCGAACTCGTCGGCCAGTTCGATCGCACGCTCACTCGATGCCCGCCCGCATCCGATCGTGACGAGACGTTCGACGCCGGCTTCGACGGCTTCCTCGACGAGGTCCGCAGGCGGATCCTCGCACGAGGCCAGGTGGGTGTGCGAGTCGACGATGGGGTCAGGCTGCCTTGTCGGGTTCGATGCGCGGGAACAGCGAACCGGTCGGCTCCACCGTGGCACCGGGGCGGCCTGCGCCCCACACGGCCGCAGCGAGGGACGCGGGCGCACCCCCCTGTCCCAACGCGGTCAAGACGCGTTCGGCTGAGCCGGGCATGTACGGCCACAACAGGATCGCGACGATGCGGAGCCCTTCGGCGAGTGTCATCAGCACTTGATCGAGTTCGCCGGCGCGGGCCGCGTCCTTGGCGAGCACCCAAGGGGCACGTTCTTCGACGAGTTGGTTGAGGCGGCGTATGAGCTTCCATGCCTCTTCGGCCGCGTTGGTGATGTCGGCGCCGTCGAACGCGGCCGTGACCGCCGCCACCCGCTCCGCCACCTCCACCGCCAGCTCCGCATCGCCGCCACGGTCGAGGGGGACCACGCCGTCGCGGTAGCGGCCGATCATGCTGACCGTGCGGTTGAGCAGGTTGCCGAACTCGTTGGCAAGCTCGCTGTGGTACCGGCCATCGAAGCCTTCGTCGCTGAACGGCCCGTCCTCGCCGAAGCGGATCTCCCGCGCCAGGTACCAGCGCAGTGCATCGATGCCGTAGCGTTCGACGTACGGAAGCGGGTCGATCAGGTTGCCCGTCGTCTTGCTGAGCCGCTCGCCCCCCTTCAGCACGAACCCATGGATGAACAGCGCCCGCGGCACGTCGAGTCCCGCCGCCATCAGCAGCGCCGGCCAGATGACCGCGTGGAACTTGAGGATGTCCTTGCCCAGCACCTGCAGATCGGCCGGCCACAGACGCTCGGTCAGGTCGTCACCCGGTCGCGCGTAGGACAACGCCGTGTAGTAGTTGAGCAGCGCGTCAACCCACACATAGACCACGTGTTCGCGGTCCCACGGCACGGGCACGCCCCATGTCACGTTGGCACGTGAGATCGAGATGTCCTCGACCTGTTCGGCGATCTTGCGCGCCTCGTTGAGCCGGTGCGCCGGGCGAACGAACGGCGGAGTCTGGTCATACAGCGCGAGCAGCCGGTCGCGGTAGGCCGACAGACGGAAGAACCAGTTCTCCTCCTCGACCCACTCCACTGGACGGCGATGCTCCGGGCAGAGCGTGCCGTCGATCAGATCGCCCTCACCGTAGAACGCCTCGCATGACGTGCAGTACCAGCCGCCGTAGGACCCCTTGTAGATGTCGCCGGCCGCGTGTATCCGTTCCAACACCGCCTGCACGCCGGCACCGTGTTCGGCATCCGTCGTGCGGATGAAGAAGTCGTTGGACAGGCCGAACGTGTCCCACAGCTCGCGGAACCGGCCGGAGATGACGTCGGTGTGCTCCTGAGGCGTCCGACCGAGTTCCGCGGCGGCGCGCGCGATCTTGTCGCCGTGCTCGTCGGTGCCCGTCAGAAAGAACACGTCCTCACCGCGCTGGCGGTGATGGCGGGCAAGGATGTCGCTCATCATCGTCGTGTACGCGTGACCGACGTGCGGCTCCGCGTTGACGTAGTAGATGGGCGTTGTGATGTAGAAGCGACCGGGCAAGGGCATAGAGTCTACAAGTGCCTTTTTCGCTCCCGCCGCAGCTCGCGACGGCCCTGATCGCATTGGCCGAACGCCTCGACGGGGCGGCGACCGATTGGGTGGTCGGGGGCAGTACCGCGCGTGCGCTCCTGGGCTTTTCGGTGATACCCGATGACCTCGACGTGGAGGTCGCAGAAGACGCGATGCAGACGGCCGCGGCCGCCGTCGGACTCGTGGCTCGGTATGAAGCGGACGACCAGATCTCGTCGCTCCGTGCACAGGGAGCGTGGTGCGATGTGGCGGTGGACATCAGCGGCGGCCTGACCCACCACGGCGCGGGCGGTCACCTGCATGCCGACTTCCCGTTGCTGCGACGCTTCGCCAAGCCCATCGAGGTGGGCAGGTGCACCGTGTGGGCAATGCCGATCGAGGAACAAATCGCGCGCGCGGTGGTGGCGGGCGCCGCCGACCGTTTGGATCGGATCGCCGACGAACGCCCCTCTGACTACGTCGTCGACGACGTGTACTTGTCGCTGCGCCTGGCCTCAGCCGCGATCAACGTCTGAGCGCCGAAGGCGCTTCAGGCGCCATCGGGATCGCGTCGTGCGGCGGCGAGCGCTTCGCGGTAGGCCGCGTTCCGGGCGCCCAGGCCCAGACGCGAAACGACATCGGCTGCCCGCGCGGGACTCAGGCCCGCCTCGAGGAGCACGGCCACACTGTGGGCGACGCGATCGTCGTCAGCCCCGACAGGTGTCGCCGCCGGGCCGATCACCAGGGTCACCTCGCCGTATGGCGCTTGGGCATACCGCACAGCGAGTTCCGCGGCCGTGCCCCGGACAACCTCCTCGTGCATCTTCGTCAGCTCACGACACACCGCAACCTGACGTTGCGGATCGACCGCCGCCAGCGCCGCAAGGAGCGCGCCCACGCGGCGCGGACTCTCGAAGCCCACGACGCTGCCGGGCCAGGCGCCGTACTGCGCAAACAACGTCGCGCGGTCGCCTGCCTTTCGTGGGAAGAACCCGACAAATGCGAACGGCTCGACCGGGAGGCCCGACGCGACGAGGGCGGCCTCGACCGCGCTCGGTCCTGGAATCACGCTGACGACGAGCCCCGCGTCGAGGGCCGCGCCGATCACTCGCCGCCCGGGGTCGCTGATCCCTGGCATCCCGGCGTCGCTGACCAGCGTGATCGTCTCGCCCTCCTGCATCCGACGCACCAGATCCTCGGCGCGCGCGGCCTCGTTGTGTTCGTGCACGGGCACCATCCGCACAGACGACCCGGCGTGGCGCAACAGCGTCGCCGTCCGGCGGGTGTCCTCGCACGCGACGACATCGGCCGTACACAGCGCAGCGGCCGCACGCGGCGAGAGGTCGGCCAGGTTCCCGATCGGCGTCGCGACGACGAGCAGCCTGCCCGGTTCAGGCAACTGCGTCGACCAGATCCCACGCGAGCAGGCCGGCGCCAATGGCTCCGGCGCGCGGACCGAGGGCTGCGGGCACCACCTGCGCCTCGGCGTTGGGTGGCAAGGCCCGCGACCGGTATTCGTGTGTCGCGGGACCGAGCAGCAGATCCCTGGCCGCCCCAACGCCACCGCCGATGACGAACGCATCGGGATTGAAGATGTTGGCCAGACTGGACAGGCCGACGCCCAGGTAGCGACCGGCGCGATCGAGCACTGCGATCGCGGCCGCGTCCCCCTCGCCCGCGCGACGTACGACCTCCTCGGCGGGCATCCCGGCATCACGCGCGATCGCCGTCCCGCTGCACATCGTCTCGAGACACCCCCGGTTGGGGCAGTTGCGCTGGCAGGGCGGGCCGTCCGCCCGCACCACCATGTGCCCCAGCTCGGCGCCGGTTCCACTACCGCCACGAAACACCCTGCCGCCGGCGATGATCCCGCCCCCGACCCCCGTGCCGATGGTCAACATGACGATGTCGCCGTGGTCGCGTCCGGCGCCCACCCGGTGCTCGGCCAGCGCCGCGAGGTTCGCGTCGTTCTCGAGCCCGATCGGAACACCCAAGCGTTCCTGCAGCACCGACCGTGCGTCGATTTCGGCAAGGTCGATGTTTGCGCTCATCCGAACCAGCCCGGTTCGCCTGTCGATGAGCGACGGCAGGCCCACGCCGACCGCCAGGATCTCCTCGCCGCACTCGGTCCGCAGTCGTTCGACCAGGTCGCCGATCGCCTGCACGAGCTCCGCTCCGGCGACCGGAGTGGGCAGGGTCGCCGACGCGCGCAGCGAACTGTCACGGGCCACCACTGCGCCAGCGATCTTCGTGCCCCCGACGTCTACTCCCACAACCACCGACAGAACCCCCCGTGCGGGCCGACCCGAGGCAGGACGCTACCATCGTGCCCGAGTGAGTTCGCCGACGAAGAAGCCGTACCGGCGCTTTCGCGCGCATGGACGTGCCCAGGAGGATCCGTCGCAGGAGCTCGCCGCGCTGCGTGAGCTGAATGCGGTCGAACCCAAGGAACGTGACCGGACGCCCAAGCGCCCGCCGCCGCCGCGCACGGCACGTGCAACGCCGGCACCGTCCCCGGCGCGGCGGCGCTGGTGGTCGCTGCGCGGCGTCGGCAAGGGTGGTGTCGCCCTGCGACTCCTGGGGTTGGTGCTCGTCGTGTTCGTCGGATGGGCGACGCTGGGGTACTTCGCGCTGCGCGGGGCAGCCGCGGATGCCAACAAGCGCATCACCGCGAGCGCACGCAGGTCGCTGGCCGATCCCAAGGGTGGGTTGCTCGGCACGCCGCAGAACACCCTGATCATCGGATCCGACGCCGACCGGGATCGCAGCGGCGCCCGGGCGGACACCATCATGATCATGCGCACCGATCCGGGCGCGGGCAAGATCCGCTACCTGTCGATTCCCCGCGATCTGCGTGTCGAGTACCCCGGACAGGGCCACATCAAGATCGGTGAGGCCTTTGCCTACGGTGGCAACCGCGGCGTCATCCGCGCGATCGGCACGGAGATCGGGCTGCCGATCAATCATCTGATGGTGATCGACTTCAAAGGCGTCGCCAAGATGGTCGACGCCGTCGGGGGCATCACGCTCAAGAACCCGTTCGATCTTCACAACTGTGACTACCCCGGGGGCACGAGCGTCAGCTTTCGCCGCGGGCAGATTGCGCTGAACGGCGCCGAGGCGCTCGTCTACTCCCGTGTGCGCCATTGCGATGGCGACCTTCAGCGTGCGCAGCGACAGCAGCTCGTCGTCGCGGCGCTCAAGACGAAGGTGCTCTCGTGGTCCGGCTTGCCGGCCGCCCCGTGGCGTGGCGCGCGCATGATCCGGGCGATGTCGACCGACATGTCCGCGACCGACCTGGCCAAGTTGGGGTGGCTGCAAGGCAAGCTCACAACGGCGCCCGGTGATCGCGACGTGCTGGCGGGCGATCCCACGATCATCGGCGGGACGTTCTACTTCCTCTACAACCCCG
Organism: Actinomycetota bacterium; assembly: GCA_031372145.1. Taxonomy (GTDB): domain Bacteria; phylum Actinomycetota; class Thermoleophilia; order Miltoncostaeales; family Miltoncostaeaceae; genus CALMEC01. The sequence continues at coordinate 30,008 of JANMKR010000191.1, read as the reverse complement.
ACAAGGCCGAACAGCAGGTACGTCGATTCGAGGGGTCGAGCTAGCCGCTGCACCCGCACTGCTGCGTCGCCTCGGTGTCAACACGTGTGTCGTCGGGCGACACGATTGACCGCCGCGGACACGGCCAATTGGCCACGCCGGTTTCGGTCGAAAGCCAGCCTGAGCGGGCAGTTCTTGCGGGAAATGCGGCGCGAACTGTGTCCAAACTGTGTCGAAGGTGTGTCGCAAACCGACACGATTGGCCGCGCGTGCACAGCCAAATGGCCGCTTCACCGGTCGGACTACCCCGTTCGCGAAGCGACGGCGGCGGGAGCAATCAGAGGGCCGTCGAGACGTCCCCACGCCCCGTACCGGGAGGGTTGAATCCGGCACGTGAGCGACTGAAGATAGTGACCGCCCGCACGAACCGGGCCGTCGGGACGTCAGGGACCGGTCGCGCGTTTGGCCGTATCGGCCGGAGTGGCTTCCTTGACCTTCTTCACCGCACCGTCCGACGAGCCGGCGTCCGAGCCGGCCGAACCGGTGTCCGCCGAGGCGCTCTCGGTCTTGGTTCCGCCGTCAGACTTGTCACCGTCGCGGGGGCGCTTCTTCGTCCCGTAGTCGGTGTTGTGGAACCCCGTGCCCTTGAAGTGGATCGCCGGCGCGTACAGCACCCGCTGCGCAGGTTTGCCGCAAACTTCGCACTTCGAGATCGCATCCTCGCTCATTCGCTGGATGACTTCGAAGACATGACCCTTGTCGCACCGGTACTCGTAAACGGGCACGCAATCTCCTCGTACTTCGGAAAAAATCCCGTGGGAAGTATCGCACACTGCGTTGGCACTCTCGAACCCCGTGTGCCAACACCCGGTCGCGCCGCGCCGCTGATACGATGGCGCGGTCCTGGTGGATGTCGTGTCCCATGGATCCTCAATGGCCGAACCGATGCGAAAGGGCGAGGCCATTCGGCGAGCCCTCCTAGTCGAAGCCGGGGTTGCCGCGGCCGCTCTGGCGACCTCCCGTCGCCGCCCGGCGCTCGGCGTGCTGGCGGCCGGAGCGGGTGCGATTGCCGCCTGGGGCGCGTTCGCGCGCAACAGTCCGCTCTATGGCTCGGTCTTGCATCGCGGCCCGGCTGGACAGGCGCGATTTGCGTTGACGTTCGACGACGGTCCCGGCCCATCCACAGCTGCGGTCCTCGATGCGCTCGACGACGCGAACGCGCGCGCGACCTTCTTCGTCCTGGGACGCCAAGTCGAGCGCCACCCGGACCTGGTGCGACGTATCGTCGCCGATGGGCACGAGCTGGCAAGCCACGGATACGACCACGGGATCCTCGTGTTTCGTACCCCCGCGCACGTGCAGGCCCAATTGCAACGGACCGAGGCGGCGATCCACGATGCGGCCGGCCCCGGCGCGCTGACGCGCCTGTTCCGTGCGCCCCATGGATTCAGAGGGCCGGCGACCGCGATCGCCGCCAGGCGTGCGGGATACCGGCTCGCCGGCTGGAGCACCGGCGTATTCGACTCTGCCCAACCGGGCGCCGACGTGATCGCCGACAGGGCCTGCCGAGCCCTGACCCCGGGCGGGGTCCTGTTGCTCCACGACGCCGACGGCTGGGATCCATCTGCATCACGCGACCAGACGGCGACGGCGATCGTTCCGATCTGCACAGCGGCTCGCGCGCGCGGCCTCGAACCCGTCGCGCTGGGCGATCTCGTGGACCACGTCGCGTGACGACCCAGGTCACCGCGATACGTCGCATCGTACGGCGCGTCAGTTGGCCGATCCGGATCGTGGTGGTGATCGGCGCCGCCGCACTCGTCGTCTGGAAGGTCGATCTGGGGGCATTGCGCACGGCACTGCACCCCCAGTCGTGGGCGTTCATCTTCGCGGCGATCGGCGCCAACACCGCATCGGTCGTGTTCAAGGGACTCGCCTGGAAAGGGGTCGTCGACGGGCTGCCGGCGATCCGATCGCGCACGCGTTTGCGGGACCTGGTCAGCCCGCTCTTCGTGGGCTTCCTGTTCAACACCGTCCTGGCGGCCAGGCTCGGCGAGATCGTCAAGGTGCTCTTGGCCCGCCGACGTCTTGCCGCACGAGGCGAAGACGTCGGCAACACGATGCTGCTGGGATCGGTGGTCGTTGAGAACCTCGTCTCGACGATCGCGTGGGTTGCGGTCGTGGTGACCGTGGGGTTGTTCCTTCCGCTCTCACGGTCGGTGTGGATCACCACCCTCGTCATCGGCTTCGTCTGTCTGGCCATCGTTCTGGTCGCGCTCTTTCGCAGTCCGGGAAAACGCATGCCGCCGTGGATGTCCACCGGCCCGCTGTGGGTGCGGGCAACCCGAGCGTTCGCACGGATCTGGGGCGCGGTCCGCGAGAGCCACATGGGGTTGCGCAACCCCCGCCAGTTTGCCGCGGTTGTGCTTCCGAGCATCGCATCGTGGGGTGCCCAGCTGGTGGGCATCTACTGCGCGCTCCAGGCGTTTGGCCTGGACGTCGCCGGGTGGAGCGGCGCCGGCCTCCTCCTGGTGACCGTCACCGTCGCACAGATCTTCCCGGTCCTTCCCGGCAATGTCGGCGTGTTCCAGGCGGCGGTCGTCGTCCCGCTCACCCATACATTTCCGTTGTCGAGCGCCAGCTGCCTCGCCTTTGCCGTGGGGCTGCAGGCGACCGAGGTCGTTGTCGGCGTCGCGATCGGCTTCTTGTTCCTCATGGTCGAAGGCGTCAGCTTCCGACAACTGCGCGAAGAGGCTGAAGCCGAATCTGGCGCGCCTTCACGAACCCCCGATCAGACCGAGACAGTGGCCGGCCCGTGACAGGACACTACCGACCGTCGAGGTAGCGCTCGAGACCCGGGATGGCCCGTGCGCCGATGCGCCGGAATAGCATCGCGAACACCGGGTCTGCAAGCCGCCAGATGCCGCCCGACAGGATGCGCGCATCGTAGGTCACCAGCGAGCCCGTACCGTTTGGCGCGACGGTGATCTCGTCCCGGAGCCCGATGCCGTTCGGCAGCGCAGCGTCCAACACGAACCTGCGCGGGGACTGGTAGGCGCTCATGCGGTACCGCACATGCTGCGTTTTTCCGGCGAAGCGCGTCGTGACATCGAACTCCGCGCCCTGACCACGCTCCGCTCCGACGCGCACGGATGCCTGGGTGGCTGGATCCCATTCGGGCACGCGATCGAACGCGGCCATCCGCGCAAACGCCTCGTCGGGCGGCAGCGGTGACGTGATCGTCGTGGTGAACCTCGCCATTCGGGGAAGTGTAGAGAACGAACGGCCGCACCCGGGACGGGAACGCGACGCTCAATTCAGCGGCGACATCGCAATCTCGAGCAGCAGCGTGACGAGCAAGACGGCCACCGCGAGTTGCATGAGTCTCGAGAGTGCACCCGCAGGGGCACCCGCCCTGCGCGATCTGCCGGTCGGCGGTATCTGCCAGATCGCCCATCGCAACACCACGGCGGAGAAGACAGCCCCAAACTCCGCGATGCCACCCTTCCCGAGCAACACCAGGGCGATTCCAGCGGCCAGCCCGACACCAAGCGCGACCCAATGCTCCCGGTCCCATCCGCGTGTCAACCAATCCATGACGCGACAGTACCGTTCAGACGACAACCACGGAACACATCTGCTAGCCGAAACGCCCCGTCACATAGGCCTCGGTCCGCTCGTTCGCCGGTTTGCTGAACATCTGCCGCGTCGGCCCGGTCTCGACCAGACGCCCCGGCTCGCCCTCGTTCTCGATCGTGATGAACGCCGTGTAGTCGCTGATCCGTGCCGCCTGCTGCATGTTGTGTGTGACGATGATGATCGTCCGTTGGAGCTTGAGCTGGTCGATCAGGTCCTCGATGCGATATGTGGATTGAGGGTCGAGCGCCGAGCACGGTTCGTCCATCAGGAGCACGTCGGGCTCCACCGACAGGGCGCGCGCGATGCACAGCCGTTGCTGCTGGCCGCCGGACAAGCCGCCGGCCGGAGCATTCAGCCGGTCCCTGACCTCGTTCCACAAGCCGGCGTTGGCGAGCGACTTCTCGACCAACTCGGCGCGCTCGCTGCGCGACATCTTGACGCGGTTGAACTTGGGGCCCGAGAGGATGTTGTCGGCGATCGACTTCGTCGGGAACGGGTTTGGTCGTTGGAAGACCATCCCGATCGCACGGCGAATCGCGATCGGATTGGCGTCGGCGGAATACAGCTCGCGGTCGCGCAGACGGACGCTCCCGCGCACCCGCGCACCCGGCACCAGCTCATGCATCCGGTTGAGGCAACGCAGGTAGGTGGACTTGCCACACCCCGACGGACCGATCAGCGCTGTCACCGAGCGCTCCGGGAACGCCATGTCGATACCGTCCAGGACCTGCCGGGATCCGAACCACACGTCGAGGTGCTCCGAAATGAGGACCGGCGGGCCATGCATGACCGCGCGGACGACCCGGTCGTCGCGCTTGGCGACGCGGAGGAGTTCGGGAGCGAATGGCGCTGACGCAGCCTCGGTCGGCGGCGGATCGGTCGCTGCTTCGCTCATCGGACGACTCCATGTCGGGTCAGCCGGGCGATGGCGCGCGCGGCGAGGTTGAGAAACAGCACAAGCGTGACGAGGACCAGGGCGGCCGCCCACGCGTGTTCCTGTGCGACCGGAACGGTTGAGTTGACCGCCCCGCTGAAAATGTAGAGCGGGAGTGCGGTCATTTCGTGAAAGATGTCGGTCGAGAAGAACTGGGCGCCGCTCGCGGTCAGGATCAGCGGCGCCGTTTCGCCGCTAATGCGTGCGAGCGCCAGCATGACGCCCGTCAGGATGCCCGGAGCGGCGATGGGCAATACGACGCTCAAGGTCGTTCGCCAGCGTGGTGCGCCGAGCGCCAACGCGGCCTCCACCTGCGCTCCAGGCACGAGGCGAAGGATTTCGTCGGTTGATCTGACGACGATCGGAAACATGATGATCGCGAGCGACAGCCCACCGGCCAGCGCCGAGAACGTTCCCATCGCGATGACCACCACGATCGCAACGATCAGGCCCGCGACAATCGACGGCACGCCCAGAAGCACGTCCACGAACACACCCAACCCAGCCGCGAGCCGGCGAAGCACCGGTCCCCGTGAGTCGCACTCGCGAATGCAGAGCGCGGTCAGGATGCCGATGGGTACCGCCACAATCGTCGCGATGCCCATCATGATCAACGTTCCCACCAACGCGTGCTTGATGCCGTTTCCGGCGATGTCCGGCTCACCGTCGTGCGTCAAGAAATCCGTCGACAGCCCGCCGACCCCTTTTGCGACGGCGTATCCGATGACAAGCAACAGGGGCACGATCGCGACGACGAGCGATCCGCCGATCACGAGTTCGGCACAGCGCGAGCGTAAGCGTCGGCCCACTCCGATCTCGGGGATTCCAAGGCGGACGGCAGCGGCCGCCATTGGATCGATCGGTCGCACCGTCCGTCCACGCAGGCGGGTCGGCAACGTCCGCACGGGCGACCAGAGCTTGGCGAGTCCCGCCCGCCCGCGCCGTCCACGCGACCGGCCTCCGACGTTGCGCGTGACCAGCAGCCGTGCGATCAGGTTAACGATGAGCGCCACGACAAACAGCACGACCGCCATCGCCACGAGCGCCGATGCGTGCGGTGCGGGACCTGCGCTGTTGTACTCGAACGCAATCGTGCCGGCCAGCGTCTGCCCCGGGCCGAGCAGGGTCTTGAAGAGCGTCGGCTGGCCACCGAGGATCAGGGCAACCGCGATGGTCTCGCCCACCGCACGCCCCAGACCCAACGCCGAGGCGCCGACGATGCCGGAGCGCGACCACGGCAGCATCGAGCCGCGGATCATCTCCCACCGCGTCGCCCCCAGCGCCAGCGCCGCCTCTCGTTGATCCAATGGGACCGTCGCGAGCACCTCACGAACGACTGCGGTGATGATCGGCAGGATCATCACCGCGAGGACCGCGCCGGCCAGCAGGAGCGACTGCCCGCCGAGCACCGGACCGCCCAACGCGCCAAATCCAAGGTTGTGACGAGCGATCCAGTTGAATACCGGCACGACCGCCGGCACGAGGACGACGAACCCCCACAGCCCGTAGACCACGGACGGGACTGCGGCGAGCAGATCGATGATCCCGGCGATCGGCCCGCGAGCCCGCCGCGGAAGGAGCACCGTCGTCGCGATCGCCACACACACGGCCAGGGGGACGGCGATCACCATTGCGATCGCCGACGTGACAAGCGTTCCGTACAACGCGGGGAGCGCGCCGAACTTGCCGGCCGCCGGCGACCATTCCCGACCCGTCAGGAAGTCCCAAAAACCGATCTGCTCAATCGCCGGGCGGGCCTCGGCCATCGTGCGCGCCACCAGGTACGCGATCGCGATGACCCCGATGAGCGCAGCCAACGCGCACAGGAGGAGATACACGCGGTCCGCCAGGCGACCATGCCCGGCGGACCCCGCACTGCCATCCACCGGGGACGACCGGGAAATGTCACCCTCGGAGGGGAGGGGCCGGAGCGGGGTCATTGCGACCCCGCTCCGAACGATGTGGCGACTTCGGTAATCGCCGCCCTACTTGAGCAGCGACATCTGTGCCTTGGCCTTGGCGAGCAACACGGCCGGCAGCGGTGCAAACCCGAGCGACGACAGCTTGCCCTGGGCCGCTGAGCTGTAGAAGTAGTTCAGCGTCGATTTGACACCGGCCAGGCTTCCGCCCTTTCCGGCGGCGTTGTAGTCGGTGTAGGCGAGCACCCAGGTCGTGTTGACGATGGGGTACGCGGCCTTCGCCGGGCTGAGCGTCAGGTCAATCGTCAGATCCTTGGGGATCCGGCTGGCCGTGACGTTGCCCGCCCGAACAATGGCGTCCACCGACGGAACGATGAAGACCAGACGACGCTTGGTGACGAGCTTGATCTTGCCCCTGACCCGCTTGCGCACCTTGATGACTTCGCTCTTGCCGACCGCCACGAGCTGGCGAGCCAATCCAGAGTTCCTCGCGTCGCCCAAGTCAACGTAGCCGATGGATCCAGGGGTACTCTGGACGCAGCTGACGATACCCGTGCTTTGCACGCCGCGCTTGATATTGGGCGCGCTCCAGTTGGGGAGCTGGGCCACCGTGACCTTGGACTTGAAGTCCGGGCTCGCCTTTGCGAAGAAGTTGCTCGCGACGAAGCTCGTACCTGACCCGTCCTGACGGACACACGTGGTGATCGGGAGGTTCGGGAAGGTGAAGTTCTTTGTTCGCGGGCTCAAGGCATTGTCGGCTTTGATCTGCGGGTCGTTCCAGTTGGTGATCGCTCCGGAGAAGATGTTGCCGACGGTCTTGCTGCGAAGCTGGATGTTGCTGGGCGCCCCGGGCACGTTGACCGGAATCGACACGGCACCGAGCAGCGTCGGGAAGTACAGGACTCCAGACCCACGCTTTGCGGAAAGATCGGCAAGCTGCGTCGCCGTCAACTGCGCGTCGGACGCACCGAAGTCGACGAGACCGTTGATGAGGTCGTTGATCCCTCCGGTGGAGCCCTTGGAGGTGTAGCTGCAGAGACCGCCGCTGTCCTGGCACCACGTTTGGTACGCGAGACGCGGGAACGAGGCTCCGGCGCCCTTCGTCTCGGCCAGAGCGGTGGCGGCAGTCGCGAACATGGCACCGACGGCGATTGCAGCCGTCACGGTACTGCGGAGAGAGCGCTTCACAAGCGGTGCACCTTTCTGAGGAATCGGATGATTCGTGCCGGGCCCGCGAGTCGAACCCGAATGCACCGCGACGATATGAGCGGGCGCATCTCAATGGGGTAGTCACCCTGTGACCGTCTGGGTGCGGACTGGTGACACGCCCCATGGCAGGCGCGGCCAGGGTCTCTCTGCGACCGATCGAACTCCTGGTCCACGCCGCAGGCGAGGGCTCACCCGTCCTCAACCGGGGACAGGTCTGGCAGGTCGACGCCTCTCTCGACGAGGTCGCCGCGCGGCCGAGCGGCGTACGTCTGTACCCATCAGGGTCGCCGAACTCAACGAACCCCCCGCAGCCTCGCCCGCCGTCGTCAACCCGGCTGCGCGACCCCTGGGAATGGTCTCCGGGAGCGGGGAGCGCCAGTCGACACGGAGTTCAGCCGACCGAACCGCGGAGCGGTTGGGCCTCGGGCATGGCGCCGAGCTTCCTGAGGGTGCTGTTCTCGATCTGACGGATGCGCTCGCGGGTGACGCCGAACGTCCGGCCGACCTCCTCGAGCGTGCGCGGCTGGTCGCCCCGCAGCCCGAAGCGCAGCTCGATGACCCGGCGTTCGCGCTCGGGCAAGGTCGCCAAGGCGCGCCGGACCGTCTCGCTTCGCAGCGACTCCGAGGCCTCGTCGAAGGGCGACGGCGCACGTTCGTCTTCGACGAAGTCACCGACCGAAGCCTCTTCGTCGCCGACGGGGCGCTCCAGGCTGATGGGGGTCTGCGCCATCCGCTGGATCTCGCGTACCTCGTCCGGTGACAATCCCAGCTCCTGCGCGACCTCCTCGGCCGTCGGCTCGCGGCCGATCCGCTGCACGAGTTGGCGCTCGACCTGCACGACCTGGTTGAGCTTCTCGACCATGTGCACCGGAATGCGAATGGTTCTCGACTTGTCGGCGATCGCGCGGCTGACGGCTTGCCGGATCCACCACGTCGCGTACGTCGAGAACTTGAAGCCGCGCCGGTAGTCGAATTTCTCGACCGCTCGTATCAACCCCAGGCTGCCGTCTTGGATCAGGTCCAGCAACGACAGCCCCCGGCCCAGGTACCCCTTGGCGATCGAGACCACCAACCGAAGGTTGGCCTCCACCATGCGCGCTTTGGCGTCCCCGTCGCCGCGCTCGATGCGCTTGGCGAGCGAGACCTCTTGTTCAGCCGTCAGCAACGGCACGCGACCGATCTGACGCAGATACAGCCGCAGCGAGTCAAGGCTCGGCTCCACCGAAAGATCGAGTTCGGGGGTCCGCTCGCGTCCCACCACATCGCCGGAATCGACCCCGGCCGGTTGCTCGTCGGCATCGACCACCTCGATGCCCATGGTCGTCAGATACTGCTGGAATTCCTCGACCAACCCGCTCGGCACGTTCGCCCGCTCCAGCGCGGTGGCGATCTCCTCAAAGGACAACACTCCGCGTCGCCGGCCCACAGCGGCCAGCGTTCGCAGCTCCGCAACATCAGGCAAGGGGCTCTCTACCACCCGGATGCCCAAACTCATGCTGCTTCCCATACGGCGACCCCCCCGAGTCCCGTTACGACATCGAGTCCTCGATGACGAGTATACGCACCATCTGGGACAAGTGTCCCCACCGCACCGGGTCACAACCGCACGAAAACTCGGGGTTGTGCGAATGGGCCGCAGCACGTCACAATCGGCGGGTGACGACAACACACCGCACCGCCACTCAGGGTTCCCTTCCGACGGATCTGCAGGCTTCGCTGCCGGCCACGCCGATCAGCCTGACCAAAGCGGGGGTCACCCGCTCGGCCAAGTCCATCCGCATCACCCATGGCGGTGACGAGCGGCTGTTCCATGCCGAGGTCGAGTGCCACGTCGATCTCGACCCGCGTCAGAAGGGCGTGCACATGTCGCGGTTCGAGGAGGTCGTCAACGAGGCGATCGACGAGATCGTGATCGGCGAAGCACTCGTCATCGAAGCGCTGGCCGAGCGCATCGCACAATGCGTGGTCGAACGGCAAGGGGCACTGCGCAGCGAGGTCACCATCCGTGCGAGCTATCCCGTTGAGCGTCGCACCCCGGTCACCGACATCCCGACGCAGGAGATGTACGGGCTCATCGGCATCGCCGCCGCGACCAGCGCCACGACGAGACGGGCGGTCGGAGTCAGCGCCCAGGGCATGAACGCCTGCCCGTGCGCGCAGGGACTCATTCGCGACCAAGCCGAGGCTGCGCTGCGCGACGATGGGTTCGACGAGGACGAAATCGCACGTATCGTCGCCCACGTCCCGATCGCGACACACAACCAACGTGCCCGCGGGACGCTCCTAGTCGGAACGCTCGATCGAATCGTGCCCGCCGAGACGCTCATTGCGATCGTCGAGGACGGCATGTCGTCAGAGATCTACGAGCTGATGAAACGTCCGGATGAGCAGTTCGTCGTCGCAAAGGCCCATTCCCGGCCACGGTTCGTGGAAGACAGCGTCCGCGAGATGGTCCGCGGTGTGATCGAACGACTGCCGGACCTCTCCGACGACGCGTTCATCCACGCACATCAGGTCAACTTCGAGACGATCCACACCCATGACGTCGAGGCGGAACGCTCGGCGACGCTCGGCGAGATCCGCGCCGAGCTGGCAGGCGAAGCGTCCGTCGCGAACCACACCACCCTGCAAGGGTGGCTCACCGCGGCCCACATCGGTGCGTGAACTCGCGATCACGGCGGTCGGCCGTGACCGCCCGGGGATCGTGGCGGGGCTGACCGCCGCGTTGCTGCCGCTCGGCGCCAACCTGCACGATTGCCGGGCCGCGTTGCTGCGTGGCTCGTTCGCAATGGTCATGGCCGTCGAGGTTCCCGATGCAATCGACAGCAACGCCGCTCGGGCCGCGATCGCGCCCGCCGCGACGGCATTGGGACTCGAGGTCTGGGTTGGCGACGCCCTGGGCACCGAGCACACCGCCGAGGGGGAGCGATGCGTGATCTCGGTCTACGGAGCTGACCATCCCGGCATCGTCCACGCCACCAGCAGCGCATTGGCAGACCTCGGCATCAACATCCTCGACCTCTCCAGCCGGGTCGTGGGCGAACCGCCCGTGTACGTCCTGGGCATCGAAGCCGAGCTGCCGCAGGGCGTCAGCATGGCCACCGTCGAAGCCGCGCTGCAACCCATGGCGATGGAGCAGAAGGTCGAACTTCATCTCGAGCCCGAAGCCGACGAGGTGCTGTAGCCCGTTGGTTCGCGACGTCTTGCGGTATCCGGACCGCCGCCTCAAGACGCCTGCCGTCGCGCTCCCCAGCATCGGCGCGGCCGCACGCCGACTCGCCGCCGACCTTCAGGACACGGCACGCCACTATCCGCGTACGGTCGGGCTTGCCGCACCGCAGATCGGAGCTCCATGGCGGATGGTGTACATCGACTGCACCGATCACCCCCGCGTCGCTGATGCGGCAGGCCCCACCTGGATGATCAACCCCGTCGTCGAGTCAGGCGACGGCGCGGAGCTCGGGAGGGAGGGCTGTCTGAGCCTGCCGGAGATCACCGCCAACGTGTCTCGTCCGACCCGAATCGCGGTGCGCTACCTGGATCTGGACGGCGAGCAGCGTCGTATCGACGCTGCCGATTTCGAAGCCCGGGTGATCCTGCACGAGATCGATCACTTGGACGGTGTTCTGATCCTTGACAGGGTCGCGTCGCTCACGCTCGATGTGTTCGCGCGCAAGCGCCGCTGAATTGACGAGCGGTCAGCGACCGCAGATGGGCCACGGCGCGGCGCCGCTCTGCCCGTACAGGATCCCTGCGACCCGATCCTGCTCGCCTTCCGGCGCCGCTGCCGGGTCGGCGCCCGAGCCGCCGAGGCGCTGCCACGTTCCGGGATCGAACTGGTACTTGCCCCGGTAGAGACCGCTCGGCGAGACCGCCGAGGGATTGCCGCCGGATTCGCAGAGCGCGATCCTTCGGAGCGCACCACTCACATCCGTCCCGCCGCCACCCGACGGGGGCGCAACGGGCGCAGCAGGCACGTTGGGGGCCGACCCACCACCTCCGGTCGTGCGAACCCTCTGGATGACCCGTCGTTGCGCGGCGACAAGCGCGGCGCGGCGCTGGCGGTTGACCTCGGCGCTGATCATGACCGCGAGCCGCTGGCGCGCGTTGATCAACACACCGCGCCGAGCCGAGCGGATCGACCGGACTTCGGTCAGACGGACGCTCGCCTCGGTCGACTCGCGCGCCGCGACCTGCTGGTCGGCGAGCAGCGCGGTTCGGGCCGTGCGCATTTGCGCCCGCGCCGCAGCGATCGTGGTGACGATGCTGGCGTCCTGACGCTGCACGCGGTCCAAGACGTCAACACGTGAGAGGGCGTCCGAGAGACTGCCCGAACGCAGCAGCACCTCGAGGCCCGACGGCTGCGGTTGTCGGTAGACCGCCGACAACCTGAATGCGAGCAAACCCTGTGCGCTCTTGAACTCGGCCTGGGCCTTCGTGAGTGCAGCGGTGTTGGCCGTGATTCGACCGCGGACGGTGTCCAGGCGGGCGCGTGCACCGTCATAGGCCGTTGCGGCCTGACCGAACCGGGCATCGAGCCCCGCGATCTCGGCTTCGAGCTTGCGCACCGACTCGGATTGACGCGTGATCGCGCCGACAGCGCCGGCCAGCGCCGGGACCGCAAGCGCCACAACGCCGACGAGCGTGAGGAAGCGAACGAGCACGCGTCGAGAGGTGTTTGGAGGGCGATCTTCGATCAAGAAGGCGTCGCTCACTGTCATTCGTGTTCGGCGCCCATCCCCCGGACGCCCCGACCTGTCGACGACCCTACCACGGCCCCCGCCGTCGTCGTCAAGCGCAATCGGTCTGCGCCTGTCACCACTTCGTCATGCGTTGTCTCCAAGATCGCGGTATTTTCTCGTGTGTGTCCACCTCCAACGCCACACCGCAGACGACCCTGCGGCACCCCTACCTGGACTGGTGGGGACTGACGGAGGCGCCGTTCCAACTCGAACCGGACCCCCGCTTCGCATTTCCCCGCAATGACCATCGGGAAGGGTTGGCCCGCATGTTGTTCGGGTTGACGCAACTCGGCGGAATCGTCGCGATCACCGGCGAAGTCGGTTGCGGCAAGACCATGTTGGCGCGTGAGCTCGACCGCACCCTGACCGGCGATGGGTTTGCGCTCGCGAGCACCGCCAACCCGCCCCGCACCCCGTCGGGCGTGCTCGCGGCGTTGCTCGCGTCGGTCGATTCAGAGGCCCGAGGCGGTGGCGCGGGACGTTTGGCAGCCCGCTTACGCGCACGGCTCGCCGACGAGGTCGCCGCCGGTCGCCGTCCCGTCATCCTCGTCGACGAGGCACAACGCCTCGATCTGCGTGCGCTCGACGAGCTGCGTTTGCTGACGAACCCGGGGGATGGCCCGGCGATACCCGTCGTGCTGCTGGGCCAGCCCGAGCTGGGGCCACACATTCGACGGCTGCCACAGGTGGCCCAGCGCGTCGTTGTGCGCTACCACCTGGGAGCCATGGACGCGGACGAGGTTGCGGCCTACATCCAGCACCGCGCCCGCGTGGCCGGCTCGACGCGGCGGCTGTTCTCAAGCCGGGCCGAAGTCGCCGCGCACGCCGAAACCGGCGGAATTCCCAGGCTCGTCAACCTGTTGTGCGCCAACGCGCTCTTTGTGGGATTCGTGCGCGGGGAGTCGCAGGTCGGCGAGGACCTGATCCGCGATCTGTCCGAGGATCGCGATACCGGAGGCGCGCCCACATCATGAGTCGGGTCAGCTACCAGGTGGCGTTCGAGCGCGATGACGTCGTCATCCCGGCGTTCGCCGCGCTCGACCAGGACGCCATCGACACGCGCAAGCGCGATGCCAAGGTCCGCGTCTCGGTCGACCTCTCCAAGCGGCAGGCGCGATGGCTCAGGACGGCGGGCGGCGGCGACACCGACGCGATCATCCGAGCACTCGTCGACCTCGGAATGGAACTCCACATCGATTGGAGCGCCGTCACGAAGCCGGCCGATCTGCGCACCGCGGTGCGCGAAGCCGTGCTCACGCGGCGTCATAGCTCGTGATCTCCTAGTGGCAAGGGCGTGGAACGTGCCCGGGCTGCGCCGGGACGCGACGTTCCGCGATGCGGCTGGCCGCGTGGTGTTGACACGGTGGCGCGAAATGATGAGCTATCGCGACGGCACGCTGGCCGGTGACGACATCGAGGAGCTCCACGCCATGCGGGTCTCGTCCCGGCGCCTGCGTGCCGCGATGGATGCCTTTGCCGGCGCATTCCCCGCAAAGACGTTTCGCAGACACCTGCGCGTCGTCAAGGAGATCACCGACACGTTGGGCGCCGCGCGCGACCTGGACGTCGCGGTCGACGGGCTCGACGCCGTGCTCGGGGAGTTCGCCGACCACGAGCGACCCGGCATCGAAGCGCTCGCCGCGGAGTACCGCGCGCAACGCACCGGTGAAGCCACGCACATCGCCGCGCTGTTCACCCGCTTGGACGAGGAGCGCTTCGCCGTGCGCTTCGAACGGTGGGTCAAACGACACACCGGGGTGGAACCCGACGAACTGACGACCAACCCGGCGGGCGAGTAGTGGCCAAGCCCCGCGCGATCACGGGTCTCGACCCCGACCGGCGCCTGCGACCGAATGCCCGCCGGATCCTGACGGTGCGCATCGACGAGGTGTGGGCGTTCGCACCGTATGTGACCCACCCCGGTCACGTGCGCGAGCTGCACGACATGCGGATCGCCTGCAAGCGGCTGCGCTACCTGCTCGAGATCTTCGAGATCGCGTTCCCGGCCGACCTGGGACCCTTCATCGATCAGATCAAGGACCTGCAGGACCTGCTCGGCGAGATCCATGACCGGGACGTGCAGGTGCCGATGCTGCACGACCACCTGGAGCGCCTCGCCGAACGCGATGCGGCTGCGGCGCGCGAGCTGATGCGCCAGACCGGTCTCACACGACGCGTCGGGCTGGCACGACGTGAAGCCGCATTCGAACGGTTTCGCGCGCAGCTCGACGACGCGGGAACGTTGTCGGAGCGACCCGGCATCGAGGCCCTGCTCGCGCGACGGACCCAGGAGCGAGACGAGCTGTACGACCGGTTTCTGGTGGAATGGCGCCGGCTCACCACTGAGCGCTTCCGCCGCGATCTGGAGCGCGCGCTGGGAATCTGACCCGGGACCTACCCGGACGATGCCGGCGCGCTCCCGCCGGCCATCAGCAGACCCACCTGCTCGCGGGTCGCAGTCGCCGCTTCGAGGGTGGCAACGATTCTGCCCTCATACATCACCGCGATGCGGTCGGCGAGGCCGTGCAGGAACGCGAAAAGCGCACCCCAAACCGGACCGGTCGCTTACCGGAAACTCCTGGTTTCCATTGGTACTCGACCGGCACACCCGAATCGGTCGGGACGGTCAAGCGCCGCGACCATCCGGGGCGATGTCCTGAGCTCCCGCAGTGGCGGGCAACCCGTTCGTCGCCCGGCACCGCGTCCGGGCGCTATTCCCCGGTTGCGACGACGATATCGGCCATCAGCTCACGGAGGTCGCGATTGGCTTCGAAGACGACGACCTGGCGCTGGGCGCCGTTGCCGTGTTCCAGAAGGTCCACGACGCCGGTGAGTTCGTCCGCGCACCCCAGGTCCTCCGCGTGTCCGCGCACCTCCTCGAGCAGGCGACGCACGAACGTCTTGGTCGCGATGCGCTCGGTCGAGGGCAGGTCCACGAGCTCTCCACGCAGGCCGTGCCGGGCGGCCATCCAGCGATTCTCGTCCAGCATCTCGTGGGGGTGGCGCTCCGGTACGTGGCCGTCCTCCCACTCCGTCGCCAGCTTGCAAACGAGTGCCTGCACCAGGGCGGAGATGCCGACGGCATGTTCCAGACGCGTCTGGGAATCCATCGCCCGGATCTCGACCGTGCCCAACGCCGGGTGCGGGCGCACGTCGTACCACAGGTAGGTGTAGTCCTGGATGACCCCGGCCGCGATCTGGAACTCGATCCGCCGTTGGTAGTCGGCCCAATCGGCGTAGTACGGCGGGATGCCCACGCGGGGGAACGCCCGGAAGATCGGCATTCGCGTCGATGCCAGCCCGGTCGCGTCGCCGCGCCAGTAGGGCGAGTTGGCCGACAACCCGAGCAGCGCAGGTACGTAGAGCCGCAGTCCGTTGGCGACGCAGATGGCTTTTTCGGGATCGTCCAGGCCGACGTGGACGTGCTGACCGAAGATCAGCTCTTGGCGCGCGACGAACCGCAACGCACTGATCAGATCACGGTAGCGGGGGCGCGCAGCGATGCGCTGCTCCTCCCATTTGGCAAACGGGTGCGTACCGGCAGAGCCGATTGCGTATCCCTTGGCTTCGGCTCGCTGGCGCACCGCCCGGCGCAATGCACCGAGCTGGTCGCGCACCTCGGTGATCGTCGCACAGGGATCGGTCGAGATCTCGAGCACCGATTCCATCAGCTCGGGTTTGACGTCGCCACGTTCGGCTGGGCCGAGCAGCTCCTCGATCGCATTGACGAGGTCGAGCGTCGTCGAATCGAGGATCATCAACTCCTCTTCGACGCCGACGCTGTACCCCGAATGGGTGAAGTTGTGCTCCATCGCGACCCCTTTGCGTTCGACGTCCCCTACGTCTGGGCGCGGACTCCGTGGACGGGCCGGCCGGCCGCCTCCCATTGGTAGTACGAACAGGCCCGTCCGAACGCCGGCTCGTATTCCTGCACCTTGGGGTTGCGTCCCACGTCGCGGGCGATCGCACAGTGGGTCAGCAGGCTGGGGTCATCGCCCTCGGGCCACACGATGACCAGATGCGCCGCAGTCAGGAACATCGCGACGAACGTGCAGCTGTCGGCCGGACACGGCCATGGGTTGGTGCCCACGCAATACCAGCCGCTGTAGTCGGTACCTGAGTCATCGGTCCACAGTTCCTCCTCCGGCGGCTCGATCCGGATGACGTCGGGTTCGATGACGCCGATCGAAGGGCGCTCAATCCGCTCGGGAACTGGCATCGCGGCGAATGTTACCCGGTCGCTGCACCGCGCCGGAGCACGCGGTTGTCGCCGGTGCGGCGGGTCATCCCGATCGCGTCGAGGTGGGCGGCGAGCGCCAGTGCGTGGCGGCGCCCCACACACCACAGGTCGCGAAGCTCCCCGATGCCTTTCGGGCCCTCCGCGAGGAGCCGACGTGCCGCGCCGACGGCGCCGGCGACGGCATGGGCGTCAAACCACAGGTCACCCGCCGAGACCACAACCCCGGCCGCACGCAACTCCACCAGGATCGCCGTGAGCCGCTCCGGCCGGAGTCCGGTCAGCTCGCCCAGCTCGACCATCCCCGGCGGACGCACACCGGCGTCGGCCAGGATGCGTGCCACGTTGGCGCGTGCGGGATCGCTCGTCACCGGGCCGGGCGGCAGCACCCGACCGCCGTCACGGCGCAGCCGGCCGTCGCCTTGGAGTGTGGCGATCAGCGCATCGGCAACCTCGCCGTCAAGTCCGGTTGCGGCACGCGCAGCGGCCGCGCTGATGCCGTCGCCCATTGCCGCTGCGAGCGCCCGGCACGCCGCATCGCACACGTCAGACGCCACGGCCCAGCCACCATCGAGTACCGACGCACCCGCCCGGCGTGCCAACCCGACGTCCATTCGAACCCCGCGCCACCCCGCCCGAGCGATGTCGAGGGCCGCAAGTCCGGCGTCATCGCCACGTTCGCACAGGGCGAGCCGCACACCCGCTCCCGCACCCTTGCCGTGCCGAGCCGGCTGCGCATCGATCACTTGGGCACCCCCGACCGTGCGACGTTCGGCCGAGCGCAGGATCAGGCGATCGCCTGCAACCGCGGGCACGGCGACGTCCAAGCGAAGCTGCACATAGCCACGATCAGCCACGGCCAACTCGTTCGCTTCGAGCAACACGCATGTGGCACCCACCTCGGCGGTCCCCAGGAACGCCTGCAGCCGGCGACGCGAGCGGAGCGGGCCGCCGGCGTCTGCCAGCCAGTCGACGGCGACATCCAGCAGCATCGTCGGCTCCCACCCATCGTCCGCGCGAACCACGCATGACCCGCGCGGCGCATCCTCGCGCTCGATGCCGACAAGGTTGAGCGCCACGCGCCCGCCCGACGCCACCTCGACCGCCACATCGTGCGCCTCCACGCCCCGTACCCGTGCAAGATTGGTGCCGGGCACGATTTGCACGCGGTCACCCACCGAGATCGCGCCGCCCCAGAGGGTGCCGGTCACAATCGTCCCGGCACCTGCGACGGAGAAGACGCGGTCCACGAACAGCCTGGGTCGGCCTGACGCCGTGCGCCGCTCCAGCCGCTCCGCAAGACGGGTGAGCGCAGTCCGAAGATCGGTCATGCCGCGGCCGGTCACCGTCGACACGGCGATGACCTCGGGTCCGTCACCCACAAGTTCGCGTGCCTCGTCGATCGCAAGATCCGGCTCGATCAGGTCGCTCTTGGTCACCGCGACAACGCCGTCCGTGACACCGAGCAGGCGCAGCACGGACATGTGCTCGACGGTTTGGGGCATGACACCGTCGTCCGCGGCGACACACAACAGGTAGCCGTCCACGCCGCTCGCGCCCGCGATCATGTGACGCACGAACCGCTCATGGCCGGGCACGTCAACCAAACTCACGGTGCGGTCCGGGCTGAGTTCCAAGGGAGCGAACCCCAACGCGATGGAGATGCCCCGGGCCTTCTCTTCGGGCAGGCGATCGGTGTCGCGCCCGGTCAACGCGAGCACCAGCGCGGTCTTGCCGTGATCGACGTGCCCAGCCGTGCCCAACACCAGCGGACCTGCGGCGCTCATTTCAAACGTCGCAACCCGCAGACCGCCGGACCTGCCAACCCGTGCCCGCCCGCCTCAAGCACGATGCGATACGCCTCGCGCGCGCCCTCGATATCACCGTGCTCCTCGTAGAGCTGAGCCAACTCAAACGCCGCGCGTGGCGCCTGTCCCTCGTGGGCGGTCTCGATGACGCGGACGAACGCTGCCTCAGCCAGATCGGGCCGACCCGCTTCCTGGTGGACGAGGCCCAATTCGACCAGGGCGACCGCCGCCTGGTCGGCATCGTCACCGTCGATGATCGACTGCAATTCGTCAAGGCGACTCATCGAGCGGCCTCCACCAGTGCGGGTAACACGGCGAGGTCGTCAGCGCTCAAGGTCAAGACGTCCAGCAGTACACGGCCGTCCGCGACGCGGGCGGCGACGTGTGGATCTCCTCCACGCAGCCGTGCGTTGAGCGCATCGGGACCGTCCGGCGCGTCGAGGGCGACCGCCAGGCTGGCCAGCTCCTCGATGGGCAACGATCCCCCGCCGACGCGCCCCACGGTCGGCACGACCTCGCCGCCGATCGCCGCCGCCAGGCGCTCCGCACGCGTCCGCAGCGTCTCGGCATCGGCCGCGAGCATGGCGAGCGTGGGGATCGACCGTCGTGCCTCCTCGGGCTCACGGTGCAAGGCGAGCGTCGCCTCGAGCGCCGCGATCGTGAGCTTGTCGGGGCGGAGCGCCCGCATCAACGGATGCTTGCGGCAACGACCGATCGCGTCGGCGGTCCCGACCAGGACCCCGCCTTGCGGTCCGCCCATGAGTTTGTCCGAGCTGAAGCAGGTCACGTCGACCCCGGCGGCCACGCTCGAACGCACATCCGGCTCGCCACGGTAGATGGGGTCGCCTGTCAGCGCACCGCTGCCCAGATCGTCGATGACGACGAGCCCCCGCTCGTGGGCAAGCGCGACGAGCTCGCCGAGCGGCGCCTCCTCGGTGAAGCCCACGACCCGGAAGTTGGACGGATGCACACGCAGGATGGCGGCGGTGTCGGGTCCGATGGCGCGTTCGTAGTCAGCCGTGCGCGTCTTGTTGGTCGTGCCGACCTCGATCAACCTGCACCCGGATGCAGTCAGCACCTCGGGGACACGAAAGCCGCCGCCGATCTCGACGAGCTGACCCCGCGAGACGATGACCTCCCTGCCGCTGGCCAGCGCGACGAGCGCGAGCAACACACCGCCTGCGTTGGTGTTGGCGACTGCGGCGGAGTCGGCGCCCGTCAGCGCCCGCAGGTGGTCGACCACGTGGTCCTGCCGCGACCCGCGTTCACCGGTCTCGGTGTTCCATTCGAGGTTGGACGTGCCGATCGCCGCCGCGACCGCGGCAGCGGCCTGCGGAGCCAGCGACGCGCGTCCCAGGTTGGTGTGCAGGACGACCCCGGTTGCGTTGATCACGCGACGCAACGACGGGCGCAACCGGGTTGCGACGTCATCGGCCAAGCCGGCCACCCCGCCGCCGGTGCGACGCCTGGCGTCGATGGCTGCCCGAACGGCGTCCACGACCTGACCGCGCGGATGGGTGTCGAGGAGCTCCGCGATTCCCACCCCCGTCAGGGCGGCATCGACGGAGGGCAGCGACCTACGCGGGTCGTCCATCGGCCACGCGATCACGTCCGTCGATCCATTCGGTCGCCCCGTCGGCGTAGTGCATCCGCTTCCAAATCGGGGCGCGCACCTTGAGCTCGTCGATGACGTACCGGCAGGCGGCAAACGCCGCCGGTCGATGCGGCGCGGAGACCGCCACCGCGACGCTGGGCTCGCCCACCTCGACCCGGCCGGTCCGGTGGATGCACGCCACCGCGACGCCGAACCGCGACACCGCCTCGGCGGCCACGGCGACAAGCTCACGCTCGGTCAGCTCTTCATACGCTTGATACTCGATCGCGACAACCGGGCGGATCGCGTCTTCGCGCCGGATGCACCCCAAGAATGCGCTGAGCCCGCCGTGCTCGGGGTTGCTGACCGCCGCGATCAACGCCGCCAGGTCCAGGGGATCCGCAGTCAGCCCCGTCATCCGCCGCTCACCGGGAGCACCAGGGCAACCTCGTCGCCGTCACGAAGCGGCGCGCCTGGAAGCGTCCACTCATGGTTGAGCGCGTAGCGGAGCGCCGCAGGCGGCACACCGGCCGAGAGCGCATCGGGCAGATGGGACCACAACGCGCCGACGGGCGTGGCGTGTGGCACCGACAGGGTCACCCGGTCCGTCCCCGCGGCTTCGCGCAGGGAGGCGAACAGGCGCACGGTCACTGAGATGAGCAAGGGCATGTGACGATTGTAGTCGTCGCACGGCAGCGGCCCGCGGGCGCGCCCCGCCGCGACAAGGACATGACGTTCATCCAGCCCGTGGGCCCGGCCAGATGGGCGCCAGGTCGGTAGCGTCGTGGAATGGGTGATGTTCTGCTGATCGGTCACATCCTCGCGGCGACGATCTTCGTCGGAGCGGTGACCGTCGCGATGGCGATGTTTCCGCGGCTGGTGGCGCAGCCCGGGCAGGCACCCGCGGCTCGGGTCCTGCATCGCATCACCCGTGTCTACGGGGTGCTGGCACTCCTGGTCCCGGGTTTGGGCTTTGCGCTCGCGCTGAAGGACGATGTGCTCGACACCGCCTGGATCGGTGCGTCGATCGTGCTGTCGTTCGTGGCCGGCCTGCTGTTGTGGCGGATCGTGATCGATCAGGGCCAGGCCTTGGTCACGCCTCCGGGCCCGCGACGACTTCCGGTGGCAAGCGGGCTGTTCGCACTCGCATGGGTCGTCATCCTCGTGCTGATGGTGGTCAAGCCCGGATGAGCGCCGCGAAGCTGCGGCGGTTGTTCGACTGGCTGGCGGTCGCCGAGACGCTCACCCTCATCGTGCTGCTCGTCAACCTGGCCACGTCGCACGCCAAGGGTGTGACGTCGACTGTCGGCCCGATTCACGGCATCCTTTACATCACGGTGATCATCGTCGCGCTGTTGATCCCGCAACTGCCGAACCGCATCCGGCTGGTCGCCGCCATACCCGCCGTCGGCGCACCGCTCGCCGCCTGGTTGATGCGCCGCCCCTGAGTCCAGGTGTGGTCCCGGCGGCACGCGGCCGCCGGGACCGGCCGCGGCCGCGGACTACGTCGCGTCGTCCGCCCGCACCGAGAACACGACGTCGTAGGTGCGCGGGTGCGGTCCATACGGACCGATGACCGCCATCACCTTCTCCTGCGTGGCCGCGTCGGCCCGGAACGCCCGGAACGCGGCCTCGTTCTGCCACTGGAAGTAGTTGAGGACCTTGGTGCCGTCGTGGCTCAGGTGCAGGTTGCCCGAGACGAATCCCGGCTGTTTGCTGACGACGTTCGCCATGATCTGCGGCAGCTCGGTGCGCATGCGCGCCTGCTGCTCGGGATCCACGTTGAACTCGAAGATCGCCGTGAAGACCTCGTTGTCCTTGCCGATTGATGTCAGGGCCACAAGGCCGCCTTTCGTTGTGATGAACAATCCGTGCGTCAGGCGAGCCGCGCGTCGACCGTCAGCTCGACGTTGCTCTTGAGGGCCTGTGACACCGGGCAGCCGTCCTTGGCGGCCTGCGCCGCTGCGACGAAACCCGCCTCGTCGAGACCCGAAACCCGTCCCACGACCGTCAGGGCCGAGCGCGTGATGCCGGTACCCGGAACGAATGTGACCGTCGCGCCGGCCGACAACTCCTCGGGTGGCGTCCCCGCCTCGGCCAGTTCGTGCGCCAGCGCCATGCAGTAGCAGGACGCGTGGGCGGCGGCGATCAGCTCCTCCGGGCTGGTTCGCCCGTTCGGCTCCTCCGACCGCGACGGCCACGACACATCCAGCGGCCCGAACGCCTCGCTCGTGACGTGGGTGATCGTGCCGGTTCCGTGCAGCAGGTCGCCGTGCCAGGTGACGGCTGCGTGCCGGTCTGTTGCCATTGTGTCGTCCCTTTCATTCGATGTGCGAGAACCCGTGTCGCGACCAGTTCGCGACTTCCATGCCTGGAGCCTATCCGTTCACTCACGCATGAGTAATCGCGCCGGCTCAGCCCGCCCGAACCCGTTACGGGCCGGGTCGCACGCCGCCGACGGGGATCACAAGCTCACGAATCGCGTGTCGCAACTGCGTCGAGAGCCGTTGCAGCTCACGCTGCTCGGCCGGTGCCAGGGCCGAGTCGACCAGGCGGCGCTCCAGCTCCCGCAGGCTTGCGGAGGTCCGGTCCGCACACGCCTGGCCCACCTGCGTCAGCCGCACAAGTCGCCGACGCCCGTCGTGCGGATGCGGTCCGCGCGTCACCAGGTCCTGCTCCTCGAGCCGGTCGAGCACCACCGTGATGTGGTTCGACCCGATGGCGAGCACCTGGGCGAGCTGCCACGGCTCCTGAGCGTCCGGAGCGACGAGTGCCAGAAGGTTGAGGGCGTTGTATTGCACGAGCGTGAGCCCGTTGCGCCGGGTGATGCGCTCGAATACCTCCGCCAGGTCGTCGCCGACGACCACGAGTTGCTGACACAGGGACGCGATCGGCACCGGGCTCGGGCAGACCTCGTCGCCGCCAGGTCCGTCCGCGTTGGGGAATGGTTCGCTGATCACGGCGGCAGTGTACGATCCACGAGGTCACTCATCAATGAGTGAAATATTGCGTCGCGTCGGACATCGGGTTGCGATGCGGGCGCACCCCAATCAGGAGGATCTCCATGAGTGCATCACCGGTACTGCTTGTTCACGGCGCGTGGGGTGGCGCATGGGCGTGGGGATATGTGCAGGCCGAGCTTGAGAAGCGGGGCATCACCAGCACCGCGATCGACCTGCCCTCGCGCGATTCCGCACCGTCGACCCTGGCGGACGACGCCGCAGCCGTCCGTTCCGCACTCGACGAGATCGGCGAGCCCGCCGTCGTCGTCGGGCACTCGTACGCCGGAGCGGTCATCACCGAGGCCTCGGCCGCCAACGACAACGTCGCGCACCTGGTGTACGTCTGCGCCGTGCTTCCCAACGAGGGCGAGTCCACGTTCTCGTTGATGGGTCAGGACTCGACGCCCAGCACCCTTGGCAACGCGATCCAAGCGACCGATGATGGCCTCAGCACGCTCGACCCGGCCGGCGCGAAGGTCGATCTGTTCAACGACGTCACCCAGGAGCAGGCCGACCCGATCATCGCGGGACTTGGGACGCATCGCTTGTCGGTCTTCGGCGAGGCGCCTACCGCGCTGGGCTGGAAGGAGCACCCCTCCACGTACGTGGTGTGCACCCAGGACCGGGTGTTCTCGCCTGAGCTGCAGCGCCGGATGGCGTCAAACGCCACCAACGTCGTCAGCGTCGACGCCGGACACATCCCGTTGCTCTCCCGCCCCGCTGAGCTGGCCGACGCGATCGCCGCGGCCGCCAACGCCGCCTAGCCGGCGACCCCCAGCGCGTGGCCGGCCGCATCAGCGCGGCCGGTCACGAGCGGGCTCGTACGACCGGCAGCACCTCGCGTCACGCGACTCAGAGGTAGGCGCTCGCCTTGGCACCCGCCCAGATGCTGGCGATGCCACCCAACATCGAGAACACGAAACCCGCCACCGAGAGGGCGCTCCCGCCCCACAGGTTGGGAACGAACCCCCCAAGGGTCGAGCCGATGAGCACCGCGATCATCATCACTCCGCGCATGCCGTCCTATCGGCACGTTCGCGTCCGAGCATGAACCTCGGCCGCCGGCGCTACCCGAACGTCGGGTGGACCGTCGCGAGCGCTTTTTCGGGGTCGGCGGCGAAGGTCCCTCGACAGCCGGGGCAGCAGAAGTAGTACGTGGTGCCGTTGTGGTCGTAGGTGACGTCGGCGCCCTCCACGCTGATCGCCATCCCGCACACCGGGTCGGTCGCCTCGAGGAGCTGTCGGGGTGAGCCGCCGCGACCGTGGCTCCACGCGACGAGTTCGGCGAGGATCGCCACGGCGATCTCTTGCTGGGTGGATGGACCCAGGTCGAGGCCGGCCGGGCTTCGCACCACCGCCAGTTGTTCGTCCGAGACGCCCCGCTCACGCAGGGCCGCCCGGACCACGCCGGCGCGGCGCGCGCTGGCGACCAGCCCGACGTATTCCGCGCCCGAGGCGACGGCTTGGTGGAGCGCGTCCTCGTCGCCCCGGCCCATGGTCGCGACGACGACCGCGTCGCCGCCGTCACCGACCTCGGCGATCCGCCAGCCGATCGTGCGGGCGAGGTCGCGCAGGGTCCGGCCGGCCGGGCTGTCGCCGACGACGCGCAGCAGCGGGCTCGGCAGATGCGGCTGGATGAACACTTCCACGGTCCCCTCCGATGCGCAGGAGCTCTCGGCGATGACGACGTCCGGCCCGGCGTCCGCCGCTTCGCCGGCCGGACAGATCTTGACCAATCGCGGGAGACCGTCGACGAGGGATCGCAGTCCCTCGCGGACGACGACCGGCTCAGAGCACGCCCCGCCCACCCAGCCGTCAATCGCCCCGTCTGCGGTGACGATCGCCTGATTGCCCATGCGGGCCGACGCGGGACGGAGCACGCCGACCACCGTCGCCAGCGCGTATGCCGTCCCCTCGGCGCCGAGCCGTGCGGCGCGTGCGATCACGTCACCCATACGCCGCCTCACACACGGCAGTGCGGCTGTTGCTCACAGCGCCAGACCCACCTCGTTCAGCGCCTCCCAGACCTTGGACGATGTCACCGGCATGTCGATGTTCGTGACCCCGGCATGCTGCAACGCGTCGATGACGGCATTGACGTAGGCGGCGGGCGACCCGACCGTGGCCGACTCGCCGACGCCCTTGGCGCCGATGGGGTGGTGCGGCGACGGGGTCACCGTCTCGCCCAGGTCGAACACCGGGGTCTCCCATGCGGTCGGGATCAGGTAGTCCATGAAGTTGCTGCCGATGCAGTTGCCGTCCTCGTCGAAGTCGATCAACTCCATGGCGGCGATGGCGTAGCCCTCGGTCAGGCCACCGGTGATCTGCCCTTCGACGATCATCGGGTTGATGCGCACGCCGCAGTCATCGACGGCCACCATCTTCTGGACCTTCCACTCGCCGGTTCCGCGGTCGATCTCGACCACGACGCCGTACGTGCCGAACGGGAACGTCATGTTGGGCGGGTCGTAGTAGTGCACGCCCTCGAGCCCCGGCTCCATGCCGTCGGGCAGGTCGGAGTAGGCGGCGAAGATGCACTCCTGGATCGTCTTGACCCGGTCTGTCGCGCCCTTGACGTGGAACCGATCCTGGTCCCATTCCAGGTCGTCCGGCGCGCATTCCAGCAGGTGCGCCGCGATCAACCGGGCCTTGTCGCGGAGCTTGCGGGCGATGATGACCGCGGCCGCACCGGAGGTCGGCGTCGAGCGGCTGGCGTAGGTGCCAAGACCGTACGGCGTGGTGTCGGTGTCGCCTTCCTCCACCAGGACATCCTCGGGTTGGATGCCGAGCTGGCTGGCGATGATCTGACCGTAGGTCGTCTCGTGGCCCTGCCCCTGCGACTTGGTGCCGAGCTTGAGGATCGCCTTGCCGGTGGGGTGCAGACGGAGCTCGGCCGAGTCGAACATCCGCAGGCCGGCGATGTCGTAGTCCTTGCCCTTGCCGGCACCCACAACCTCGGTGAACGACGCGATGCCGACGCCCAGCAGGCGCCCGTCCGCACGCGCCGTGAGTTGGTCGGCGCGCATGCCCGTGTAGTCCATCTTCTCGAGGCACAGATCCATGGCGGCCTCGTAGTCGCCGGAGTCGTACTCGAACCCGGTGGCCGATGTGTACGGGAACTGCTCGGGCTTGATGAAGTTGGCCTTGCGGAAGTCGACCGGGTCGACGCCCAGTTCGTACGCC
The DNA here is from genome assembly GCA_031372145.1 of Actinomycetota bacterium. GTDB lineage: Bacteria > Actinomycetota > Thermoleophilia > Miltoncostaeales > Miltoncostaeaceae > CALMEC01. The sequence goes on along the minus strand of JANMKR010000191.1, from coordinate 3,762 downwards.
GCGTTCTGCACGAGCCGCTCGATCAGGTAGCTGGCCTCGGTCACGCGGAACGAACAGCGGTACGCGACGCCGCCCGGCGCCTTGTTGGTGTACGCGCCATCCGTGACGACGTGGGCCGTCGGGATGTCGTACGAGCCGGTGACGATGTGGAAGAGGCCGGCCTTGAACTTGGAGGGCTGGGCATCTGCGAAGAACGCCCCGTTGTCGGAGAGCATCTTGACCCGCAGCCCCGTGATCTGGTCGCCCTGGAGCGCCAGCTCACCATGCATGTGGTAATCCCGGGCGAAGCCGGTCGAGATCAGGTTGCCGGTGCGGTCGTCGATCCACTTGACCGGCCGGCCGATCAGCAGCGACGCCGCCGTGGCGACGACATAGCCGGGATAGATCGGCACCTTGTTGCCGAACCCGCCGCCGATGTCGGGACTGATGATCTGGATCTTGTGCTCGGGCAGCCCGGCCACGATCGCGAACAACGTCCGATGGGCGTGCGGCGCCTGCGAGGTCATGTAGATGCGACACTTGCCGTCGGCCGGGTTGACGTCGGCGACGCACCCGCAGCACTCAAGCGGGGCGGGGTGACAGCGCGGGTAGTACGTATCGAGGCTGACGACCTTGTCGGCAGCGGCAAACGCTTGCTCGGTCGCAGCGGCGTCGCCCGACTCCCAGTGGTAACACGCGTTGTCGGTCTGCCCTTCCTTCTCGTCGCGGATGATCGGTGCCCCCGCACTCATCGCCTGCTGTGGGCTCGTGACCGCCTGCAGCGGCTCGTAGTCGACGTCGACCAGCTCGAGCGCATCGTGGGCCTGGGCGATGGTCTCGGCGATGACGCACGCGACCTCCTGCCCCTGGAACCGCACCTTGTCGGTGGCGAGCACCGCCTGGGTGTCGCCCGAGAGCGTCGGCATCCACGCCAGGTTGTGCGCGGCCAGGATCTCGCCCGTGACGACCACGACGACGCCCGGCGAGGCTGTGGCCCGTGCCGTGTCGATTGACTTGATCGTCGCGTGTGCGTACGGGCTGCGCAGGATCGCCATGTGAAGCATGTTTGGCAGCACGACGTCCTCGACGTAGTTGCCGCGCCCCTGCACAAAGCGGGCATCCTCGATGCGCTTGACCGAGTGGCCGATGCCGCGGATCTCTTCACGGGCGTCAGTCGTCATGCCGCACTACCTTCCCGAATCTTCTTCGCCGCGTACTGCACGGCCTTGACGATGTTGGTGTAGCCCGTGCACCGGCAGATCTGTCCTGACAGCGCCCAGCGGATCTCCTCCTCGGTGGGATCCGGGTTGTCCTCCAGCAGGGCCTTGCTGCTCAACATCATCCCCGGGGTGCAGAACCCGCACTGCAAACCATGTTCCTCGTGGAAGCCCTCCTGCACCGGGTGCAGGCCCGCCGCCCCCTTGAGCCCTTCGACGGTCGTGATCTCCTTGCCCTCGACCTGAACGGCGAACATGGTGCAGCTCTTCATCGGGACACCGTCGACCAGGACGGTGCAGGCGCCGCAGCTCGTGGTGTCGCATCCGATGTGGGTGCCCGTCAACCCGAGCGACTCGCGGATGTAGTGGACCAGCAACGCGCGGGGCTCGACGCTCGCGCTCCGTGCTTGACCGTTGATCGTGACGTTGACCGGCCGCGCGGCCGGCGGTGCTTGGGTGCTCACAGCGCGCCTCCCTTCGCCTGACGGATGGATTCGGTCAGCGCCCGTTCGGTGAAGACCCGGATGACGCTTCGCTTGTACTCGACGCTGCCACGGTTGTCCGCGGTCGGATCGGCCGCCGCGGCCGCCAGCTTTGATGCCTCGACGATGAGTTGCGCCGACGGCTCCTTGCCGCCGAGCAGCGCTTCTGCCTCACTCGCCTGGATGTTGCGTGATCCCACCCCGGTCAGCGCGATGCCGGCCGTGCCGATCGTGCCATTGGTCATCGAGACCTGGACCGCGACCGCCGCGGTCGCATAGTCGCCGATCTTGCGCTCGAGCTTGAGGTACGTCCCGCCCGTGTTGGCGCCCGGATCGGGCACGACGCATTCGGTGATGATCTCGTTGGGCTCGATCTGGGTCTCGAACGGCCCGACCACCAGTTCGCCCACCGGAATACGCCGCGAGCCAGCAGGCCCTTGAGCAACGACTTCGGCCCGGCAGGCCATCATCGCCGATGCCCAATCGCCCTGCGGGTCAGCGTGGGCGAGCGAGCCGCACACGGTGCCACGGTTGCGGATGAGCGGATCGGCAACGAGGCGTGCCGTCGCTCCCAGCAGGCCCCACCGACCACCGTGCAAGAGGGTGCTGCGTTCGCAGTCCTTGTGGCGCACCAGCGCCCCGATGTGCAAACCGCCGTCACCTTCGGCGAGCGTGTCAAGCCCGGGGATGCCGTTGATGTCGACCAGGATCGCCGGACTGGCGAAACGAAACTTCATGAGCGGGATCAGGCTCTGCCCGCCCGCCACCACCTTGGCATCGTGGCCATGCGAATCGAGCAGGGCAATCGCCTCCTCGAGACCCGTTGGCGCAACGTAGTCGAAGCTGGCCGGATACATGGAACCCCCTTTGTCAAGGACCGGCAGCGCGAGCATACGCTGATCGCAACAATTGCAACAACCTCGTACAGGACCGGCGTCAGCTTACGTCCATACCGGCGGTCGGCGTCGGCCTCGACCCGTGACGAGGGCGGGCGTCAGAACACGAAGTAGATGGACGCAGCGGCACCGGCCAGGGCACAGTAGATCGCAAAACCGGTCAGTCGCTGGCGCTCGAAGAAGCGCATCAGGAACCGGACGGCGAGGTACGCGGTCACCGCAGAGCAGAGGGCGCCGACGAACGCCGGACCACGGACGCCGTTGCCGTCAGGGCCAAACAGCTCGGGGAGTTTCAGGATGGCGGCCGCCCCGATGATGGGGGTCGCGAGCAGGAACGCGAACCGGGCGGCGTCCTTGTTGCTCAGGCCCGCCAGCAATCCTCCGCCCATCGTCGCGCCAGACCGCGACAGTCCGGGGATGAGCGCGATCGCCTGGGCCGCACCGACACCGAACGCCGAGCGGAACGTGAGTTGACGTGCGACGCGCTCGTCGTCGTCGTCCACCTCGTCGTGCGCGCCGCGTCGACGCAAGATCTCGGCGCCGTAGAGCAATGCTCCGTTCACCATCAGGAAGAACGCCGCCGACCGCGCCGACGCGAACACATCGCGCAGTGAGTGCTCGAGCAACAACCCCAGGATCCCCGCGGGGATCGTGCCGATGACGAGCAGCCAGCCGAGCTTTGCATCGGTGTCATCCGGAGCGATCCCGCGATCGCGCAGGCTCCGACCGAGGCCCTTGACGATGCGGACCCAATCGCGCCAGAAGAATCCCAGCAACACCAGGGCCGTCGCCAGATGGGTCGCCACGAGGAACGTGATGAAGTACGGATCGTTCTGGTGGATGTCCCAGCCGACGAGGCGCGGGAGTATCACGCTGTGACCGAGGCTCGACACCGGGAAGAGTTCGGACACGCCTTGAAGAAGGCCAAGGATGATCGCTTGGCCGTACGAGATCAGCACCCCGCGATCACCCGGCCGACAGCTTGTGGTTGGTCCCGGTCTGGAACCACGCGTAGACCAGGCAGGCGGCGCCGACGAAGAACGCTGCGACCCCATGCTTGACGTGGTGGTGCGTCGAGCCGGCCTCGTGTCCGGGCAGCCAGGACGGCAATCCGTCCGCGGTCTTGACCCAGTAGATGATCGCGACGATCACCAGGAGCACACCGACGACGAGCGCCAACGCGGCCAG
>JANMKR010000186.1:0-3785 GCA_031372145.1 Actinomycetota bacterium | reverse complement strand
GTCACAATGATCGCCAAAGCGACCACGGTCGGACGCAGGTAACGGATCAGCGTTGGGCCCGACCGGAGGCTCCTGAGCGCGAGCATCAACGCGCCGAGAACGAGCGCGACCGCCGCGGCCGGCGGAGCGAGCAGACCTGTTGCGGGAATGGCCAACCGCATCCGTGCGCCGGGGGCGGTGATCGATGAAAGCCGATCGACGACGAGGGCGATGATCAACCCTCCGATGGCCGGTAACGCGACAAACCCCCCGATCGCGAGCCATGTCGGTTCGAGTAGGACGAAGTCGACGCCACTGTCGTGGACGAGTACGGCACCGCCAAACGCCGCGCACAAGATCGTCCAGAGCGCGAGTCGGCGATTGCGGTGCCGGACTGTGAACCGTGCCACGACATACACGACTCCGGCGACCCCTCCCAGGGTCGCGCAGATGAACAGCAGTCCGAGCGTGTCCATCACCGAAAAACGACCGATGGTGAAACCGTCGTCGCTGGTGACTCCGCGTACCGCGTCGGTTGACGTCACGCGCAAGAGCAACATCAAGAGCCGTGCAAGCGGTCCGACCAGCAGGTAGCCGCTCAGCACTCCGGCGCCGACGCCGACTCCCACCGTCCAGCCGATCGCGCGGACGTCGTCACGAAATGTGCGAGCTGCCTCTGGCACCGCGACTGCCGTTGCCATGACCGCAACGATATCCCAGGCCGCCGATGCCTCGCTCATGTCAGCTGAGTCGCGGGGAATGCACGGGTCCGTCACGGGTGTTCCGGCGCCGGGGCGAGCGGGCCCTCGCGGTGTGGCGCAGGAAGGATCCGGTCGAGCCACGGTGGCAGCCACCAGTTCCATTTGCCCGCAACGCGCATGAACGCGGGGACCAGGATGATTCGGACGATCGTGGCGTCAAGGAGCACCGCCACCGCAAGCCCGAGTGACGATTCCTTGATCGGGATCAGACGGTTGAGCAGAAACGACAGGAACACCACGATCATGATCGCGGCGGCCGCGGTGATGACGCCGCCACTCCGGGCGAGCCCCCACGCCACGGCCGCGCGGTCATCACCATGGCGGTCGTAGTGCTCGCGGACGCGGGTCAGCAGGAACACCTCATAGTCCATCGACAGGCCGAACAGGATCGAAAACAGGAACGGCGGTACCCACGATGTGACGTGGCCCAGGTTGTGGAAGCCCAGGAGGCCATCGCCCCAGCCCCACTGGAACACCATCACGAGCACCCCGTAGGAGGCGAACACCGACAGCAACGTCATCACCACGGCTTTGAGCGGCAGCAGAATCGAGCGAAACAGGACGACCAGCACCAGAAACGTCAGCAGCATGACCAGCGCGATGACGCGCGGCAGGTTCTTGGCGACGGTGTCGTTGAAGTCGCGGTTCTGGCTCGCGGCACCGCCGATCAACACGCGGGCGTGGCCCAGTGCGGTCGTGGCGGGGACGATTTGATCCTCGATACGGGCGACCAGATCCTGGGCCTCGACGGTGTCCTCACCGAAGGCCGGGACGACATCGACGAGCTGCGCCGTGCGGTCGTCGGCGATCTTGGGGCGTCGTACCAGGGTCACGGCAGGGTCGTTGCGGATCGCCGCGACGAGCGCGTCGACACCGGCTTGTGCAGGCGGCCGGTCTCCGCCGTCGATCACGATTCGCAGTTGGGCGAGGGCACCAGGGCCGACCTCGCGCGCCACGGCATCCGAGGCCCGGATGGATGGCACGTTGCGCGGCAACGACGTGGCGCCGCTCGATCCGAGGTCCAGCCAGATCGTCGGCACCGCGAGGGCGACCAGGAGGGCTGATGAACCGAGCAGGTACGGCCAGGGGCGGCTCATGACCGCCTCGGCCAACCGCGTCCAGCGGGTCGTGTCGATCGGGCGCTCGCGGAACATCGGGGGTCGCAAGCGTGCGCCCACGTTCCAGCGGGTGATCCTTGTGCCGAGCGCGGCGAGGACTGCGGGCACGAGCGTCAAGGCGGTCGCCATCGCGATGGCCACGACCGCGATCGAACCGATCGCAAAGCCCGTGAAGATCGGAATCTGCACCGCGAACATCCCGGCGAGTGCGACGACGACGGTCAGGCCGCTGAAGAAGATCGCGCGTCCGGACGTGTGCATCGTCCACGCGATCGCATCGGGCGTCGAGCGTCCGGCACGGAGTTCTTCGGCACACCGACGCACCAAAAACAGCGAGTAGTCGACCCCGACACCGATGCCCACCAGTGGCACGATGTTCTGCACATAGATCGAGAGGTCCGCGCCCCGTGCGACGAAGTACAAGGCGCCGAGCGCCACGATGAGGGCTGTGAACGTCGTGATGATCGGCAACGCTGCGGCGATGAGCGACCCAAGCACGATCAGCAGGATCAGCAGGACAAGCGGAATCTGGATGAGTTCCGAACGGCGCAGGTCCTGTTGGTTGACCGTGTCGAAGTCGTCGAAGATGGCGAGACCACCGGTCAGCTCCACCCGGACATCGCGGGTTGCCTGGGCGCGGCTGCGTGCCATCACATCGTCGGCCTTCTTGAGCGCGACATCCAGGCCTGCGCGGATACCGGCGACCAGGAACACGGTGCGCCCGTCACGGCCGTGGAGTGGGTCGGAGACCTCGCCGACCAGCGGATCGGCGGCCAGCGCGGTCGCGACCCGCGCCGTGACCTCGTCCAACGCGCGAGGATTGACTGCCCCGTGGTTGAGCGTCAGGACGGCGGTCAATGCGGTCGGAGAGTCACCGCTGAAACGCTCCAGAATCGTCGTGCGCGCCTGCTCGGATGTGGAGCCCGCGATCTCGAACCCGCCCGGGGTCAGGACGTCGCCGAGCTTGGGCGCAAACAGTCCGAACACCGCCAGCACGGCGATCCATGCGGCGATGACCCACCAGCGGCGACGTCCACACAACCTGCCGAGCGAGGCGAAGGCCCCCCGAGGCTCGGAGGCGGGCGAGGCAGAGGGCACCGCGAGACGATACGCCGACGTCGCGCGCGTCGTCCGCGATCGTGACGGGATCCGGCCACCTGTGAGATCGTCCCGTTCGATGGATGGTTGGACGACGATCATCGAGCCGTTTCGCATCCACTCGGTGGAACCGATTCGCATGACGACGCCCCAGCAGCGCGAGGTGTACCTGGGCGAGGCCGGCTACAACCTGTTCGCGCTGCGGTCCCAGGACGTGCTGATCGACTTGCTGACCGACTCGGGTACGGGCGCGATGTCGGCTGAGCAATGGGCGGGCATCCAGCGGGGGGACGAGAGTTACGCCGGGTCGCCATCGTTCGAACGCTTTCGCGCTGCGGTCCATGAGCTCTTCCCGTTTGCGCACATCATCCCCACCCACCAGGGGCGCGCCGCCGAGAAGATCCTGTTCAGCGTCATCGCAGGCCCCGGCACGACGATCCCCAACAACACGCACTTCGATACGACGCGGGCGAATGTCGAGGCGACAGGTGCCGAGGCGGTCGACCTGGTCATCGCCGAGGGCCTGGTGCCGTCGTCCGATCACCCGTTCAAGGGCAACATGGACCTGGACGCCCTCGAACGGCTTGTCAGCACGCGCGGGGCCGCCAACGTGCCATGCGTCGTCGTGACGGTCACCAACAATTCGGGGGGTGGGCAGCCCGTCAGCATGGAGAACCTGCGCGGCGTGCGAGCGGTGTGCGATCGGCACGGGTTGCCGCTGTTTCTCGACGGGTGCCGGTTCGCCGAGAACGCGTGGTTCGTCAAACAGCGTGAGCCCGGCTACGCGGACGTCGCGATCCCGGACATCGTTCGTCAGATGGCGGCCCTT
>JANMKR010000181.1:0-6079 GCA_031372145.1 Actinomycetota bacterium | reverse complement strand
CCCAACATCGTCCAGGGCCAGTTGCACGGAGGCATCACGCAGGGCATCGCCGAGGCCTTGTTCGAGGAGGCGCTCTACGACTCCGAAGGCAACCTGCTGACCGGCAACATGACGAGCTACATGATCCCCGGCCCGCCGGAGTTGCCGTCGTTCGAGCTGGACCACACGGTCACCCCCAGTCCCACCAACGCGCTGGGAGTCAAGGGCGTCGGCGAGGCCGGCACCATTGCGGCCCCGCCGGCCGTCATCAACGCCGTGGTCGACGCGTTGTCGCACCTGGGCGTCACCAACGTCGAACGGCCTGCCACGCCAGAGCGAGTATGGCGCGCCATCCAGGAGGCAACGTCATGATCCCGAGTAAGTTCGACTACACGCTTGCGGAATCTGTCGAGCACGCCATCGAGCTGCTCGGTCAGGACCCGGAGGCCAAGCTGCTGGCCGGTGGGCATTCGCTCATCCCGCTCATGAAGACGCGCCTGGCGCGCCCGTCGAAGCTCATCGACATCGGCCGCCTCGGGCTCGCCGGCATCACGGACGGCGGCGACCACCTGGTCGTCGGCGCCCTGACCCGTCACGCCGACCTGGAGCACGACGCGACGGCCAAGCAGCACTGCCCGATCCTTGCCCACACGGCAGGCCAGGTGGGCGACCGTCAGGTCCGCCACCGCGGAACCATCGGCGGGTCGTGCGCGCACGGCGACCCGGCATCGGATCTGCCGACCATCTGCCGCTTGCTCGACGCCACGTTCGTCGCGCAGGGTCCCAACGGCAACCGGCAGATCGCCGCGGCCGACTTCTTCAAGGGCTTCTTCGACACGGCTCTTGAGGCGAATGAGCTGTTGACGGAGATCCACATCCCCAAAACCGGTGGCGCCGGCTGGAGCTACATCAAGTTCCGCCAGCGGGCACTCGACTGGGCAACTGTGGGCGTCGCAGCCGTGGTCAACGGCGGCGCGAAGATCGCGTTCACCAACATGGGGCAGACACCCCTCCGCGCGAGCGCAAGCGAAGCAGCGTTCGGATCAGGTGGGGCAGCCGCAGCGGCGGCCGCCGCAGCCGAGGGGACGGATCCCCCGAGCGACACGTGGGCAAGCGCCGATTTCCGTCGCCACCTCGCGCAGGTCCTGACCGGCCGAGCACTGGCGGAGGCCGGGGCAAAGTAGCATTGGGGGAGGCGCGCACGGCATGCCCGTGCGCGCCGTGGCCTCACTGGCCGAATTGCCGGTACGGATGGGACCCCGAAACACAGCGGGCAGTTGTCAGCGATCGGCGAGGTGCTGACGGTCCGCTCCGCGAAGGCGAACTCATCGATGTCGCCGGCGTCACGATCTCTTGGGCAGGATGACGCCAAGAGACTTACCGATCTGAGTGACCTTGAGTCTGTGCATACGCAAGCTCGGACACAGGGTCTGAAATCCGCGCTCGCACACCGGATGACCGGTCGTTTTGCTGAAAGCATGAGATCGCCCCCTTCCGGTCGCCGGGCCTCACCGCCAGCCACACGCTGAACCGGATATTTGCCAATTGGCCAGCGAGTTGCCGGCCAATCGGAGTGAATTTTGCGCGTCTGTCGACACACAATTGGCACAGATAGGTGTAGATCCGTAACAGTTGTTTGAGGCACAATCCTTGTCGTGAGGACTGGATCACCGGTAGATGCGAAGGCCCTTCCGCCGACTTCGGTCAGCGGTCCGTGGGAGGGGAACGGCATCGGGTCGCTCTGTGCGCTCTGCGCGCGACCAGGGGATGGCGAGGTCCTCGAACACCGGATGACCCATGGGGTCACCGTCGTGCTGTGTCAGCACCATCGAAGCGAGCGGTTCCAAACCCAGGGGGCAGGCGAGGACTTTGTCGATGCCCTTAGCGCAATGTGGCGGGCGGCGGGCTGTCTCACTCAGCAACGACAGCTTGCGCTCTCTGCTCACACCCGTCGCGTTGCCCCCGCATCGACCGATTGGCACCGTCCCGGCTCGTACGCTTGGCCGGAACTACGACACGAGGCAGAACAGAGGTGGGCAGCAGGCCATCCTCCCTTGCGGGTGATGCACGACCTCCGGCAGCTGCACTCCGGTTGGTCGGCGGTGGTGCCCTCCATGCGCACGATGCGGCGATGGTACGAGGAAGCGCGCTGGCTGAACCCTCCACCACAGGCCAACACACCCCGAGCCGGTGAGCGCACCCTCGCGTGGATCGCCGCACAGAACCGCGCCTCTCGACAGCTCATAGGATCCCGCGTGCTGCCTGGCTGGCCCGAACATGATCGCTGGGGCCGCCCCTATCGGCGACGATGATGACGGGTGAACCCTCGGCCATCGCGACCGTCTGTGGCGGCTCCGGAGCGCTAACCTGCAGCCATGGGGAGTGCATCGACTGATGCGTTGACCGACGGCTTCGGCCGTGTTCACCGTGCGCTGCGGTTGTCGGTGACCGACCGGTGCAACCTGCGGTGCCGGTACTGCATGCCTGCCGAGGGGATGGACTGGCTGCCCAAGGACGAGTTGCTGAGCTTCGACGAGCTCGAGCGGCTGACGCGGCTGATGACGGGGATGGGCGTCAGCGACATCCGTGTGACCGGCGGCGAGCCGCTCGTGCGCAAGGATGTTCCCGCGCTGATCGCCCGCATCACCGCGATCGACGGAATCAACGAGGTCTCGATCACGACCAACGGCGTGCTGCTCGCTGAGCAGATCGACGACCTAGTCGCGGCCGGCCTGGCCCGCGTCAACGTCAGCGTCGACTCGCTCGACCCCGATCGGTTCGCCGCACTCACCCGCCGCCGTGACCTGGATCGCGTGCTCGCAGGACTCGAGGCGTGCGAGCGCCACCCGCAGCTGCGACCGATCAAGGTCAACGCGGTGCTGCTGCGCGGGTTAAGTGAGCCGGACGTCGTTCCCCTCGCCGAGATGGCCCGTCACCGACCGTACGTCGTGCGGTTCATCGAGGTCATGCCGCTGGACGCCCCGCGCGACTGGGAGCGATCATCGGTGCTCTCCGGCGCCGAGGTGCGGGCAATGATCGAGGAGCATTGGCCGCTGGTGCCCGCTGGTCGCGAGCGCCCATCGGCGCCCGGCACACACTGGCGGTTCGCCGACGGCGCCGGCGAGCTGCAGTTCGTGTCATCGGTGACGGAGTCGTTCTGCGCGTCGTGCGACCGCCTGCGCCTGACCGCGGACGGCCAGCTCCGCACCTGCCTGTTCGCCGAGAACGAGACCGACCTGCGCGGCCCGATGCGCGCCGGCGTCTCCGACGCGCAGCTCGAAGCGGTCATCCGGGCGGCGGTCAGGGCGAAAGGCCCCGGACACGGAATGGCCGATCCCTCATGGATTTACTCGGGACGGCCGATGAGCATGATCGGCGGCTGATCGCATCTCACGCGATTGACCGCCGGCGGGCGTTCCTCACCAATCGTGATACGCTCACCGCACATCGCCGCAACCGCGGCCTGCCGATCAGACGTCGTAGGTTCGACTCCCGTGTGGACTCGAGGACGGTTTTCGGTCCTGAAGTTCACAAAATTAGGAGAGTCACCACACGTGCAAGCACAGACGTTTGCTCAGCTTGGGCTGAGCCAGGATCTCGTCAACACCCTCAAGAAGCAGGGTATCGAGAGTCCATTTCAGATTCAGGAGCGCGCCATTCCGGCCGCGCTCGAAGGACGCGACATCCTCGCCAAGGCGCCGACCGGCTCCGGCAAGACGCTCGCGTTCGCGTTGCCCATCGTGGAACGGATCACGTCGAACGCCAGCCGTCCGGCGGCCCTCGTGCTCGTTCCGACCCGGGAGCTGGCCGTCCAGGTCGCTGAGGAGTTCACCATTCTCGCCACGCCCCGCAAGCTCCGTGTCATCACGGTCTACGGCGGCGTCTCGATCGTCCCGCAGATCAAGAAGGCCCGCGAGGCCCACATCCTGGTCGCGACACCAGGTCGTCTGCAGGACCTGATCGACCGCCGTGCGGTCAACCTGAGCGGCGTCAAGGTCCTCGTCCTCGACGAGGCCGACCGGATGCTCGACATGGGCTTCAAGCCCCAGGTCGACAAGATCCTCAAGGCCATGCCCGGTGACCGCCAGACCTTGTTCTTCTCGGCGACGCTCGACGGCGCAGTGGGCGAGCTCGCCCGGGCGTATACGTCGTCGCCGGCCTACATCGAGGCCGAGCTTCCGACCGATGCGCTTCCCGGCGACGTCGATCACCAGTTCGTGTCGGTCACCGCAGACACCAAGGTCGAGAAGCTCGTCGAGCTGCTCAACACCGACCGTGGACTGGCGCTCGTGTTCGTCCGCACCAAGCACGGCGCCGACCGCCTGGCCAAGCGCCTCGCCAACCACAACGTGGACGCGGTCTCGATGCATGGCGACAAGACCCAGGCAGCTCGTGAGAAGGCCCTCAAGCAGTTCGAGAGCGGCAGGGTCACGACGCTGATCGCAACCGACGTCGCTGCCCGCGGCTTGGATGTCGACGACGTCACCCACGTCATCAACTACGACCCGCCGCAGGACGAGAAGGCCTACACCCACCGTGTCGGCCGTACCGGTCGCGCAGGCCGCTCGGGCACCGGGGTCACGCTGGTCCTCCCGGAGGAGCAGGCCGAGGTCAGCCGCGTCGCCCGCCTGAACGGCCACGGCCAGAGCTTCGCCGATGCCGGCATGAAGGTCGCCCCCAAGAAGGTCGTCTACTCGACGCGCCGGCGCCGCGGCCGCTGATTCACTCGTCCGGTCGCCGTACGGTTTCGTACCGTTCGGCGACCGTGATGATCACGACTTCGCGTCCGGGTAGCGCCGACCGCGCCAGAGTGGGCCCCGGCCGCTGATGCGATCGATCGCGCCCCGGAATGCTGCCGCGGCCATGAACGTCGTCCCGATCGGGAGGGTCGGCGCGTAGCGTGCCGGCGTGTCCACAATGGGACTCGCCAGGCGCTGCAGGGCGCATTGGCCGGCGAATCCGGCGGCGCCCAGGAGGGCGAGTCGTCCGTCGCGGCGGCGCGCCCCGATCAGCGCGCTCAGCACCGGGGTTGCGCCCAACATCGCGAGCCCGATCGCGGGGACGACGCCCTTGGTCGGCTCACCAGGTGAGGCGAAGGCGGCGTTCTTGCGCCAGCCCCGCCACATCTCGGTGAGGTCGTGGTACATCCGAAGCCGGATGAGGCGGGTCCCGTCCGCGGGGACGAGCAAGCCGCCGCCGCGTTTGACGGCCTGAGCCAGAGCCACGTCGTCCACCATGTGTCCGGCAATGCCCTCGTGACCGCCGAAACGGTCGTACACGTCGCGGCGGATGAGCAGGTACGCACCCGCCGCCATCACGATTTGCGATCGTGGTGCACGCACCAGGAACCCAGGCGCCAAGACGTTCTGGATCAGCGTCGCCGCCGCCGGCATGACCAGTCGCTCTGCCACGGTTTCGACGTCGACCCGAGGTGTCAGGGTCAGTCCACCACGGTCCAAGCGCAGAGCCAGCGCCAGGCAGCGTGACAACGCCTCGGGAGCATGGACGACGTCGGCGTCGCTGAACAGCAGCCACTCGCCGCGAGCCCCGCGGGCGCCCTGCCAACACGCCCAGCTCTTGCCGACCCAGCCGTCCGGCACCGGTTCGCCGTGAATCAGGCGAAATCGCTCGTCGCCGCCTGCCGCATCTGTGGCTGCCGCGCGGGTGCGGTCGGTCGACTGATCGTCAACCACAAGCACTTCCAGGCGACGGTACGTCTGGGCCAGATGCGAGCTCACAGCGGCGCCCACCCCGCGCTGCTCGTCGCGGGCAGGCAGCACGACTGACACGAGCGGGCCGATCGTCATCGGCTGCTCGAGCATCGGGTCGTGGGCGCGGTGCCGCTCGATCGTCGCCACGGCAAGCGCGGCGCTCCAGAACGCAGCGGCCGCGCCGCCTAAAACATGTCGGGCAGCCACGACCGGCGGTCCGCTGTCAGCGCGTCCATCAGGGCAAGATCGGCTGGGGCGCCTTGAACGCGTCCCAGCATCGCGGCGCGGGGTGCGGGCAGTGCGCCGGAGTACCACGCCGCGAACGCACCGGCATCCATCCGCACGCGCGACGTCGTCCCGCGACCGACACGCGCCCGCCCGCCCGCGAA
>JANMKR010000112.1:0-3028 GCA_031372145.1 Actinomycetota bacterium | reverse complement strand
GTTTTGTCCGTTAGAACGCCAACGGGGTACGGGAGACAACTGGATGAGTGACGAGACGGGACGCCGCGGATCGGTCGGGCTTGACGCCCACGGGATCAGCGCAACGGGCGACGTGGTGTGGAACGCCACCGCACCCGAGCTGTACGAACACGCGATCAATCGCGGTGAGGGTGTCGTGGCCGAGGGCGGCCCGCTCGTCGTCTCGACGGGCGCGCACACCGGCCGGGCACCCAAGGACAAGTTCGTCGTCCGCGAGCCGGGCAGCGAGGACCGCATCTGGTGGGGCCCAAACCAGCCGTTCGATCCGGCCGCGTACGATGCATTGCGGGGCAAGGTCGCCGACTACCTCGGGCCACGTGACCTGTTTGTCGTCGACGCCTTCGCCGGGGCCCACCCCACCCACCGCCTGCCGCTGCGCGTCGTCACCGACAGCGCGTGGCACGCGCTCTTTGCGCGCACGATGTTCATCGTGCCCGAAGACGACGAGTTCGCAATCCACGCACCCGAGGCCGTCGTGCTGCACGCCCCCGGCTTCCAGGCCAAGCCCGACGTGGACGGCACCCGCGCCGCCAACTTCGTGCTCCTGCACCCGACCAAACAAGAGGTCGTGATCGGCGGCACGCAATACGCCGGCGAGATCAAGAAGTCGATCTTCACGATGATGAACGACCGGCTGCCGAACCACGGCGTACTGTCGATGCACTGCTCCGCCAACGTCAGCGACGAAGGCCGCGTCGCGGTGTTCTTCGGTCTGTCGGGGACGGGCAAGACAACGCTCTCGACCGATGCCACGCGTCCGCTCATCGGCGACGACGAGCACGGCTGGGCCGACGACGGCGTGTTCAACATCGAGGGCGGCTGCTACGCCAAGGTCATCGGTCTCTCGGCCACCGCCGAGCCCGAGATCCACGCCACCACCCACATGTTCGGAACCGTGCTCGAGAACGTCGTGATGGACGCTGCGACCCGGCGCCTGGACCTGGATGACTCCTCACTGACCGAGAACACCCGTGGCGCATACCCGCTCGAGTCCGTGCCGAACGCACACCGCCCCAAGCGCGCCGGCCATCCCAGCGTGATCGTCATGTTGACGGCTGACGCGTTCGGCGTGTTGCCTCCGATCGCCCGGCTGACGCATGCGCAGGCGATGTACCACTTCCTGGCCGGCTACACCGCCAAGGTCGCCGGTACGGAGGTGGGGGTCACCGAACCGCAGACGACGTTCAGCGCCTGCTTCGGTGCACCGTTCCTGCCGCAGCGGCCGATCGTCTACGCCCACATGTTGGGCAAGCTGATCGAGGACCACAAGGTGTCGACCTGGCTCGTCAACACCGGCTGGACCGGTGGGCCGTACGGCGTCGGCCACCGCATGCCGATCGCGGCGACGCGCGCCCTGGTCCGGGGTGCCATCAGCGGTGAGCTCGAGAGCGCCGCGACGCGGACCGACCCGACGTTCGGCTTCGCGGTCCCGCTGGACGTGCCGGGTGTCGATGCCGGTCTGCTCGATCCCCGCTCGACGTGGGCCGACCCGGCCAAGTACGACGAAACCGCAGCCAAGCTCGCAGCGGAGTTCAGCTCACACTTTGCAGTGTTCGCAGATGACGTGACGCCCGAGATCGCCGCGGCAGGTCCGACGACCGTCTGATCGACGTGAACGTGGTTGCGGAGCCCCTGAGGGCTCCGCAACCGCCGAAACGCTGGTCAATCAAGGTCGACTGACGGGTTCGGTGTCTACGAACCCTTCTTGCTCGCAGCAGCGATGCGTGTCGTCGCGCGCAGCACCGTCGGGTCCATCGCCTGCCGTCCGACACCACCTTGAACGTCCAGGCGGTAGCGACCGGTTCGCAGCGCCTTGAGCATCTTCGGCGACGGCCGCAAGACCGCGCGGATGCTGCCGGTGCGTGCCACGACCAGGCGGCTGCGCTTGGCCTTCGCCGACTTGGAGAGCTTGTTGAACGCCGACGAGCTGATGACCTCGACCAGGGACGAGCCCACCAGTACAGGCTTCTTGCCGCCCAATCGGAACAGCTTGACCCGCAGCACGTGCGTGTCGGTGGGGCCGGTCAACCGGAACGTGATTCCCTGGGCGACGATCGCCTTCTTTGCGAACTTCTTGGCGAGGATCAACCTGCTGATCGACGTCCGCGAGGAATGTGCGACCGGCACGCTGGGGAGCGCATTGAACGGCAGCGCGCGGATGGGACCGGCGCCCGGTGTGTAGACCCGCAACAGACCCCACATGCCGACGTCGGTGAATGGCCGGCGGAGGTCGCCGTAGAAGTAGTCACCCGGGGAGCCGGCACCCTCACGCACATGTAGATCGAGCGTCGTGAGCGGACCGAAGCCCTGGTTCGAGAGCTGTTCAGACTTGCGGATACCCGCGTCCCACGCCCAGGTGTGACCGCCCAGGTTGAACACGTGCAGCTGCTCGGAGCCCGGCGCGCCCAGAACGTGCACCTGCATCCCGTCACCCGTGTACGCCCGCAGCAACGGGGTCTGCGGGTCGCCGTTGGTGAGTGAGCTGAACTGGTTGGCGTCGAGCGCGCGGCCGTTGGCGTTGGTGTAGTTGAGCTGCGCGGGGCCCTTGACACCGGCCGGGTAGGGCATCGTGTTGATGCCGATCACCGGATCGTTGTCCGAGAAGATGAGCGAGAAGTCGCGGTAGCTCATCTGGCCCGGGACGTTGACGTCGACCTGCGTGCCGACATCCTTGGCCGCACCGCTGACGGGGTCGGTGAACGTCGCGCCTGCCGGCGACACGATCAGTGCGCCGTAGAGTCCGTTGACGCCGCTGTCGTCCCCGCCGTAGTCACTGATGAGCGCGCTTCCGAGGTTGGCCGCATCCGCGTAGAAGCGGTAGTTCCTGGCGCCGCCCGGCGCGACGGTCTGCTCCGGGTTGAACCCGATGTTGATGCCCGACGAACGCGTGTCGCGAAGGAGCTTGTCGACGTGGAACGACGCTCGAGCGCTGACAAGCTGGTTGGCGAACGCCACGTTGACGCAGTCGCCCGCCGCGGCGTGCAGCACC
>JANMKR010000069.1:0-2136 GCA_031372145.1 Actinomycetota bacterium | reverse complement strand
GGGTCAACAGGATCGTTCCCGCTGCCGAGGTCGCACCGTCGATGTCGACCGCCGTGTCCTTGAACCGTCCGAATGCATCGGGGGCATTGACGGTGCCGGGGGCCAGGTCGGCTGCGGTCAGGGAGCCGTTGGCGATGTCGGTTCCCCGCAGGGTCCCGTCCTTGACGTCTGCGCCGAGCAGCGAGTTGTTGGCGATGTCGATGCTCTTGACCGTGCCGTTCTTGATGTTCGCTCCGGTGATGAGCGTCGCGGCGACGGCGCCGCCTGTGGTTCCCACGATCAGGGCGATGACCGCAACGATCATCGCGGGTGACGGTCTGTGCCGCGCCAGGTTGGGCAAGGTTCTCCTCCAGAGGCCGTGTGCTCCGGAAGGTGTTCCCGTCAGGCGCGCGCGTCCCTGCGTCGGCCCACCGCCTACCGCAACACGCAGAGCCCTTCGCCCTCGGCCGCGAGCACCTCGTCCGGAAGGTGGATCGCGACGGTCGCCCGGAAGCCGCGTTCGCTGCGCTGGGTCAGGCGTGAGCGCAACGTCAGCGTCGCGTCGAGCGGGATCGGTTTGCGGACCCAATAGCGCACGGAGGCGGTCATGCCCCAGATGCCGTGCGGGGCGCCGGCGTACACGAGCATCTCGTCGACGAGCAGACCGACGATGCCGCCGTGCATGCGGTCGGGATAGCCTGAGAGCCCGGGGTCCGGTGCGAACGTCGCGACCGCATCGGTGCCGTCTTCGTAGATCCGGAGCTGAAGGCCCCGCGGGTTGTCGGGGCCGCAGCCGAAGCACTCGGGACATTGCGGTGGGTTCAGAAGGCGCAGCTCGTTCATGGGCAAAACAATGCCACCCCGGCCAGATACGCGGAAGGACCCTTCCCGACACCCCGTGATCCGTGTTGCGACAACGGGTTTCGGGAAAACCGGTGTCAGTTACGCGGGCGCGAAACGCCCGCCCCCCTGGGGGTGGAAGCGGCTCTCGCAAACGGGATGTGTCGCGTTGCGAGCGCCTCTTCCAGCCACAGACACGAGAGTTCAAAATCTCCCATCGTGGCGGAGAACAGGGGCTCGCTTGCACCTCGGCGGGTAGCCTCAGCTGCGGTGTCAAAGTCAGGTGGGGAGGGGAGCGATGGCGGACGAGCCGATTGCGTTGACGGCGATGGCGCACGGTGCCGGTTGTGGCTGCAAGCTGGGGCCTGGAGTCCTGAGCCAGGCGCTTGCGTCGATGCCCGGGTTGCCGATCGACCCGAACATTCTGGTCGGTCACGACCACATGGACGATGCGGCGGTCTACCGGATCTCGGACGACCTTGCGGTTGCGGGAACCCTGGACTTCTTCACGCCGATCGTCGACGACCCGGCGACCTTCGGAGCCATTGCGGCGACCAACGCGATCAGCGACATCTACGCGATGGGTGGCACTCCGCTGTTTGCGATGGCGATTGCCGCCTACCCCAAGGACGGCGACCTGGCGGTGCTCGGCGTAATCCTGCGCGCAGGCGCCGAGGTCGCAGCCGCCCACGGATGTCCTGTGCTGGGTGGGCACAGCATCGACGACGCCGAGCCCAAGTACGGCCTGGCCGTTGTGGGCACCGTTGCTCCCGATCGGATGATGACCAACTCCGCCGGCGAGGTCGGTGACGTGTTGGTGTTGACCAAACCTCTGGGCACGGGGATCGCCGTCGCGGCCGCCAAGGCCAACACGCCCGGGCCGGTTCACGCCCGCGCGGTTGCGCAGATGCTGCAGTCCAACAAGGCGGCTTGCGAGGCGGCTCACGAGGTTGGGATCCGATGCGCAACCGACGTCACGGGCTTCGGCCTGCTCGGGCATCTGCGCGAATTGATCGCCGCAAGCGGGGTCGGCGCGGTCATCCGGGTGGATCGGATACCCCCGATCGAGGGCGTGCTCGGGCTCATCGAAATGGGGCACGCGTCGGGTGGGGGCGACCGCAATCGGGCGCACGTCGGGCAATGGGTGGACTTTGAGGATTCGGTTGTGGCGGACGCCCGCACGCTGATGTTCGATCCGCAGACGAGCGGCGGGCTGCTGCTGGCCTGCCCCCGCCCGGCGCTGGACGCACTCATGGTGGCCCTCGGTTCGCGTGGCATCCGCCCGTTCCCGATCGGCCAGCTGATTGCAGAACCGGT
>JANMKR010000068.1:0-18071 GCA_031372145.1 Actinomycetota bacterium | reverse complement strand
GTCGAACGCGAGGCCGTCGATGTGGATGCCGAACGGTCCGTCCTTCGCCTTGTTCTGGAAGCTGATCATCACGCAGTCGCCCATGTTCGCGCGGACCACCAGGGGCTGGATGGGGTCGTCGCGAAGCCCGGCGGTCACGTGGCGCGAGGCCTCCTGCGCCCGAACGGCGGGCACCATCGACTGGAGTGCGTACATGACGCCCTCCGGGTCGTGATCGCCGAACCGGTTGAGGGGGATGTCCACGTTGATCGCCTGGACCGAGAAGAGCTTGGTGGGAGCGCTCGATGGGCACGGTGCGCCCGGACCCGAGTCGGCGATGGCACGCTCGGTGCCGACCTGCGCGAACAGCACGACCGGCGCCAGGAGCATGACGGCGAGGCCGCCCTGGAACGCCAGACGGGTCGCGCCACGGCCCGGCACACGCCATGCCAGCACCTGGGGGGCATCCCACGGACGGCGGCGCGCGAGGATCGCGGCGACCGCTCCCGCCAAAATCAGGTTGACCGGAAACGCGATGAGCGCCCCGCGCACCAGTTGGGCCACCAGCGACGTCTCGTGACCGGCGTGCTCCCCTGAGAACAACACCACGTGCAGCAGACCGAACGCCGACGTACCGATCGCCGTCAGACCGCCGACGACCATGGCCAGCAGCGATGCGCCGATCGTCACGGAGGTTTCGGCCCCGGATCGCGACAGCACCCGCCGGGTGGCGAGCAGACCCACCCACACCGCAAACATCACGACGGGCAAGACCAACGTCGCGTCACGCAGCCAGTGGGCCACGAAACCCGGCTGGCCCACCGACGCAGCCGCGCCGACATGGTGGACCGACGTCAGCCACAGACCGCCTCCGTACGCGACCACCAGCGACAGCAGGAAGGCTGCGAACGGGCGCACCAGTCGCGTGACAGGCTGGCGTGAGAGGGCGTGAATGAGTCGGTCGGTCATGTCAGCTGCCTATGAGTGGGTGTGGTCGTCCGTGCCCTTTGGCGCCGTATCCACGCGACCGAGGTCAACGAGGAACGGCGTCACGCGCCCACGGTCGTGGAACGCAAGCTGAAGCTTCTGGCCGTTGCGGGGTGCAACGAAGATGAGCGTCGCCTCGACGGCGGCGTCGGGAAGGAGGGTCGCGGGCTTGATGCTCGAGCCGGTCACCTTGATCGGCGCGGCCTTGCCCGAGATGAGCGTGAACTGGCTCGGTGAATACGGGATCGGTGCGCGCGTACGGTTTGAGATGTCGACGGTGACCTGCACCTGGACCTGGTTCGGCGCGACGTAGCCACCGATGCCGTGGTTGGCGCCGGCCAATGCCTTGCGGCTGATTCCCGGCAGGCTCTGGGCCGTGCCGACGACAATCGAGCCGAAGCTGGTGCGCACGTCGGACGCGATGCCGTAGGGCCCCGCCGCAGCGGTCTGGGCCCCGCCGCTGTGCGCGTGCCCGGAGCCGTCATTGCGAAGTTCACGTGTGCCCAGGTACGCCCCGAGCAATGCGAGCTGCAATCCGACCGCGAGGATCAGCAGCAGCGCGCGATTGTCGCTGCGCGCGTGTGTGGAAGGACCTGCGGGCACGGGGTTCGTCGCCATGTCAGTGACCTCGCGTGGTCGTCGTCAGGCGGGTGGCGATCGTGAGCTTTCCCCGGCCGGCCTTGGTGGTCAGTGCCGTCCGGCCTGCGCCGGCCGTGATCGTGAGCGTCACCGGCTTGCGCTGCAGGCGCATCGCCTGCCCGCGTGTCAGCTTGATGATGACGATGTTCTTGACGCCGGCCTTGACGCGGACGATCTTGGTTCGGATCGTGGCGCCGGATTTGACGGCAAGGGTGAACCGGGCGAACACCGCTCCGGGAGGAGCGACAAAGGCCACGCGCAGGGAGGTCTTGCGCAGCGCGCTGGTGACCTTGCCGGGCGTCCAGGGCACCGTCCGTGGGAGCGGGCCGATGCGAAACGGCGTGCCGGCCGACTGACCGATGTTCCCGACGAAGTCCGTTGCGCGCACCGCGAACGTGTGCAGCCCGTCGGCGAGCCCGGCATATCGCGCCGGGTCGTCACACGCTGCGACGACACCGCCGTCCAGGCTGCAGCTGAAGTCCACGTTGATGTCGTTCGCCGAGAATCCGAACTCCACCGCCGAGCCCGACACAGTGACCGTGTCGATCGACACCACGGGGGCCTGGGTGTCGATGACGAACCGCCTGATGGTGCGCGCCCCGGAGACCGCGTTGCCGGCGTAGATGACGACGGTGTGCACACCGCCCGCCAGGCCGGCGTACATCGTCGAGCCCTCGGTGCCGGCGCCGCACGGGATGGCGGGCGCCTGGTCGAGCGAGCAGAGGAACGGCGTCCACCAGGGGTACTGAAAGCCGAACGTCGCGACGGTGGCGTTGCTGATCGGAAGGGGCCATTCAACGATCTGGGGCGCGGGGGCGAAGTCCTCGAGGTCGACGACGAAGCGCCGTCCACGATTGCTGTCCTCACAGGTCCGCTTGACGCACGGGTCATCCACGACGTCCAGCGGGCCATTGCTTGCCGGGTCGACGCCCATCGCGGTGACGCCGTCGAACCCGATCGAGTAGGTCTCGGTCTCGAGCGTGGAGAGCTTGAGCACGTCGATCCAGTCGACACCCGAGGTGTTGGTCGTCCCGGCGTACAGCCGCCCGCCATCGTGGTTGGGGTCGAACGCAAGCGCGCGGTAGGACCCCAGGTTCAGGCCGCTGATCGGGTGGGCCAACGCATCGCCTGGTGCGAGGACCGTGACACTGGAGCCGCCGCTGATGTAGAGCCGCCCCTGCGCGTCGTGTACGAGTGACGGGCTGGCGTTGGTCTGTGCCACACCGAGGGGGATCGGTTGACATGTGACGGGACAGGTGAGGGGACCGGGGTGCTGGATGCGCAGGATCGAAGCGGAGTTCTTGGTGCTGAAGTCGAGCGAATCGCTGAACGCGTCGTATGACATCCCGAACACACGGTCACGGCTCACCGAGTAGTCGACGATCTTCGTGGCCGCGTCGATCACCGACGGGTTGACCGCCTGATTGAGGTGCAGGCGCCAGACGCCACCGTTGTTGGAGTCATTTTCGCCGACGTAGATGTCGCCGGTCAGCGGGACGAACGCCGTTTGACCGGGCCTGGTCGGGCCGATGTGTGCCAGCGGGTCGCAGTAGGGGCTCGGCACGCTTCCGGCGCCGGCATCGTGCGGTTGCGGGAGTTCGCGACAGATGCCCGCGAACGCATCGGACACCCAGACTGCGCCGTGGGCGTCGCGGAAGATGCCCCCCGCAGCGGCGATACCGGGTGTGGGGTCCACCAGGGTCGGATCGATCGCCGATGCCGGCGCGACCACGACGAGTGCGGCGACAAGCATCAGCGCCAGCGCCGAAAAGCGGCGTCGGATCCGCGCGCGGGACGCGCCAGATCGAGAGTGCAGGTCGTGGGCGTGTGATGGCATCGGTTCCAGTCTGGACACCGCACGACGCTTTCGACACACGCAAAAGGCCAGTCTTGTACCCGCAATCGGGGGAGTTGCGCCGGGATATCCCTATACGTCCGCCTGAATATCCCTGTACGGAGGTCTAGGGCCTGGGTCGTAGTGCTCGCTTTCGTAAGTACGGCGACGTATCCCGCGCGAAAGCCGAGTCAGGCAAGGACGCAGTGTCTTGCCGCTCTCGGTTCCCATAACAGCGAGACCGAGGACACCGCCTGGCGACGGTGTGCAGCCGGGAGACGTGGTTGTACCTACGAAAGCGGGCACTTAGGATCGTTCGGTCCGCAACGCGATTGCCCGGTTCGGCGACGGTTCCTGGCCACCACGCGGACTGTCCAGAGTCAGCGAATGCCCATGCGCTTCACCGTCGGGCCTCGCCGAGACCCCCGGAGGGCGGTCAGATACGCGGCCAGGTGGAGACGAACGGGAACGGCGGGACGGGTCCGGCGCCGTTCGGGTGGACCTCGAAATGCACGTGCGGCGGGGTCGTCTTGGCATCGCCCGTGTTGCCGACGAAACCGATCACCGTGCCGGCTCGGACCTCCGCGCCCTCCTTGGCAAGCGGGGAGAAGGCCGAGAGATGGGCGTGGTAGAACTCGTTGCCCCACCGGTCACGCAACCAGAACCGCCAGCCGCCGATCGCGTTCCAGCCGACGCGAAACAACGTGCCGTCGCTGACGGCGACCACCGGTGTGCCGGTCGCGGCGAACAGGTCGATGCCCTGGTGGCTCGTGCCGCCCGGTCGGGCTCCACCCCAGTCGTTGGTGAACGTCGCACCGCCGGCGACCGGAAACACATGGGTGGCGCCCTGCGGGATGGGATAGACGCGGGTTGAGGGCGCTGCGACGGGCAACGATCCTTGCGACCCTCCGGGCAGCGACGTCGAGAACGGGGTGACCGGAGCATTCTTGGACTGTGACTGGCGCAGCAGCGCGGCCAGCGCCGCGGTTGGTGCGGTCCCAGGAATCTGAACTGACGACTGCTCGGCGGACTCAGCGCTGTCGCTCCCCACCTCACTCGTCGCGACCGGTGCGCCCGCCGTGTCATCTGACGCTGAACTTGAGGGTGAGCTTTGATCTGTTGCAGCCCCGGCCACCGGGTTCGTCACGGTGCCGTTGGTGAGCTTGGCGAGCACATCTCTGGCGGTCGGCGCGTCCTGCATGATCGGGTTGGGAGTCGTCGCCGTGAGCGACCATGTCGGCGCCGCCGTTGCCGGACGGCCGATGGCCGGCGCGAGCGCACCGAGCGGCGCGACGATCAGCATGCCGATCAGCAGACGACCACGGTCGAGGATTCGTTCTGGCGAGAACATCATCTCTTGTGATCGGCGGATTGGCGGGGCGACTTAACCCGCTACGGATCGGCCGTTCCACCCGCGCGATCAGCCGAACGTGGCCACTGTGGCCAATTGGCACGCGCACGACGGTCAATTGGCACGATTGCGCAGACCGGCGTTCGGGCGGACTACAACTGCTAGGTCAGTCCGGTCGAGCCGACGAGGAGACCGATGCCGTAGGTGATCACCATCGCCAGCGCGCCGCCCAGCATGACGCGGACGATGGCGGGGCGGTGCCGGGCACCGCCGAGCTGGGCACTCAGCGAGCCGGTGATCGCCAGACCGACGAGGACGGCGGCGAACGTGACCAGCACGCGTACGCCGGCGGGTGCCAGAACGATCGCCAGTAACGGCAGCAGCGCTCCGACCGTGAACGCCACGAACGACGCCGCGCCCGCCTGCCACGGACTCGTCAGTTCGTCTGGATTGAGGTGGAGCTCGACGTCGGCGTGCGCGGCCAACGCGTCGTGTTCCGACAGCTCACGGGCGACCTGCCGAGCGACCTGTGGTGACAGGCCCTTGTGCTCATAAATCTCCCCCAACTCGCGCAGCTCGCCCTCGGGGTCCTCGGCAAGCTCACGGCGCTCCTTCGCCACGAGCGCACGTTCGGTGTCGCGCTGAGTGCTGACCGAGACGTACTCGCCCACCGCCATCGACAGCGCACCGGCGAACAGGCCCGCAATCCCCGCGGTGATCAACGCCCCCCGGTCGCTCGTCGCCCCGGCGACGCCGACGACCAGGCTCGCGGTCGACACGATGCCGTCGTTGGCGCCCAGCACGCCCGCACGCAACCAGTTGAGCCTGCCGCCGATCGACGCGGTGTGCGGCTCGAGGATGCCGCCGAACGGGCGACGCGGAGGCGGGGCGACCACGTCCCGATCCTAGTGCACGAGTGGTCTGTCGCCGGAAGGATCGGGACGGACGGCGCGAGAACAATCCCGGCGCCGAAGACGTTTGGCCCGCCCGGGAGGCGGGGCCAAAGGCCGCCCAAGCGCGGTGGCTCAGGCGGCGTCGAGGTCGCTTCTTACGAACAGCCCGAGGTCGATCCGCAGTTCTCGCACTTGTAGCAGCTCCCCGAGCGAATCATCGTCCAGCCGCAGCTGGCGCAGATCGCACCGTCGGTCTGCATGCGGAACGTGTACGCGCCGCCCTGCGCGGGCGACAGCGGCAGCTCGGTCTGGCCCGGAGTGTTGCCCGAACCGCTCGACGGCTGGGCAGTCGGCAGCTCGATGACGTTGCCCGTGGGCCCTGCAATGCCGCCGCCATCGTTGCGCGCCTCGTCGTCGGCGTCGATGAGGGCCCTGGCCTCGGAACGGAGCTGATCGGTGATGATGCCGACCTGGCGCTGCTCGTCCTCGGACAGGAACTTGGCCGCGAGCCACCGCACCAGGTAGTCGACGATCGACTTGGCCATGGGGATCTCGGGGTTGCCGGTGAAGCCCGAGGGCTCAAACCGCATGTGGCTGAGCTTGTCGACCATCACCTGCAGCGGCACGCCGTGCTGCAGCGCGAGCGACATGCAGATGGCGAGCGAGTCCATCAGACCCGAGACCGTCGATCCCTGCTTGGCCATCTTCATGAAGACCTCGCCCGGGCTGCCGTCCTCGTACTTGCCGACGGTGACGTACCCGTCGTGGTCGGCGATCGAGAAGTGATGGGTGATGGCCTCGCGCTCGTCAGGCATGCGCCGCCGCACCGGACGCGCCGCCTGCGTGGGCTCGGGCAGCGCCTTGCCGGTGGACAGCGGCTGGGTGCGCTTGGATCCGTCACGGTAGATGGCGAGGGCCTTGACGCCTTCCTTCCACGCCAGCTGGTAGGCGCCGGCGATCTCCTCGGGCGTCGCCTCGGTCGGCATGTTGACCGTCTTGGAGATCGCACCCGAGATGAACGGCTGCACCGCGCCCATCATCTTGATATGCCCGCTTGCGGTGATCGAGCGCGTGCCCTTGAGTGGCGTGAACGCGCAGTCGAACACCGACAGGTGCTCGTCGCGCAGCGCCGGGGCGCCTTCGATGGTCTCGTTGTCGTCGACGTACTGGATGATCGCCTCGACCTCGGCGTCCGAGTACCCCAGCTTGCGAAGCGCTCGCGGCACCGTGTTGTTGACGAGCTTGATGACGCCGCCGCCGACGAGCTTCTTGTACTTGACCAGGGCGATGTCGGGCTCGACTCCGGTGGTGTCGCAATCCATCATGAACCCGATGGTGCCGGTCGGCGCCAGCACGCTGGCCTGTGCGTTGCGCAGTCCGTGTACCGGGCCGCGCTGCACCACGTTGCGCCAGGCATCGCGCGCGGCACCCAGCAGTCCACCGTCGGGTACGAGGTGCTCGTTGATGTCCTCGACCGCCTTGAGGTGCATCCGCATGACGCCCTGCATCGGCGCCGCGTTGACGGAGTACCCGTCGAATGGACCCATGCGCTCGGACAGGCGCGTCGACATCTCGTACGCGCGACCGGTCATGAGCGACGTGACCGCACCTGCGTAGGCACGCCCCGAATCCGAGTCGTACGGCATGCCGTTGGACATGAGCAGCGCACCCAGGTTGGCGTAGCCCAGCCCCAGTTGACGGAACGCGCGGGCGTTGGCGCCGATCGCCTCGGTGGGGTAGCCCGACCGCGTCACGATGATGTCCATCGCGGTGATCGTGACGTCGACCGCCTGCTGGAAGTCCTCGACCAGGAACCCGTCCTCGTCGTCCACGAACTTCATCAGGTTGAGCGACGCCAGGTTGCACGCCGAGTCGTCCAGGTGCATGTACTCACTGCACGGGTTGGAGCCGTTGATGCGCCCGCTGTTGGGGCACGTGTGCCACTGGTTGATCGTGGAGTCGAACTGCATGCCCGGGTCACCACAGATCCACGCCGCCTCGGAGACCTTGCGCATCAGGTCGCGCGCGGGGAACGTGTCCATGACCTCGCCTGTCGTGACGGACTTGGTGTGCCACTCCTTGCCGGCGTCGACCGCGAGCATGAACTCGTCGGTGACACGCACCGAGTTGTTCGCGTTCTGGAACTGGATCGAGTTCCAGACCTCGCCGTTGATGCCCATGTCGTAGCCCATCTCGCCGAGCGCCCAGGCCTTCTTCTCCTCGGTCGCCTTGCACTCGACAAAATCGGTGATGTCCGGGTGGTCGCAGTTGAGGATGACCATCTTGGCCGCGCGACGTGTGGTGCCGCCGGACTTGATCGCCCCGGCACACGAGTCGGCGCCACGCATGAAGCTGACCGGACCCGACGCGGTGCCGCCACCGGACAGGTACTCGCGCGACGAACGGATCTTGGACAGGTTGATGCCGGATCCCGAGCCACCCTTGAAGATGATGCCTTCCTTGCCGATCCAGCTCAGGATCGAGTCCATCGTGTCGTCGACCGACAGGATGAAACACGCGGAGCTCTGCGGGTTTTCGCGGGTGCCCATGTTGAACCACACGGGCGAGTTGAACGCCATCTTCTGCTGCACGAGCAGGTGGGTCAGCTCGGCCTCGAACGTGTCGGCTTCGACGACGTCGGCGAAGTACCCCTCCTCCTCACCCCACTTGCGCAGCGTCAGCACGATGCGGTTGATGAGCTGGCGGATGCTCGACTCACGCCGCGGCGAGCCGAGCTGCCCACGAAAGTACTTGGAGGCCACGACGTTGGTGGCAAGCTGCGACCAGTCCTTGGGGACCTCGATGTCGTCCTGCTCGAACACGGCCTGGCCGCCCTCGGACTGGATGCCCGCGGACCGGTGTTCCCACTCGACCTCGTCGTAGGGATGCACGCCGGCGGTGGTGAAGTGCCTGTGCAGCGCAAGGCGTGCACGGGCGTCGCCGGAAGCCTGCGAGGCGGCGAGCTGGGTGGCCATCAGTCAGTACCCTCCTGATCGGGTGATGCGGTGGATGGTGTGGCGAGTCCGCCTGAAAGTGCGCGAAGACGGCCGCGGCGACCATGGGTGGTGGTGAGTGGGCTGGGAATTGTATCGAACATCTGTTCGTCCAGCGAGGCTTGTCCGCGCGGCAGTGGGGGCTCACGTTCGAGCCGCGCGAGTTCCTCTTCGAACTCCTCGACGTCGGAGAACGCGCGGTACACCGAGGCGAACCGCACGTACGCGACCTGGTCGATTTCTTTGAGCCGGCGCAGGGTGAGCTCGCCGATCAGCTGGCTCGACGCCTCCTGGCGGAGCCGGTTGCGAAGCTCGGACTCGATGTCGCGCACGGCCGTCTCGAGCAGCTGTGTCGAGACCTGCCGCTTGTGGCATGCGCGCTGCAGTCCGGACAGCAGCTTTTGCCGGTCGAACGGCTCGCGCTCTCCGGACGCCTTGATGACGACGATCGGCGCCTCTTCGATGTGTTCGTACGTCGTGAACCTGCGCCCGCACTCACCGCACTCACGCCGACGGCGGATCGCGTCCTTGGCGTCGGCGACGCGGGACTCCACGACACGGTGGTCGGGGTGTTCACAGAACGGACAGATCATGGTCGCGGAACGCTATCCCTGGGGTCGGACGAAGGAACCACACGCTACATTCAGCGCGCCGGGGTGGCATCCTCCCTCGTCGGGCCGCCGGTTGCAAGGCCTTGGCGCAACGGTTCCTGCCGCTCCCCGCGCGATTTGGGCGTGCGCGCCGAAATGCACTCGCATGCGTCCGGTGTTGAGGTTTCGCAGACTCCTGAAGGGTTGAGGTTTCGAACCCTCGCCCGCCGCGGCCGGTTACCTGAGAAACGTGAGGTGGCGGACCGGCCAGTAGGTGACCTCGGCCTGGCCGATCACGGCACCGATGGGCACGAACGGATCGCTCCACTGATGCGAGTCGCAGGAGTCCTGGCGGTTGTCGCCCATCACGAACAACTTGTCCTGTGGGACGTCGAATGCCTTGCTGCGCAGATCGTTCCCCGCGCCCTGCAGCGGGTTCGGCGCTGCCGCCGGCACATCAAACGCCGTGCCGTTGACCATCACCTCACGCTTGCCGGCCTCGATCACCAGGTGATCACCCGGAAGACCGATCACCCGTTTGACGAACGGCGTCTCGTCCCGTGCGCCCTCGGGGCCCGAGCACGTCGTCCGCGCGGCCACGGTCGGGTGGAACACGATGATGTCGCCACGCGAGATGTCGCGGAACTTGTAGATGACGCGGTTGGCGATGACGCGATCGCCCGCCTGAATCGTCGGCACCATGGAGGGTGTCGGGATCTCGTACGGCTTGGCCACGGCGGCCTGGATCAAGAACGCGAGGGCGATCGCCACCGCGACGGGCAACACGACGTCCTTCATGAAGCGGCGCAGGATCACGCCGGCGGATCCGAGCCGTCGTTCGCCGTATCCGGGCCGTCGCCGGCGGCGGCGCGCCGTCGGCGTCCGCCCACCACCATCACGAGCGCCACAAGGCACAATCCGATCGGGATGACGATCAGGGCGATCCCTCCGACCCCCGATCCGTCGCCCGGGGTCGGGACCACCGGGCAGGGCGTGGCAGCGGTGCCGACGAGCGCCGGCGTGGCAAGCGCCGCGTCGAGCGCACCCTGGAAGTCGCCGTACTGACTCTGCACCGGCTCCCTGCGGGCGGCGGCGTAGTCGGCCGTGCTGTGGCAGGCGTCGATCGTCCCGGTGTCGAGGAAGTCGTTGATAACGTCCCTCGGGCTCCCGAGCGCCGTGCCGGTGAAGGACACGGTCGCGATGAGCGCGATGAGAAGAGCGGCGAGGCGACGGGGCAGGGGGACCACCGAGTGAGTGATGAGGCGAGCCGCACACGCGGACGCGGCGCGGATCGTACCGGTATGACGTTAAGCGCTCAAGACGCCAGGGTTGTCATCTGGCTGTCGGTGCTGGCGCTCGCGGGTTGGACGGTCCTGAGTATGACGCATGGCGGTATCGACCTGGGTCGCCTGCCGGTCGGTGCCGGTGCCACCGCGCTGGCCTGGGGATTGGTCGGTGGCTCGGCACTCACCGTCGCTGCCGTGGTGCGATCGCGCCGTCAGGCGTGGGGCGGACCCCTGATGCTCGCCGTCGCGGCGATGGGGGCGCTCGTCGCGTGGTCGGCGCTGTCGATCGCGTGGGCGCCCGCGCCCGATCGTGCGTGGCTTGCGACCAACCGCGTCGCGATCGGATTGGCCGCGCTGGTCACGGGTGCCGCCCTCGCGATGGCAACACGCGACCCGGCGCGCAGGTTCGCCATCGGCGTCGCGATCGCGGCCGTGCCGGTGCTGGCCTGGGCGCTCGGCAGCCGAGTGGTTCCTGAGTTGCTGGCGCCGATCGATGATGCGCCGCGCCTGGCGGCGCCGATCGGTCATGCCAACACGCTGGCGCTGGTCGCGGTGTTCGTGGTGCCCGGTACCCTCTGCCTGGCCTCGCAACGCCGCTGGCGCCAGGCCGGGGCCATCATCCTGATGCTCGGGCTGCTGGTCGTCGCGATGAGCGGATCGCGCAGTGGCATCCTGGCGCTGGGGGCGGCCATCGCCGTGGGGCTGTGGCTGCAGGCCGACCGGCCGGCCATGCTCGGTGCGCTCGGCGCTGCGGTGTTCGGCGCGGTGCCTGCCGCGGTGTATGCGCTCGCGGCCGGACCGTTGACCACCGAGCCGGTCCTTGGTGATCCGGCCGGACGCCGCGGCGCCGGTTTGGTGCTGGGGGGGTTGATCATCGTCGGGGCCGCCATCGCCGCCACGATGGGCGATCCCCTTGCCCCGGCGGCCCGCCGCGTGGCGCGGTGGCTCGATCGGCCGGCCGCCGGGCGAATCGTGCTGGCCGCGACGGGCGTCGCCATCGTCGGTGGGATCGCCCTCGCTGCCCTGGTCGGTCGCAACGCCAACACCGGTGCCAAGCACGTCATCAGCCTGAGCTCCAACAACCGGACAGCCTGGTGGGGTCAGGCCTGGCGCGGGTTCCTGGACGCGCCGATCGTCGGCAACGGAGCGGGCAGCTTTCCGCTGACGCATATCGCCGAGCGCGCGGTCGCAAACGAGAACCTGCAGGTGCGCCAACCGCACCAATTGGGGCTGGAGCTCATGAGCGAGCTTGGACTGGTGGGGCTGCTGCTGGGCCTCACGGCACTGGCCGCAGTGGCCTGGGGTGCCCGACGGGCCGGCAGGGCGGCGGCTCCGGCACTCGGCATCGTCCTGGCGTTCCTGGTGCAAGCCCAACTCGACATTCCCTGGACGTCGCCCGCCGCAACGATCCCCGCCATGGGCGCGGCCGGGGTCATCGTGGCGATGGGCGCACGACCGCAGGCCACCAGCCACGCCGTCGGGCTCGTCCGCATCGGCGTGGTGGCCGTCGTTGCCGTCGGCGCGTGCGTCAGCGCGCTCGTCCTGTGGCACGGGGAACGCCGCGCCACCGATGCCGACCTGGCCGCGGCGGCTGATCCCGCCCGGGGCGCGGCACTGGCGCATTCCGCCGCGGGGAGCGCACCCCTCTCGATCGGCCCGCTGCTCGTCGAGGCGCGCGCGCTTGCCAGCCTGGGCGACCGGTCCGGAGCAACCTCAGCCGCCCGTCGCGCCGTCGACCGCCAGCCCGACAATCCGTTCGCCTGGGAGTGCCTGGTCGCCGTGGCCGATACGGCGCAACGCGCCGGCGCCGTGCAACGCTGGACCCGATTGGACCCGCATCGCGACACCACCCGCGTCGCGACCTGCCAACCCGGCTGGTAGCCCGCAAACCCAGCCGGGACACGCCCCCCCGCACCCAAGTTCCGCTGGCCCCGGACCGCGACCGCTCCCACGAGCGTGTGTCAAATCATCACAACACTCGCGCACGTCATGTCACACTTGGCCGCAGCTGACGCGGCCAAATGGCCATGTCCGCTCGGCCCCACCTCGATCGCTCGGAACCGACCGCGGCGGGCGCCCACGATGTGTGTCCAATCGTCACACGACTCACACGCTCATGTGACAATTGGCCGCGGCACACACGGCCAATTGGCCATTTTCGCCGCGCGCTCGGCTCGGATCGCCGATTGTTGGTCGCTCCTGGCGCTAGCGCGGGGGTCGACCCAAACGCCGCAGTCGCGGGACCCGTGTGGCGGCCTCGACGACGATCGAGCCCTTCATCTTCGACTCGCCCAGCACGCGGTCGGTGAACGTGATCGGCACCTCCGCGACACGGAACCCGGCGACCAGCGCCCGGAAGGTGACCTCGATTTGGAAGACATAGCCCGCTGCGGTGACCTGGTCGAGCGGGAGCGTCTCGAGTACGACGCGCCGGAAGCACTTGAAGCCTCCTGTCAGGTCGCGCACCGCCACGCCCAGGACCCGTCGCGCGTACCAGCAGCCGCTGCGGCTGATCGCGCGGCGCAGCACGCCCCAGCGCGCGACACCCCCACCCCGCGTGTAGCGCGATCCCAACACCAGATCCGCATTGCGCGCGGCGTCGATCAGGCGGGGAACGTCCCGGGGGTTGTGCGAGAAGTCCGCGTCCATTTCGAGTACGAGCTCGGCGCCGGCATCGAGCGCGTGGCGAAATCCGGCGCGGTACGCCGGACCAATGCCGTCCTTGGTGGTGCGTCGTAACACCGACACACGTGGGTCCCGCGCCGCCACGTGATCGGCCAGCTCGGCGGTGCCGTCCGGCGATCCGTCGTCCACAACGAGCACCCTGCCGTCGAGCGCCGCGTCGTCGAACACGACGAGTAGGGCTTCCAGGATCGCGGTGATGTTCTCGGCTTCCAGGTAGGTGGGAAGGATCACCCACGCCGCGCCCGGCGGCCACAGCTCGCTCACTCGGAAGCGAGCCTGATGCCGAACGTGAACGTCCCGGGAACATCGTTTCGCCGCCCCGAGTCCGCGCCCAACGGAAGGTCGGACACCCGCACGGCGAGCACACCGGCATCGGGTGGGATGGCGGGGACGATCTCGGCTGCAACCTCGCTCCAGACCCCGCGCGCCGCGCCCTGCACCGGGGTCACGCGGTACCGGTGGCCACGGTCGTCCCACACCTCGATCCGAGCCCGGCCAATGGCCGGGGCGTTGGCCTCGTCGCCGGCGGTCCCCAGCGCCACGAGGGTGGCCACGGCGCGATCCCAGTAGCGCTCGAGCCCATGGACACACACCGCGATCCCATCGCCGAGACGGGCTTGGCCGACCGGGACCACCTCGACGAACACACCGTGTGCGCGGATCGGGACTGAGCCCACCTGCGCAGGGAGCGGACCTGGCGCAGGTTGAGGAGGGACCTCCGCCACGGTGCGCTGCGGCAGCAGATCGACGATCAGGCTCCATGGGCCACCCGCGAGCGGGCGGGCGACGCCCCGTCCGCCTCCGCGCGTGGGGTTGATCCGCACCACGCCATCGACGACCAGCTCAAGGCTGCGGGTCTCTGGCGGCAGCGCGGGCTCGATCCACAACGTCGCGCACAACTGACCGAGGCTCGACACCGACGTCAGGACCTGCGCGTCGTACTGGTCGCCGCGGTCATCGCGGATCACAAGCCCCATGGCCGGATTCCACTCAACCAAGCCGGGCGCGGCGCTCAAGACGACCAGCGGCACGACGAGTCCTTGGGCGTGGTGTTCGACCCCAAGCGCAGCGACGAGGGTGTCGCCGCCGCGGGCAACGGCGTCCGTGGGCACGAGCCCACCGAATCCCACGGCGTCACGGACGTGCTCTCGCATGGGAGGGGCGGTCGTTGCCATCGCGCGTAAGCTTGCCACGTGGCGGGCAAACGACCACTCCTGGTGTTGCTGCACCCGTTTCCGATGGACGCAAGCTTTTGGGGTCCGATGTGGCGCGAACTGGGGGCAGACGTGACGCTGCTGACGCCGGAGTTCCCCGGTTTTGGCGGCAGCGTGCACGAAGCGTTCCCGACGATCGCCGGGTTCGCAGCGTCTGTCGCGGCGTTGATCAGGGCCGAGGACGCCGGGCCGGCGATCGTCGTCGGGCTCTCGCTGGGCGGCTACGTGGCCCTTGCCCTCGCTGTCGAACATCCCGCGGCCGTGGCAGCACTCGTTCTCGCCAATGCACGCGCCGACGCCGATGACGCCCATGCCCGGCGGGCGCGCGAGCAGGCGATCGACACCGTTCGCATCGACGGGCTCGACACCTACCTTGCCGACCTGCTGCCGCGACTGTTGTCACCTGCTGCCACGACCGAGGTGTGGGAACGAGCACACGCCATCGCCGGGAACCAGGACGCCGAGGCCGCGTGCGCCGCGCTCGAGGCGCTGCGCGACCGCCCGGACCGAACCGGCGATCTGGCGGGGATCGGCGCACAAACCGTGGTGATCGGCGGCCAGGATGATGTCGTCACCCCACACGCAGCGGTCGCGGCGCTCGCCGCTGCGATTCCGGGTGCGGCGCTCGAGATCGTTCCCGGCGCCGGGCACCTGTCCGCGTTGGAGCGCCCGGTCGAGTTCGCTGCGATCGTCGCTCGTATGATCCCGGCATGACGCTCCACACCTGGCTCGCGTTCTTCGTCGCAGCGTGGCTCATCAGCATCTCGCCCGGCCCCGGCGCGGTGTCGACGATGGCGAGCGCGGTGCGGTTCGGCATGCGCCAGACCGTGTTCAACCTGGTCGGCCTCGAGCTGGGCCTGCTGTTCGTCCTGGTGGCCGTCGCGAGCGGTTTGGGTGCGTTGGTCGTGGCGTCGGCGGCGGCGTTCGCCGTGCTGAAATGGCTGGGTGTTGCGTATCTGGTCTACCTGGGCATCCGCCAAATCCGTTCCCACGGCACCGCGGATCAGATCACCGGAGCCGGTGGACGCGGCGACGGCAGCGCGCGGAGCCTGATCCTGCAGGGCTTTCTGGTCAACGCGTCCAATCCCAAGGGCATCGTGTTTATGCTGGCGGTCCTCCCGCAGTTCATCGATCCCGACCGCGCGCAATTGCCCCAGTACGCCCTGTGCGGGGCGACGCTCTTGTTCACCGATGTGGTTGTGATGAACGGCTACGCGTACTTCGCGTCACGCGTCTTGCGACTCCTGCACTCCCCGCGCAAGAGCGAGTGGATCGGGCGCACGTTCGGAAGCCTGTACATCGGCGCAGCGAGCCTGCTGGCCGTGTTCGGCCGCCACGCCTGACTACGACGGTGGCGGCGTGCGGTGGCGGGTGTAGTAGGCGTGGGACTTCGCGCGCGATCCGCAGCGTTCCATTGCACACCAGCGACGGCTGCCGTTGCGGCTCGTGTCGGCGTAGATGTACGTGCAGTCGGGTGCGGCGCATTCCCGGACACGCTCGATGCCGTCCCGGGCCAGGTCGAGCGCGTCGAGGAGCGCAGGCACCAGCAGGCAGCGACACGTCGAGACCTCCGGGCAGAAGCTTGGCCGCAAGCTCGCACGATCAACCGCCAGGCGCCCTGGGGTCTCGCGAAGCCATTCCGCGACCACGTCTGCGATCGCCTCGGCATCGCGCGTCAGGAACGCAGTGCGCAGGTCGGTACGAAGGTGCCTGACGCGTTCCAGATCACGGGCGACGGGCGGGCGTTCGGGGGTCCCGAGCCCGGCCTCAACCAACCAGGCAATGACGTCGTCGGGTTGACCGAGTAGCTCCGCATCACCCGCGACGGTGTTGCACAGGTCCAGTGACGGACGCCCCCCGATCCACACGAATGCACTCATCGGGTTTGACCACCCCCCGGTCGACGGCGTATTGTTGTCACCAGTAAATCTCTTTCACACCGGTTTGCAACAGGAGTATCAATGCCTTCCCTGCCCCCTGCAATCTCACTTTCCCACACCGAGCGTGGTCGCGGCCCGATGGTCGTCGCACTGCACGACCTGGGTCGCTCGGGTGACGTGATGCTGCGGGCCCTCAAGCCACTCACCAAGCGCTTTCGCGTCGTCGCTCCCGACCTTCGGGGCCACGGCAACTCGCCCACGCCCGCCGGGCCATGGAGCATCGACGACTTCGCGTCGGACGTGTCCCGGTTGATCGCAGCCGAAGGCGGCGACGCCATCGTGGTGGGCGTCGGACTGGGCGCTGCCGCGGGACTCACGCTGGCGCTCGGTCACCCCGGGCTTGTCAACGCGTTGATCGTCAGCGGCGCCGGTGCGCGGGCCGAGGACATCGAGGGACAGGAGCGTTGGGCGCGGATGGCGCGGATGTTGCGCGAGCGCGGCGGCGCCGAGGGTGTGGCCCTCGCGGCCGAGGCGATGGGAACACGTCCCGACCTGCGCGGCGCACTTGTGCAGATCGAGCCGCCCGTGTTGGTTCTGGCGGGTGCGGCCGACCGGGCCTATCCGTTGAACGCGCAACTCGAGCTGGCGCACTCGCTGCCGGGCGCGCGATTCCAACAGGTCGACGGCGCGGGACACGACCTTCCGGCCGAGCGCCCCGAGGAACTCGTCGCAGGCGTCCAGTGGGCCGCCAGTACGCTCGTTCAGCTCACCCAAGCAGCCTAGAACTCGCGAAACCCGGGTGGCCGCCTCGCGTCGGCCACCCGGAGCGCGCGACACGCTCGTCTGCACCACTTGATGGGCAAACTGACGTCCCGAACCTGGACACGTCAATGGAACGCTCGCGACTCGCCGAGCGAATTGCGTCCTCTGGCCACCGCGATCCGTCACGCCAACCCACGCCCACAACGGTCTTGCAGCTCGCGAATGCGGCGGCTGGATACGGCCATTTGGCCCCACCGCTGCGGCCAAGTGTTACATCCACCGAGTGAACCCTGTGACGCGATTGACACACTTCGGTGTAGCGCTGTCACAGGTCGGTGCGCGAGGGTTTGGTCATGGGCAAGCGACCAGGGGCACGGGGGCGAAAGCGGGGCCATCGGGGTGGCGCGGCCGCGCATGCCCGTGGCGCCGGTGGGGTGCCGCCGGTCGGGCAGGCTGGGGTGGCCGGGCCGGTTGGGCAGGCGGGGACGGAGCGTCCTGCGTTTTCGATGGACATACCGGGGCCACCGTGTGCGATCTGTCGACACCGGGGACGTGGCCCGAGTGGAATCCATTTCCTGACACACGGTGTCCACCTCTGGTTGTGCGCGTCCCATGGCAGTGCTGAGTTCAGGTTGCGAGAGGGCGGGGGCGAGTTCGTTCAGCGCCTCGCGGGGATCTGGGCGGCGGCGGGCGCGCTCGGGTTTCGGCGCCGGGCGGCGCTGACGGCGCACATCGAGCGACTCCGGCTCGCCGTCGACGCGCGCGACAAACCCGGATCGCACAGCTGGCCGAACCTCCGCCACGAGGCGGAACGACGGTTTGCAGCGGGCGAACCCCCTGCGATGGTGATCGACGAGCTTCGCAGCAGCTACCGCGACGGGCCGGCGATTGTTCCCTCGCTGCGGACGATGCGTCGATGGTTCGCGCAGGGGCGCTGGTTGATCCCGCGCCGGCTGGCCCAGCGGGTTCGGCCGCAGC
>JANMKR010000039.1:0-6652 GCA_031372145.1 Actinomycetota bacterium | reverse complement strand
CGGGCCAGGATCGCGCCCATCCCGCGCAGGCGCAGCGGGCTGATCAATTCGCTCAGGCCCATCCCCACGAAGAAGTCCGCAGGGGTGTCGAGGACCTCGTCCACGGTTGCGCCGGACAGGCCTGCGGCCAAGACACCCGCGTAGCCACGGGTCGTCGGGGCTTCCGGCGGGGCGTCGAAGTGCAGGGCCACCCGCCCGTCCGCCAGTTCTGCGGCGACGAAGAACGGCGTCTGGCACTCGTGGACCTGCTCCAGGGCATCCCGATCGATGCCGTCCGGAACCGGCGGCAGGTTGTTCGCGAAGTCGAGCAGGATCGCCAGGCGAAGGCTCTTGGGCGACTCCGCGAAGTCGTCGACGATCTCCTGAAGCTGGGGCCTCACGGACGGATGGGGTAGCCGGGCTTTTCGATCGGCACCCGCACCGAGTTGCCCCACTCACACCACGAGCCGTCGTAGTTGCGGACCTTCTCAAAGCCCAACAGGTGGGTCAAAACGAACCATGTGTGGCTCGAACGCTCCCCGATGCGGCAATACGCGACCACGTCGTCGTCGTGCTTGAGGCCGATCTCGCCCTCGTAGATCCCGCGCAGGTCCCCGGCCGATTTGAAGCTGCCGTCGTCATTGGCGGCACGCTTCCACGGCACGCTGGCCGCGGTCGGGATGTGGCCGGCACGCAGGACGCCCTCCTGCGGGTAGTCGGCCATGTGCGTGACCTCACCGTTGTACTCGCCTGGCGAGCGCACATCCACGAGCGGACCGTTGCCCAGGTGCGCGAGGACGTCCTCCTTGAACGCCCGTATCGTGGCGTCGTCACGGGGCATGACCGGGTACTCGGTGGCGGTGCGCGACGGGACGTCGGTGGTCATCGGGCGGCCCTCGTCGCCCCACTTCTGCCGGCCACCGTCCAGCAGGCGGACGTCAGCGTGGCCGAACAGGCTGCAGACCCACAGCGCGTAGGCGGCCCACCAGTTGAAGTTGTCGCCGTAGAACACGATCGTCGTGTCCCGGGTGATGCCCTTGGCGGACATCAGCGCCGCGAAACCCTCGGCGTCGACGTAGTCGCGGGCGACCTGGTCGTTGAGATCCGCGTGCCAATCGATCTTGACCGAGCCCGGGATGTGTCCGGTGTCGTAGAGCAGCACGTCCTCGTCCGACTCCGCCACCACCACGTCGGGATCGTCAAGGTGCGCGGCCAACCACTCGGTGGTCACCAGGCGTTCGGGATGCGCGTACTCCGCGAGCTTGGGGTTGGGGTCGTTGGGGACGGCCATCGACGTTCCTTTCGCATCGTCAGACTCACGAACGTGAACGTCAAAGATACCTTTCCCAAGGGAATTTTTGCCCTTTTGGAGCGGGACCCGAAACCCGTGTGCCGGTCAGGCGGCGCGGCCCTCGTGCTCGGGGCAGTCGACGCGCAGATCGCTGGGCCCGAGCGTGATGGCAAGCAGCGCGCAGCGATGCAGGTCCGGTCCACCGGCCGCCTCGCGGAAGAACCGACACGTCACGCACATTCTCGCGACGCTGACGAGTCCTTCGCGATGGAGCTCCGCGATCAACCCGGTCAGAAACCCGAGGGCCCGCTGCTTGTCACGCTCCGACACCGACACGAGCAGCTGCTGAGCCCTGACCTGCCAGGCGTCGGCCGCGTCGGCAACCGTCCGTCCCGGTCGGGTCAGGACGATGCGGACACCCCGCCCGTCACTGGGCTCGGGAACGCGGTCGACCAGACCCTTGCGCTCGAGCGTCGTGATCGAGTCCGAAACGGTCGCGAGCGTCACGTCCAGCTCGGCCGCCAGAGCACTGATGCGGCTGCGCTCCGGCGGATCGGTGCGCAGACGCACCAGCAATTGCAGCTGCGTCGACGTCAAACCGTTGGCGCGGGCGACCTGCCCCATCTGCACACGCAAGGCCTGGCCGAGGCGGTCGATTGCCGCCACCAGCTTGGGATCGACACCGGCGCGGGCACCGAGCGGCAGTGGCGCCCGGCGCGAGGAACCGGCGCTCACAACACGACCAACATGACCCTGACTGGATGCATCGCCCAGACATCTTCCGCCCGCACGGTCCTCGCCGCAAGGAGGTGTGCTCGTCTCGTTGGTAGCGTCAACGACATGGGCCTTGACGATCGACGCGAGCGGTGAGCCAACGGACGGTCGGCACGATCCTGTGTGTGTTGTCCGCAGGGAGCTACGGCGCGACGGGCATCTTCGGCAAGCTGGCCTATGACGAGGGCCTGACCGTCACCGGGCTGCTTGCGGCGCGGTTCTCGATCGCCGCAATCGTTCTGTGGATGCTGGTCGCCGCACTGGGTCGCGGGAGTCGACCATCGCGGCGCGGCGCGGCCGCGGGCATCGCGCTGGGAGTCGTCGCGTACTCGGCGCAAACCGGTTTGTTCTTCCTGGCGTTGACGCGACTGGACGCCGGGCTTGCGGTCCTGCTCGTGTACATCGCACCAGTGTTGGTCGCCATCGCGGCGGTCGCGTTCGGTCGGGAACAGCTGTCACGCGCCCAGGTCGCAGCGGTCGTCGTCGCGGTCTGCGGAACCGCACTCGTCGCGACCGGCGGCGGGCTGGGCAAGGTCGACGGACTGGGCATGGCGTTCGCGTTCGGCTGTGCCGTTGCATTTACGGCCTACATGTTGCTGTCGCATGCCGTCGTGAGCCGCGTCAACCCCGTCGCATTGTCGGCGAGCGTCTGCACCGGCTGTGCCCTGTCGTTTCTGACCGCTGCCGGGGTCAGCGGCCACCTGCCGATCCATACGACCGGAACGGGCTGGCTGCTGATCGGTGCCCTGGCGCTCTTCTCGACCGTGATCGCGGTCACGGCGTTGGCGGCGGGCACGGCACGCGTCGGCCCGTCGACCGCGACGATCCTCGCCACGTTCGAACC
Source organism: Actinomycetota bacterium (assembly GCA_031372145.1). Taxonomy (GTDB): domain Bacteria; phylum Actinomycetota; class Thermoleophilia; order Miltoncostaeales; family Miltoncostaeaceae; genus CALMEC01. The sequence continues at coordinate 3,764 of JANMKR010000039.1, read as the reverse complement.
GGTCGTCGCAACGATCCTGGCGGTGGCGATCCTCGGCGAACATCTGGCGCCACTGCAGATCGTCGGCGGCCTGTTCGTCATCGCCTCAGCCGTCATCGTCAGCGTCCACCGGACCGTGCCGGTGCACATCCCGTGACGCATCGAACATGTCCGCGTCCGGACTGACCCCGGTTGCGATGAGGTCTGCAACGATCCTGCCGCCCACCCAGGCGGTCAGGTTGCCCGTGCCACAGTAGCCACCCATCGCATAGTGCCCAGGCGTGCCGGGCACGACACCGACGTACGGCCGCTGATCCTCCGTGTAGCCGACGATCCCGACCCAGCGATGGGTGATCGGCGCGTCGACACCGAGGTCGTCGCGCAGGTAGCCGGCCAGGCGGGCGTGCACCAGCGGGTTGGCCTGCTCCCGGTCGGTGTACGACGCGAGCCCGTCCAGGTCCGAGAACCCACCCAGCACGACCCGGCCGTCCGGAAGCTGCTGGTGATACTCGTAGCCGTACCGCACGTAGACCGGGTGAGCGACATGCGCCCGCCCGAGCGGCGCGGTCGCGACCATGTGCAGCCGCCGCGCACGCACCCGATCACCGAAGTACGGGATCAGCGCGCCCACCCCGCCGTCGGCCGCGACGACGACCGCGTCGGCACGCACCGCTCCATGGGTCGTCTCGACGATGGCCAATTGGCCGTCGGTGCGAGTGCCAATTGGCCGGACGACCCGCACGCCCGCGGCAATCGTCACACCCCGGCGAACGAGCGCCCCGGCCAACGCGGTGAGCCAGCGCACCGGATGGACCGACGCATCGTGATCGGTCATGAGCCCGATGCGTCCGGGGCGACGCAGGGGCTCCGGCAGGTCGTCCTGCTCCACCAGTCGGCCGGCAAAGCCGTCAGCGGCCAGCGCGCGCACATGATCGCGGACGTGCTCGGCCTCGCCTGCGTCGACCGCAAGCCGCAACATCCCGACCCGGCGAAAGCAGCCGGCTGCGCCGATGTCGTGGGCCACGCCGTAGACCTCCTGCTGCGCGGCCAGCGTCGCGGTTTGGATCCGGTGCGCCAACTCCAGACCGAACAGCCGGCGCGCGTCGTTGTACATGGGCGCCGGGCCGGCGATCAGGAACCCGCCGTTGCGCCCGCTCGCGCCCGACGCAACGCCTCGGGCATCGACGATCAACGATCGGATGCCGCGCTCCGCCAGATGCCACGCGGTCGCGAGTCCGCCGATCCCGGCCCCGATGATCGCGACGTCCACCGCCGTGTCACCGTCGAGCACCCCAAACGACTCGGCGCGATGCTCCTGCCAATAGACGTCACTGCCCACAGCCACCCCTCACCCCCGCTGTCGGACGGACGCGGGGCCTCAGCGTAGAGGAGTCGCGACCCTCACGAGTCCCACTTCCCGATCAGGCCAGGCGCGACGCGACCGGACGTGGGCGGAACTCCGATGCCGCCAGCGCACCCGCCGCGAGCAGGAGGGCGATGATCGCGGCGAGCACGACCCATACGGTCAGCTCGTCGAACCGCTGCACCGACGCCAGCGAGACACCGATGTCCTCGAACACCCGGCGCAGATCCTGGGTGGAGGTTGACTGGGTGTAGACCCCGCTCGTCTGCGTTGCAAGGGCCGAGAGCGTCTCGGCGGGAGTCAACTCGTTCGGACGGCCGGGGTCGTTGCCGAGGAGCACCGTGTAGATCGGCACCCTGAGTTCTGCCGCGTGCGCCGCCGCCTCGAGCGGTGGTGAGCCGGCCGAGTTCGCCCCGTCCGTCAACAGCAGGATGCGCGCCGGTGAGGTGTCGGCGCTGTCAGGCACCTGGGTCAGGGCCCCGGAGCCCTGGATTGCCGACAGCGATGCCTGCACCGCGTCACCGATGGCGGTGCCTTCGGAGATCGGCAGGTTGTCGAGCGCACGGCTGACCTGTTCGCGGTCGGTCACAGGCGAGACCCGAACGACCGCATTGTTGGCGAACGTCACGAAGCCGACGGCCGCATCCTTCGGTACGACCTTGAGGAATCTTCGTGCCGCGTCGACGCCGGCCGCGAGCCGGCTGGGAGCGATGTCCGTCCGCGTCATCGACTTGGACGTGTCGATGGCCAGCATGATCGTGCTGCGCGCCTGCGTGCCGTCCGCGCTGCGGGCAGGACGTGCCATCGCGACGACGCCCAGCCCGGTCGCGAGCACCGCAAGCGCGGCCGCAACGACCCGCAAGATGCGCACACGTCGCGGCGGGGTCAGGTCGATCAGTCGTTGATCGGCGTAGCTGGCCTTCGCGCGTTTGCGATCCCGGGCCCACGCAACCATCGCCGCCACGAGCAACGGCAGCACAAGGAGGGCCCACAGCCACTGCGGACTGCGCCAGATCACGGCAGCCTCGATCCGAAGCGCCAGGCGGCGAAGCCGGCCAACGCGAGCAGCAGCGCCGCGATGCCGGCTGGCCACGCGGTGACCTCGTCCAGCACCTTCTGCGTCCCGATGACGCTGCCCAACTTCTCGTACACGGTCGACAGCGAACCGGCATCGCGGCTCTCATACGACGCCGCGCCGGTCGACTCGGCCAACGCCTTGAGCGCCCCCGGATTCGGTGGAACCGGTCGCCCATTCGGAAGGATCCCGTCCGGCGTTCCCAATGCGACCGTCGCAATCGGGACATCGGCATCGCGGGCCGCTTGGGCTGCGAGTTCAGGCGTTCGGCCGACGGTGTTCTCGCCGTCCGACAGCAGCAGGATGCGGGCCGACTTGAGCTTGACGGCGCCCGGCTGGGTGGTGCGCATCGCGTCCAGCGACGCAAAGATCGCCTCGCCGATGGCCGTCGCCCCGTCTGCGCGCAGCGTCTCGACCGCGGCGTTGAATGCGGCACGATCGGTCGTCGGCGTCACGAGCGTCGCGGCACTCCCGGCGAAGCTGACGAGTCCGATCTTGTACTGGCGCGGGACCCGTTCGGCGAATTTGAGGGCGGCATCCTGGGCCGCGCGCAGGCGGTATGGCGTCACGTCATCGGCGGACATGGATCCCGACGTGTCGATCGCCAGCATGATCGTGGCCTGCTCCTTGGGCACCGATCGGGAGACCTCCGGGCGCGCCAGCGCAAAGAGGAACCCGGTCAGCGCCAGCGTGGCGAGTCCGATCGGGACATACCGGCGAAGCCGCCCGCGTTGCGAGGCCACCACCAGCAGGTCGATGTCGGGGAACGGCACGGCGTGCCGCGCGATCTTGCGACGGTAGGCGACGTATGCGAGCGCACCAGCTGGCAGCGCGAGCAATGCCAGCAGCACGTATGGCCAACCGAAGCTCATCCCGCGGCTCTCCGCACCGGGACGGGGCGCATCAGCGCACGCGCCAGTGGCAGCACCCAGTCGGTGTCGGTGCTCGCAATCAGGTGACGCCCACCCACCCGGCGAAACATCGCCTCGCGGCGACGGTCGGCCTCGGTCGACACCGCGCGGAACCGCTCCTGGAACCGCGGGTCGGCCGTGTCGACCAACACGGTGCGGCCGGTCTCGACATCACGCAGGCTGAGCGGGCCGACCTGGGGAAGCTCACGCTCGCGTGGGTCACGGAGTTCGATCAGGAGCAACTCCTGCCGCCGGCCGAGGACGCCGAGCGCCTGCTCGAGCCGGTCGGACTTGGGGAAGTCCGAGTGGATCGTCACCTGGCCGCGGTGCTACAACCCCCGGCCGAGCGACGTGATCGCCGCTGCCAGGTCGGTTCGCGATCCATCGTGCGTCGGCGTGTATGCGTCGTATGCGGCGAGTGCGGTGATGAGCCCGC
>JANMKR010000227.1:0-3507 GCA_031372145.1 Actinomycetota bacterium | reverse complement strand
TCGGCACTGGCGACGACCTCGCCGTCAAAGATGACCCGCCCTTCGGTGATGGTGTAGCGCGGGTGGCCGGCCAGGGCGTAGGCCAGGGTGCTCTTGCCCGAGCCGTTGGGACCCATCAGGGCATGGACCTCGCCCTGCGGGACCTCCAGGTCGACGCCGCGGAGGATCTCCGTGTCGTCGACATTGACCTTCAGGCCTTCGATCTTGAGGATGGGGTCAGGCACGCGCAAGTGCTCCGTTCCAGAGGGGATGTTGATGATCCGGCGAGTGAAAATCCCGCCAGACGCGGACGCAGGGAGGGTTCATATCTGAAGATATGGGCCCGACCGAGGACAAGCCCCAGAGCGGTCCCATGTCAGGGCGACGTTTGAATCTGGCGGAGATTTGCAGCCGCCGGATCACGACGAGCCCTTTGGAACGGAGCACCTGTATTCCTTTCGATCGAGCAGGGGATGGGGGTGCGAAGGGGTGGGGTCGACGAAGACGCGACCGTCGCGGACTTCGACCTGGAATGTGGGGAGGGGGAGCGTCGCCGGCGGGGTCGCCGCCTCGCCCGTTGCGATCCGGAAGAACGCACCGTGATGCGGGCACTCGATCTTTCCGTCCTCGATGTATCCGCCGGCGAGGCTTTGAAGGGCGTGTGTGCAGGTGTCGTGGATCGCGTAGAACGCACCCTCGAGGTTGACCAGGCAGATCGGCTTCCCGTCGATGTCGACGCGAACTGATGTGCCTGGCTCGACCTCCTCGACTGACGCGACGTCGACGCTCGGCATCTATCGACCCCGAACCTTGCGCTCGATCGCGGCGTTGAGCTCGTCGCGGATCTCGTCCAGTTCGACCTCGTCCAGGACCTCTTGGCAGAAGCCCTCGACGATGAGCTGTTTGGCGGCGTTGCGCGGGACACCCCGGGACTCCAGGTAGAACAGGTGCTCGTCGTCGACGCGGCTGACCGCGCCGGCGTGCGAGCACTTGACCTCGGCGGTCTCGATCTCGAGGAACGGGATGGTGTCGGCGCGCGCTCCCTCGTTGAGCACGAGGTTGCGGTTGGTCTGGTACGCATCGGTACCGGGCGCGCCGGGTGGCACGACCAGGTTGCCGAAGAAGATCGTGTGCGCGGTGTCTTTGATCGCACCCTTGTAGAGCAGGTTGGAGTAGGTGTTGGGCGCCTCGTGGCGCGAGATCACCCTGTGCTCGAAGTGCTGATCGTCGGATGCGAAGAAGAGGCCGAGCGCGCGGGCATCGGCGCCTTGGCCGACGCACTTGAGCGTCGGCTCGACACGGACGACGTCACCACCGAGCGTGACGACGACGGATCGCACCTTCGCGTCCTTGCCCACGCTTGCCTGAACGATCGCGTGGTGGCGCACGCCCTTGCCCCAATCGATGATCGAGACGTGCTCCAGCTCGGCGTCCTCGGCGACGAACATCTCGACGACCGTCGAGACGTTGACCGGGCCGGCGAGATCCGGTGAGGCGTAGCGGTCGATGACCGTCGCCTTGGCGCCGCGTTCGACCACGATGAGTGTGCGACCGAATACCCGGCCGCCCGCGCCGGTCACGGTCGAAAGCGCCTCGACCGGCAGCGTCACGTGGACTCCTGCGGGGACGTAGACGAACGTGCCCGAGTCCCAGCCCGCGGCGTTGAGTGCGCCTGGCTTGTCGGTGAAGCCGACCAGCGCGTAGAGCCGCTCGCGAACAAGGCTTTCGTGCGATGACAACGCGTCGGCCAAGTCGGCGACGATCACGCCGTCAGCGGTTGCTTCGGGTGTCACGGTGATGGCGCCATCGACGAACGTCAGGCGTGCGGTGCGCGCACCCGTGTGCGGGGCGGAGGCCGTGCCGGTGCTGACGAGCGCTGCGGGCTCGGGGCCCTCCAGCGCCAGGTCGGTCGGTGGTGTGAAGCGCCATTCCTCCTCGATCCCGGTCAGGGCCGGGAGCGAGGCGAACGTCTTCTCTGCGGTGGCGCGAGCCTCATCAGCCCATGCGGGTGGGCTACCCAATCGAGCCCTCCATCTGCAACTCGATGAGTCGGTTGAGCTCGACGGCGTACTCCATGGGCAGTTCCTTGGCGATCGGCTCGATGAACCCGCGCACGATCATCGCCATGGCAGCGTCCTCCGAGAGCCCGCGGCTCATCAGATAGAAGATCTGGTCGTCGGCGACCTTGGACACCGTGGCCTCGTGACCGATGGAGGTGTCCTCCTCCTGGATGTCCATGTACGGGTAGGTGTCGGACCGGCTGTCCTCGTCCAGAAGCAGCGCGTCACACACGACCGACGCCTTGACGCGCTTGGCGCCCGGTTCGACGCGGACCAAGCCGCGGTAGCTCGTACGGCCGCCGCCCTTGCTGACGGACTTGGACACGATCGTGGACGAGGTGTCGGACGCGACGTGGACCATCTTGGCGCCGGCGTCCTGGTGCATGCCCTCGCTCGCGAACGCAATCGACAGCACCTCACCGCGGGCGCCCTTACCGACCATCCAGACGGCCGGGTACTTCATGGTCAGGCGCGAGCCCAGGTTGCCGTCCACCCACTCCATGGTCGCGTTCTCGTGGCAGACCGCGCGCTTGGTGACCAGGTTGTAGACCTTGGTCGACCAGTTTTGGATCGTGGTGTAGCGGCAGCGCGCGCCCTTCTTGACGATGATCTCGACGACGGCCGAGTGCAGCGAGTCGCTGGAGTACACCGGCGCGGTGCAGCCTTCGACGTAGTGCACGAAGGAGTCTTCCTCGCAGATGATGAGCGTCCGCTCGAACTGGCCCATGTTCTCCTGATTGATCCGGAAGTAGGCCTGCAGCGGGATCTCGACGCGCACGCCCGGCGGCACCCAGATGAACGACCCTCCGGACCACACGGCGGAGTTCAATGCCGAGAATTTGTTGTCGCCCGGCGGGATGACCGTCGCCCAGTGTTCCTTGAACAGATCCGCGTGATCACGCAGCGCCGTGTCCGTGTCGCAGAAGATGACGCCCTGGGCTTCGAGGTCTTCGCGGATCGAGTGGTAGACGACCTCGCTCTCGTACTGGGCGGACACGCCGGCCAGGAACTTGCGCTCGGCCTCGGGGATGCCCAGACGGTCGAACGTGTTCTTGATGTCGTCCGGCACCTCGTCCCACGTCCGGCCCTGCTTCTCGCTTGCGCGGATGTAGTAGTAGATGTCCTGGAAGTCGATATCGCCGAGTTCGCCACCCCAGTTGGGCATGGGCTTGCGGTCGAAGATCTCGAGCGAACGCAGGCGGAACTTCGTCATCCACTCCGGCTCACCCTTGAGCGCGCTGATCTCGCGCACGACGTCGGGGCTGACACCCTTCTTGGGCTCGAACGTGTAATGGGTCGGGTCACTCCAACCGTACTTGTACGGTCCGATCTCTTCGAGTTCTGGGGGTGTGGTGGTCGACACAGCTCCTCCTGGGGTGCTCGCGTCTGGTTTCTAACGGATATCTAGGTTACCGTAATGGGCTGACGCCGGTCCGGCAAGTGCCGGTGCCCTGTCACGGGAGTTCTT
>JANMKR010000179.1:0-3538 GCA_031372145.1 Actinomycetota bacterium | reverse complement strand
CCAGATGGTGGCGCGGGTGTTCCTCGCGACCGAGTCCACGCTCGCGAGTCTCGTCATCGCCGAGGAGTTCCGTCCACACCGGCGCGGTGCCGGGCTCTCCGTCATGGGGGTGGCGGCTGGGGCGGGTTTCGGCGCGGTGGGCCTGCTCATGCTCCTGATTCCGTTCACGGCGCTCGGCTGGAGACTGTTCTACCTGTTCGCGCTCATCCCGCTGGCGATCGTCGTGTACCTGCGGCGCAACCTGCGCGAGACCCGGGCGTTTGTGGCCGCACGTGACGAGCACCGCCTGCAGTCGTCGTTTTGGCCATGCGTCGGAGCGATTCACCGCCGAACGTTGGTCAAGGCCGTGGCGCTGGTGAGTGCGTTCGGCTTGGTTCAGACCTCCGGGTTCTTCTACGCGTCGGATCTCGCGCAGAACACCTATGGCTGGAGCGGGCGGTTCACCGTGATCGTGATCACCGCCGGCGTGTTCGGCATCGCCGGCTTCCTTCTGGGAGGTGTCGTGAGCGACCGGGTCGGCCGCAAGTCGATGGTGGTGCTCGCAAACGTGCTCGCCGCCGCCGGAACCATCTTGATCTTCACCGGCCGGCAGGGACTCTTCGTTCCAGGCTTCTTCCTGGATGCGGCCGCCGGGGCGTGCTTCGTGACGGTGACGCTGGCCTACGTGGCCGAGCTCTTCCCGACCGAACTCCGGGCGACGCTCAGCTCGGTCGTCATCGCGTGTCAGGTTGCCGCGGGATCACTCGGGCTCGCGCTGCTCGGCGCGGTGTCCGGGCTCATCAGCATTTCGCTCGCCATGGTGATCTTGGGCGGGTCGTTGCTGGTGTCCCTCCTGCTGCTGCGCGGATTGCCCGAGACCCGCGGCCGCGACTTGATTCACTCAGTGGTCCTCCTCGCAAATACGAACACGTTTCCCGGCTGCAAACCGTCGCCAGGCGTTGTCCTCGGTCCCACCGTTATGGCAACCGATAGCGGCGGGACACTGCGTCCTCGCCTGGCTCGGTTTTCGCGCGGGAAACGTGCCCGTACTTCCGAGGAAGACCACTTAGGCCCGCCGGCCGTCGACGTGGTGCCACCGATCGACGTCGCGCTACCACGCGAGCCGCTCGTTCCCGCCTAGCGGTGCTGCCCCGCCGCCGAGGGCCGCGCCGGCGTCGGCGCGACCCTCGGAAGGTCAATCGTTGCGGCGCGAGCGGGCTACGTGACGGTGAGCGTGCCCGTCATCCCGGCGGACTCGTGCCCGGGAACCGAGCAGTAGAACGTATAGGTGCCGGCCTTGAGGGTCAGCTTCAAGGGCGGGGCGTCCTTGCCGGTGACGGTGTCCGTGGCGCCGACCTCGGTGCCGTCGGCTGTCTTGATGGAGAGGTTGTGCGGGAACGTGGCCGGGTTCGCGAAGTCGAACGTGACATCGCCGGCGGTGGCGGTGAGTTCCTTCTGATCGAAGGCCAGTGCTGTCGGGCTCGCGCTGACGGCGATGGCGGCCGAAGCCGCGGCCGTGGTGGCCGGGGCCGTGGTCGCCGGGGCCGTCGTGGCGGGAGCGGTGCTGGGGGTTGAGGAGGCGTCTGAGCTCGACCCACCGCAGCCGGCCGCGAGGGCGGCGACGGCTCCGAGGGCGGCCAGAGGCAGGGCAAACTTCAATGGTAGTTTCATGCTGCGGACCCTAGCCGAAGGAGCCGTTCCGGTGAAGCGAGTGCCCTGTCATGAAAGTCTCTTTGCGGTTTGGCGGCTGCAAAGCTCCGCCGGATTCGATCGGCTGGAGATGGAGCAATCGCCTCGGGGGCTTTATCCTCGCCTGCACCCATATCCAACGATATGGCCACAGGCTGCGTCCTCGACAGGTGGACCGGTGTGACCACCGGTCCCCGGCGTAGGGATATCGGACTCCCCGAGTCCAATATCCCAATCCGGCGGGCTTTTCACTCGCCAAACCATCAAAGAACTCCCGTGACAGGACACTGGCCGGACCGCCGGACACCGCGAACGGTTCATACTCCTCGCGACGTTGTCAGCCGACACCGATCAATCGCGTCACTGGAGGTCAGCTGTGGAATCCACACCCAAGGCGGTTCTCGCCGTCGACGTCGGCGGATCGCACGTCAAGGTGCTGCTCAGCGGCGAGACCGAGAGTCGCCGCGCGGTGTCTGGACGCACGATGACGCCGGTGCAGATGGTCGCTGCGGTCACGAATCTCGCGACGGGCTGGGCGTGGGACCGGGTTTCGGTGGGGGTGCCGGCACTGGTCCGGGCCGGGCGCATCGTCGCGGAGCCCGTGAACCTCGGTGCGGGGTGGGTGGGATTCGACTTCCAAGCTGCGTTCGGGGCGCCGACGAAGGTCGTCAACGACGCTGCGATGCAGGCCCTTGGCAGCTACGAAGGGGGCAAGATGCTCTTTCTCGGCCTGGGCACGGGCCTCGGCTCGGCAATGATCGTCGATGGCATCGTGGAGCCCCTCGAGCTCGGCCATCTGCCGTTCAAGAAGCGGACATTCGAGGACTACGTCGGCGAGCGGGGTCGTGAGCGACTCGGCAAGAAGCGTTGGCGCCAGGTCGTCGCCCAGGCGGTGGAGCAGTTGAGCGCGGCGCTCGAGCCCGACGTTCTCGTCATCGGGGGAGGCAATGCGGTCAAGCTCAAACAGCTCCCCGCGAATGCACGCCTGGGCGACAACGACAACGCGTTCAAGGGCGGCTTCCGGCTGTGGGATACCGGGGATCTTCCGCCAAGCGATGCCGCGCCGAAACCCGTTGACCAGCACGAATCTGCAGTCCCGCCCGATTCACCCTGACGTCGGTGTGGGCCGCACGGGCAGTTAGCCATTCCTGACGCCGTCGTTCGTGCCCGTTCAAGAGTTTTTGGCGATTTGCCGATAAGAGTGACGGAATTGTTCGGGCGCCACGGATGGCACCTGTCGCACGACCCATGGAAAGAGGTCAGGGAATGAAGAAGCTTGTTTCCGTCGCACTCGCGGCAGCCGCGCTGGCGGCGCCTGCTGCCATCGCCTCCGCCCGGGGCAATGAGCACCGCGCTCAGGGCCCGCGCATGGTCGAATACGTCGTCCAGGGAGTCGTCGCAGCGAACGCATCGAACGTCGCGGTCGACCTCGCCGATGCCCGTGGGCTCTCCAAACCCGCACGACGCGCACTCGCGGGCGCATCGACCGTCAGCATCAAGCTCGATGCCAACACGCGCTTTCGTGGACGGCACGGTCTGAAGGGCGTGGCCGTCAAGCTGATGGCCGGTGACCGCGTCAGGATCCTCATCCGCGCGCCGAGGGGCCTCGCCGCCGCGGCGCTTCCCGCCGCGTTGGTCGTCATCAACCGCGGCCCTGCCCCGGGCGCCGAGACCATGCCGACGCCCGCTCCGCCCGTCGAGGCGCCGGCACCGCCGGTCGTCGAGCCGGCGCCGGTCCTGGTTCTCGACCTCTAGTGGCCTGTCTCAGGAATAGCTTTGCAGTCTGGCGGCTGCAAAGCTCCGCAGGGGCGCATACCGTTCAGACAGACGTTTCGCCTGTGGAGCGTTGTCCTCGCCTTCGCCCATATGG
>JANMKR010000167.1:0-13254 GCA_031372145.1 Actinomycetota bacterium | reverse complement strand
TTGTGGGTGATCACGTTTCGCCTGACCTGCACGGAGTCTCCGGCGACGGTCACCCCGGCACGATCACAACCGCTGAGCGCGAGTCCGCTGATGGTCACGTACGAGCCGTCGACGACGACGCACCGCCCTCCGCCGATGAGCGGAGGGCGACCGATCCCGTACGCGCCGACGGTGATCGGCCCGCCCGGGGCGCCGCTTGCGGCGATCCGGAGCTCGCCCTGCCAGCGCCCACCACGTCGAAGGAGCACGCGGGAGCCGACCCCGAGCGGGGCGGCTCCGGCGCGCCCGAGGGTGCGCCACGGTCGCGACGCAGACGTGCCCGCGGCCCGGTCATTCCCGTTGGGGGCGACGTAGTAGGTGCTTGCCCGCGCCGACGCGGTCGCCGGCGCAGCACCGGCCGCCAGGCCAACAACGACGAGCAGCAGTGCGATCGCCGACGAGGCACGGACCTGCGGAATCGGCTGCGGGATGGCCGCTCGCCGCGAACGAGGTGATGCCACGCCCATGGGTTTGGTGCTCCCCTGCCATTGCGTACCGTCGATGGTGACTCCTTGCAACGTTTTGCTGCGGGGCACTCTCCCATGCCGATCGGCGGGAGCCGCATCGGGAGGTTCGCAAATGACGAGGGCCAGGCATATCTGGCGGGGGTCCTGTCGAGACGCTCGTGCGCCAGCGGGAGCAGGTCCGCAAACCGTCGCCATCCAGCCGCAGAAGTTGTTCCTGCGCGGCCCTGGCGGGATGATGCGAACGCCCCTCCGACTTCGTCGCGAAACGTGCCAGCCGTCGGCATCGATAGTTTTAACACTTTGCAAAGAAAAACCTAGCCGGAAGTATAGGTGGCTCCCCCCCTTGGGGGGGGTAGGAAACGGCGAAAAGCTTCGGCATTATTCCCAACTGAGCGTGACGGTTGTCGAAGAGGGCAACCGGTGGCCCCGTGTTTCGTGGCCCGTGTCTTCAGCGCTCATCAATTCGTCTTTTTTCACCGCTCATCAACTCGTTGCGACCACGCGCCAACCGATCCGTATGGGTGGACCAATCCGTGCAAGAAAACCTAGCCAAAAGTATAGGTCGTTGCCCCCTATCGGGGGAGTTGGAAACGTCCAAAAATTCGGCATCGTCACCCCAAACAAGAATTCGGCATGATCCTCAAATGAGCGTGCCGGTTGCCGCAGGGGTCAACCGGGGCCCGTGCCTTCCAAAGGAGCCGCAATGGTAATCCGACCGACACCCTTCCTGAAGACATACCTGGGAGACGGCGTCCGGTCTGGGAACCGTGCTGTCGATCAGGGGCGAGCGGCCGATCAAGTCGAGCCGCCCGTTGAACTCGACGACCGGCGCCGGGGGCGGCTGGCCGAGGTTCCGCTCGTCAGCGTCGTCATCCCGACATTGAACGAGGCCGCGAACCTCCCGCATGTCATGAGCAAGCTGCCGAAGGGCATCCACGAGCTCATTCTCGTGGACGGCAACTCGACCGACGGGACTGTTGAGGTCGCCCGCGAGCTCTATCCGACAGTCCGAATCGTCGGCCAGAGCGGCCGCGGCAAGGGCAACGCCCTCGCGTCTGGCTTCGAGTCCTGCAGTGGCGACATCATCGTGATGATCGACGCCGACGGATCGATGGACCCCGGCGAGATCGAGCGATACGTGGAGGCTCTCGTCGCCGGCGCCGATTTCGTCAAGGGATCGCGGTTCATGGAGGGAGGGGGCAGCACCGACATCACATGGACCCGACATCTCGGGAACCTCTTCTTCACCCGCTTCACGAACCTCCTCTACGGTTGCAACTACACGGACCTCTGCTACGGCTACAACGCCTTCTGGGCCTACTGCCTCCCTGTGATGAACGTCGACTGCAACGGCTTCGAGGTCGAGACGCTGATCAACATCCGGATTGCCAAGGCCGGCCTGACCATCGCCGAGGTGCCCAGCTTTGAGCGGAATCGTATCCACGGAGAGAGCAACCTCCGCACGTTTCGCGACGGGTTCCGGGTCCTTCGGACGATCCTGCGTGAACGGCTTCCGCGGCGTCGCTCCTTGAGTTCGGATACGCTTGAGCCGGTGCTGGAGCTCAGGGCGTTCTCCTCCCCCGAGGGCGGCAACCCAATCGCATGAAGACGAACGGGAACGGCCAACGCCTCGAGGAGAAGCGGCGGTTCGGTCTCGACGTCGGCGACGCCACTCATTCGGAAGAAGTCGCCAAGGAGAGGTCCAAGATCGCGGTCCCACCGTCATTCTCTGTCGTGATCTGTGCGTACACGGAGGATCGCTGGGATGATCTGCGTCGAGCGGTCGGGTCTGTTCAGCGCCAGACCCTTCCCGCGATCGAGACGATCGTCGTCATCGACCACAATCCAGAGCTCTTCGTCCGGGGCCGTCGCGAGCTGCCGGAAGCGGTGGGAATCGAGAACAGGGAACGCAGGGGCCTGTCGGGCGCGCGCAACACCGGTGTTGCGGCCGCGCGTGGCGAGGTGGTCGCCTTCCTCGACGACGATGCGATCGCCGAGCCCGACTGGCTCGAGCGGCTCGCCGAGCCCTACACCGATGAGCGCGTGCTCGGCGTGGGCGGCGAGATCATTCCCGATTGGGCGGCCGGGCGGCCTCGGTATTTTCCGTCCGAGTTCCACTGGGTCGTCGGTTGCACCTACGCCGGGCTCCCCGAGGAGCGTCGGCCGATCCGCAACCTCATCGGAGCCAACATGTCGATTCGTCGCGACATCCTCAACGAGGTCGGCGGGTTCAGCAGCGTGATCGGCCGCGTGGGAACAAACCCGGTCGGTTGCGAGGAGACGGAGCTCTGCATCCGAGCCAGGCAGCGTTGGCCGGGCGCCGAGTTCATCTACGAGCCCAACGCAAGGGTCCACCACTCGATCCCCGAGGTACGTGCCCGATGGCGGTACTTCGCGGCGCGCTGCTGGTCAGAGGGACTCTCAAAAGCGGTTGTCGCGCGCATCGCCGGCAAACGCGACGGACTCTCATCCGAACGCTCGCACGCACTGAAGACGCTGCCGCTCGGAGTCCTTCGAGGCTTGCGCGACACCTTGCGGGGCGATCCGGGCGGGCTCGCCAGGGCAACGGCGATCGTGGCCGGCCTTTTTGTCACCACATGCGGGTACCTGTTCGGCGTGATTCGTGGTATCCAGGACGTCGGGAGGCTCCGAGATGATGCTTGACGTGAGCGTCGTGGTTCCCGTTCGGAACGCGGCTGCGATACTTGAGCCGTGTCTCAAGTCGATCACCTCCAATGAACCGAGGGAGATCGTGATCGTTGACGGCATGTCAACGGACAAAACCATCGATATCGCGGGTTCCTACCCCGTCAAGATCATCTCGGACGAGGGCAAGGGGCTCCCCGCTGCGCGGATGATGGGCGCACGCGAGGCGCATTCCCGCTGGCTTGCTCTGGTGGACGCGGACGTCGTCATTCCGGAGGGGGCCCTCGGACGGCTCCTCGAGGAGTTCTTCGCCGGCGGCTACACGGCGCTGCAGGCTGGGATGGAGAGCACGGCAGGCCCCGGGTACTGGGGGCAGGCGCTCGCCAACCATCACCGAACCGGCAGGAGCAAGAAGTGGTTCGGTCTGGCTGCGACGATCATGGAGCGCGATGCGTTCCTGGCCCACGGACTCGACGAAACCTTCCTCTCCGGTGAGGACATCGAGCTGCGTTGGCGGCTCGACGAGGCCCATGCGCGGACCGGCGTCTCCGAACAGACGATCGTCGAGCACCGTTTCGGCGACACGTTCGCCTTCGCCCGGGGCCAGTTCAGCGCGGACGGCCATGGCCTCGGTCGGATGATCACGAAGCACGGCTGGAAGGCGGCGTACCTGGGTCTCCTGCCCCTTGCGGCGGGAGTTCGCGGAATTCTGCTTTCCCTCATCCGCCTCCAGCCTCGGTGGATCCCGTACTACACCGCCTTCGTGCTGTTCAACTACAGCGCGCTGTTCAGCGAGCTCGGTGGCCAGCTGCACCGACGTCAGCGGCCCCGACGGTCAGCTGCGCGCCAAACGCAGTGAGCACGGCGAACACCGGCACCGTCGGAGGCCACGCCCAGGGCCGGGCGCGGCCCCTGCCGATGGTCATGAACTCGATCTCTGTCATCGGCGGCAAAGTGGCCACGATGGGGCTCGGCTTCCTCTTCTGGCTGCTCGCCGCCCGCACCTTCACGCCGGCGCAAGTCGGACTCGCAGCCGGGGCGGTCTCGGCGATGATGCTGTGCACCCAGCTCGCGGCCCTGGGTGTCGGGTCCGCGCTCATCACCCGCTACCCGGAGCACATCCGGCAACCGAAGCAGCTGCTCGACAACGCGTTCACCATCACGTCGGCGACCGCGCTGCTGATCGGCGGCGGGGCGCTGGTCCTGGCGTCCATGGCGCTCCAGCAGCTCGCGATCCTGTCGCACAGCGTCGCGTTCGCGACGCTCTTCCTCCTGGCCTGCCTCACCGGGACCCTGGGCATCGTGCTCGACCAGGCATCGATCGCGCTCAGGCGAGGCGATCAGGTCCTGCTGCGCGGGCTGGCGTTCGGGGCGGTCACCGTCGCCAGCCTCGGCGCAATCGCGTGGTGGACGTCCGCGCGCGGCGCGATGTTCATCTTCCTGCCCTGGGTCGTCGCCGGAATCGCGGCCTGCCTGGTCGGCGCGTGGCAGCTGCACCGAGCCCTGGCAGGCTACGGCTACCGGCCGAGGATGTCCCGCGAGACGTCGCGGGATCTCATCGCCGTGGGCCTCCCGAACTGGGCCCTGACCATGACCGAGCGCACCCCGGGGCTTCTTTTGCCCGTCGTCGTGACCGAGGTGCTGTCGCCGACCGACAACGCGGTGTGGTACGCGGCGTGGATGATGGCCTGGGTGCTGTTCGTCATCCCGATCTCGGTCGGCCTGACGCTGTTCGCCGAGGCCACCCACCGGCCGGACAAGCTTCGCCGTGCGGTCACCCTCGGCATCGGCTGCGCGCTGGCGATCGGCGTCGTCGGAGGTCTCGCGATGGCCGCGCTCGCGCCGTACCTTCTGTCCCTGCTCGGGAAGACCTACGCCGCCGCCGGAACCGAACCGCTGCGAATCCTCCTCTTGTCGGTCGTGCCGCTGGCGTTCACCCAGGCGTACTTCGCGATCTGCAGGTCCCGGCGCCGGGTGGGCGAGGCCATCGTCGTGGGCGTCGTGAGCGCGGTCGTCGCGGTGGTCGCCGCGACGATCGGCGGGGCCACCAACGGTCTCAATGGCATCGCGCTCGCGTGGACCATCACCCAGACCGTCACGGGCCTGGTCGCCCTCCATCGGATTCGCGCAATGTGGCGATCCACGCCGAACGCCGCCTCAACCATCGCTACGACTGTGGCTCCTCGTTCGCCAGTAGATTAACGAGATGGAGACCCGCAGTGCAGGCATCCTCAGCAGGCGGCTCCTGCTGACGCGCCAAGCGGCGCGCCACGTCGTCGTTGGCGCGACGCTCGCCTCGGTCTTGGTCGCTCTGGCACTTTGGGCCGTCCTGCTCGAGGGCGTTGATCCTGGCAAGAGCAGCAACCTCGGGCTCATCTCCGCGCTGCCCCCGGCCATCGTCGTCCCCTTCGGGCTCCTGCTCGCGAGCTTCGCGTTCTGCATCCGGCGGATGCCTCACAACACCCCGATACTGGTGCTCCATGCGATCGCGCTCATCGTGATGCTGTACGGCGTCCGTGGGATGATCGAACAGGTCCCGGCGTTCAAGGTGACGTGGCGGCATATCGGCATCGCCGATGTCATCAACCGCACCGGCGAGATCGATCCGACGATCGACGCATACTTCAACTGGCCGGGGTTCTTCACGCTCTTCGCGTTCCTCGCCCGGATCGCCGGCTTTTCGAGCATCGAGCCCTTCGCGGCCTGGGCGCCGGTGTTCTTCAACCTGCTGTACCTGGCCCCGCTGCTCGTGATCATGCGCACGGCCACGAAGGACAGCAGGGTCGTCTGGGTCGCGATCTTGACGTTCTACCTCACCGACTGGATCGGCCAGGACTACCTCTCTCCACAGGGCTTGGCGTTCTTCCTGCACCTGGTGGTGATCGCCTTGGTGCTGCGATGGTTCACTCGAACGGATGATCCAGACCTCCCGGACGCATCCGAAGTCAGGTTGAAGGCCATGCTCATGGTGGTGACGCTGGTCATCACGGCGTTTGCCATCCCGAGCCACCAGCTCACGCCGTTCGCGACGGTCGCCGCGCTCGCGGCGCTCCTCCTCTCCCGCCGCCTCGTCGCGCGTGGCTTGCCCGTCATCATCACCGTCATGACCGGCACGTGGTTGGTGTTGGTGGCGACCGACTACCTCACAGGCCACCAGAAGAACGTCACCGGCGGCATCGGCGACATCGGTGGGACCCTCACCAACAACGTGGAGGCACGCATTACAGGAAACGTGCCGCGGCTGCTTGTCCTCGACCTGCGGTTGCTCACGACGGTCGTCGTCTGGCTCCTCGCGCTCTTCGGGGCGTGGCGCCTGCACCGGAATCGCCGGCTCGACCGAGCCTTCGCGGCCGTGGCGGTGTCCGCCTTCCCGCTGATCGCCCTGCAGTCCTATGGCGGGGAGGTGCTCCTGCGCGTCTACCTCTTCACGCTGCCGTTTGCCGCCTTCTTCATCGCGAGCGCCATTTTCCCGACGCCCGCGAGCGGACGCTCGACTGCGACGCCGTTCGTCGTGTTCGTGCTCTCGGTGCTCGCGCTCGTCGGGTTCGCGATCACGAGGTACGGCAATGAGCGGATCGACTACTTCACCCCCAACGAGGTTTCGGCCATTCGCTTCGTGTACGCGAATGCGCCTCCCACCGTCAGCTCGGGCGAGGGCTCCCGCCGCCAGAAGTTCCTCATGCTGGCCGGCTCCGACAATCTTCCGTGGAAATCGGCACGCTACGAGCAGTGTGCCTGCTCGACCGTTACGAATCTGCCCGGGTGGGAGTCAATGCGACTCGTCACGCCGAACCCGACTCCGGCGATCAAGAATGCACGAGATCTCATGCGCCACTATGAACGGGCCGGCGCCTACATGATCTTCACGAGAAGCACGAAGGCCGCGGTCGACCTGATCGGCTCGTCCCCCAAGGGCTCGCTGGCGAATTTCGAGGTGGCCGTCGCCCGGTCCAAGTACTTCCGCCGGGTCTACGCCAACCCCGACGCCGAAGTCTTCGTCCTCTCCGCCTCCGGCCGAACGACGGGAACATGACTTTCCACCGGCTGACGTGGCCCGTCTCCTGCGTCACGCTCAGCGCGCTGGCGATCGTTCTGGTGCTGTTTGATGCGAACACCGTCGTTCGGGCCCCCGTCGTGCTCACGTTCCTCCTCATATGCCCCGGCCTGGCGATCGTTCGCTTCATCGGGATCTCCGACGCCGCGACCGAGTGGTCGGTCGCGGTCGCGTTGAGCTTCTCGCTGGACGGATTGGTCGCCCTCATCCAGGCCTACACCGCAACCTGGAACCCGACGGGGGCATTGCTCGTCCTCACCGGGATCACCCTGGCAGCGATTGCTGTCGATCTTCTCCTGCATCGCCGGCCGGAAGATGGCGAGCAACCGTGACCACGGCAGTCACCGAGACGACGCGGAAGATCGTCGAGAGCCCATTCGGCGATGGGCTCTCGCGTGGCATCGATTGGATCGTGATCTGTCTGGTCATCGTACTGCTCGTCGAGCACGAGGTCGTGCGATTCGCGGCTCGCAACGAGGCCTGGAAGCGGTCGCGCATGACGTGGCTCTACGCCGGCCCGCTCCTGATCGGAGCGGCGTCGATCCTCGTCCAGCGACTGTCGAATCTCCGGTGAGCGAACAATCAGCCCACCTCATTTCAGAGCCGGTCGCAAGCGAGTCGACGACCAGGGCCGTCGTCTCGGCTCAGGTGTTCGTCGTCGCGGCCGTCATCGCGATCATCGCCGCCGAGGCCCTCATCGCCTTCGTCGATCCGCTGATCGGGGCCGCGCTGGACGCAGCGATCATCGCGGCACTCGCCGGTCACCGGTACGTCTTCGCCCCGACTGGTACGCGGGCGGCTTCCTCACCGATCGCGCTGGCATGCGTGGTGCTCTCGCTCCTGCCGATCCAGCGGCTGTTGAGCCTGACGCTGCCGACAAAGCGCGTTGTCGAGATCGTCTGGTATGAGCTTGTCGGAGCGCCCATCCTCGCGGTACTGGTGTTTCTCTGCCGTACCGACCCCGACCTCGGCAGGCTCGTGCGAAATCGTGGGCGCGTCTCGGTTCAGGTCGCGATCGCCCTGACCGGCCTGCCGCTCGGTCTGCTCGGGTACCTGATCACCCGCCAATCGCCGCTCGAGACCGGATCAAGCACGATGAACCTCGTGCTCGGGCCTGCGATCCTCATCGTGTTCTCGGGGCTGACGGAGGAACTCCTCTTCCGCGGCGCGCTGGCCGTCGCGCTCGAACGGATCGGTGGTCGATCGATGGCCCTCGTCGGTCCCACCCTCCTGTTCGCTGCGTTCCATCTCGATTCGGGACATCTCGCCTTCGTGCCGTTTGCCGCCGCGTATGGGCTGGCCTTCGGGTTCGCTGTCCGGCGCACGGGATCACTCGTCGGCGTCGCCGTTGCCCACGGGCTCCTGAACGTCGGGTTGATCATCCTGTGGCCACACGTGAATCTCTAGCCATCGGCCTGACCTTCGACATCGCGCAGAGAGTCACGCTCACGGTGGTGGGTGCGGACCCCTCCACCGAACGGTTCGTCACAGCTCAGATGGATCCGTATGCACCGTCCTCTGCGTCGGAGCGTGGGCCTGGCGTACTGATCGAGTACGCAGAGACCGGCTCTGCCGACCAGTTGATCGAGCTCGTGAATCCGGCGAACGACGGCCTGACGACCGCTTCGACGGCGTCTCGGCATTGCATCCTCGTCGCAGGGCGAGCCTGCATGCTTCCCTCCCCGGGAGCGGCCAGCTCGCATTTCGTCCTCGACCCGGGCTTCCCGCTCCCAACGGTCTTCCGCAACGCCATTCGTCCTGCCCTGCAACTTTCGCTCCTTGACGCCGACGCCGTCGCGATCCACGCTGCGTGCGTCGCGATGGATGGAACCGCGATCGCGGTCGCCGGATGGTCCGAGAGCGGAAAGACGGAGGCGGCGCTTGCGCTCATGGAGCTCGGCGGCCGCTTCGTCTCGGACAAGTGGACCGTCGTCGGTGGAGACGCACGTGCGGGAACGTTCCCGATCACCGTCGGCGTTCGCCGATGGGTGCTCGATTCGCTTCCGCAGCTGCGGAAGGCGCTTCCGCGGGTTGCCCGCGTCCAGCTCGGCTGCGCCGGCGTCGCCGCCGCGGTCACGCGGTCGGTGCGCAGACCCGCCGCCAAGGGGCGGGTGGGGCGTCTGGTGGGCGAGACCATCGATCGGGGGATCGCGCTCGCCGACCGAGTGGCGCTCACGCCGACGCAGATCGCCGCCGCCTACGATCAGGAGATGCACCCGCTTGACTCGTCCCCGCTCGGGACCGTCGTTCTGCTTTCGACCGTGCCCGGAACCGACATCACTGTGGACGAGGTCGACGCTCGGTGGGCAGCGCGTCGCCTCGCGAGATCCGCCGCGTACGAGCGCCGAAGCTACTTCGAGCTCTTCGAGCGAGCACGCTTCGCGACGGCCGACGAGCGGCCCACGCCGTTCCGCCTCGTTGTCGAACAGCGCGAGGAGGCCTTCCTCGCCGACGTGCTGGCCGACGTCAAGCTTCTGCGCGTCCGAGCACCATTTCCGGCCGACCCGCGGTCGATCGCGACAGCGATTCTGGAGCACGGCGGGCGTTGAACGTCGCGCACCGGGCAACGTTTGCACTACGGCCACAACTCCACCTGGGAATCGAGGCGGATCGAGCCGATGTGCTCGCGCACTTCGACGCCGAGTACGGCAGCAGTCGCGCCCTGGGGCCCGTTCAGCCCGGTCTCAACATCGAATTCCGGCACGTCCAGCAGCCGACGCTTCGCGGCGGACACAAGACCGTCAGCTGGCGTGTTGAACTCGGCAACCCGGAGGCATCGTGCCTGAGCGCCGCGATCGAGCTTCGGGGCGCGCCGCGCTCGTTTGGGCTCTCACTCGTACAGGGGTACTTCGTTGAGCCGCTCCTGTCGATCGCCGCGGCGCGAGAGGAGTCGGTGCTTCTGCCATGCGCGGCGATCAACACGGACGAGGGGCTCCTGCTGCTGCTCGGCCGGTCGCGCAGCGGAAAGAGCTCGCTTGCGGTGCGGGCGTTGGCGGCCGGTGCGATCGTCTTGGGCGACGACCAGGCGTTCATCGATGAGGAGGGTTGGTGCACGACCTTCCCGCGCAGGATGCGATTCTACTCCGACCTTCGTCTGACCGCGCCGCGCGCATTCGCGCGATTGACGCCCACGGTGCGCAGCGGGCTCCGCCTGCGAGGGGCAGCGCGATGGCTCACACGGGGCTTCGTCGCGCCGCCGGTCCGGGTCCGGATCGACGCGCTGGGCGAGATCGCGGGGGCTGAGCCCCTTTGTGTCCGTCGAGTCGTGCTCATCGAGCGTCAGCGGGACATCACGACGATTCAGCGTCGCGAGGTCGCAACGGACGAGACCGTGGACTTCGCGACGACGCTGCTCGACGAGCAGCGGGTCAAGCTGTCGGCCGCCGGCCCGGCCTGGACGAGCTACCTCAAGCTTGTTCGCGCCGACGAAGCCGCCATCTTGCGACAAGCTTTCCAACGCCACGCGGTGGAGCAGATCCGGGTACCGATGAACTGGAGCGCTCCCGAAGCCCTCGCGGTCCTCGCGCAGCTCCTCGGAATTCCGGCATGAGGCGCTGACTGTCCGCGCGTGCGGAGAGCTCCGCCGTCACCTGTTGCGTCCAATCGGCGAAGTCCGGTCGCTCCCCAAGCTGTCCACCCAGAGAATCCTTCTCGATATCCACTTCGATGCTCCCTTCGTGCGTCGCACGATGATCCTTCTCGCAATCGGCTCTCGGAACGAGTCTTGCGTACCTCTGACCCGGGATGGATAGACAACGCGTGAAGAAGTCGTTGCAGGCTTGTTGCTGCGCTGCAACTCTCTTATCGACCCGGAGGCGTATTCCTTTAGCCGCGCAGGGACGATCGAGGGATCTTGACCGGGTCAAGTCGATGGAGGTGGTGTGACTGTCGAGCGGGAAGTGGCGTCAGTCAGTCAAAAGGATCGACGCGCTCGGCAAGAACGCGGGCGCCCTTCGTGTCTGTCCGGTCGTGATGATCGAGCGTCTGCGGGAGAGGCGACGCTCAGCGTCGCGAGGTCGCCACGAACGAGACCGTGGACTTCGCGGCGACGCTGCTCGACGAGCAGCGAGTCGCGCTGGCAGCACCCGGCCCGGCCCGGACGAGGTGCCTCAAGCCAACTCGCGCCGCGCCATACTGCGAAAAGGCCCGAACGCCACGCCGTGGATCGGACGCGAGTAACGCTGAGCTGGAGCGCTTCCAAAGCCTTCGCAGTCCTCGCGCAACCCCTTGGAATTCCGTCGTGAGTTGCTGGCTGTTCGCGCGTGCGGGGAGTTCCGCGGTCACCTGTTGTGTCCAATCGGCGAAGTCAGGTTGGTCCCCGAGCCGTCCACCCAGGGGATGATCCTTCTCGGTATCCATTGATTCTCCCTTCGGGCGTCGCACCAATCGTGTTTCTTACGACGCCGTGTAAGCCGTACGTATTTAAGGCTACTCGCTTTCGCGCGCTGCCGCGCGCAGCATGGTCCGGCTCGGATAATGGATCGGTTTCGGCTCTGACGCAACCGACGCTCCCACCCCGTTCGCCGAGCGGTTTCAACCATACCTCCAGCTGGACCCTGCAGCCACTCGTCGGTCAACGGGGTACGGCGGACGAGGGCTGAGGTCGTGTCCCGAAATCCCCGCGGCGGACCATGTGCCTTCCTTCGCGCTCATCAATGGCAGCTCTGGCTTCCGGAGTCCGAGAAGCTGCTGCCGGCCACCGGGACGAAACGCCAGTCGTAGCTCGACTGATGCAGCGCCAGCTCCAGGACGCCGAATACGTGGGCGTCGCGCACCTCGCTGTTCGCGTCTGCCGGGAGGCGGGTGAAGGGATCGTGGTTCTTGCCGCCCGTCCCGACGACGAACTCCCGGATCCCTGCCGAATCGTCTCGCTTGCCATCGCCATCCTGAGGGGCAAATCGCTCGTAGTCATGGTCGTGGCCCGAGACGACAACGTCGGCATTGGCAGCGACCAGCGTCTTCCAGATGCGCAACATCTGGCCCTGGTCGCCATGGCTGCCCGAGCTCCAGCGCGGATGGTGCCAATAGGCAAGGGTGCACCGCACGGGATGCGCCGCCAGGTCCACTTTGAGCCAGCGCACCTCGGGCGAGTCCTTGCCGCAGCCGCCGATGTACCTGCAGTTCGAGTTCAGCGCGATCAGATGCCAGTTTCCGAGATCAAAGCTGTACCAACCGGTCGGGCGCGGACCGGCCACGCCGCCGGGGTGACGGAGGCCGTTGAAATAGTCGAAGTAGGCGACCGTGGGTCGCGGCGGCACGTACTCGTGGTTCCCGAGCGCGGGATGGATGAGCCGCCCGAGCCGCCCCCAAGACGGCCCGAAGCTCAGGGCGAAGGCCGGGGCTTGGGCGCTCTCGTATTGCAGGTCGCCGACGGCCAAGACGCCGGCGAGATCCGCACCGAGGAGCAGGTCCGAGGTCGCCCGCGCCTGGCAGCGCTCGCCCGAGCGCGAGCCATTCCCGGCGTGGAAGGAGGTCGAGGCGGGATCGCACGCGATGTCGCCGGCGGCACCGACCACCGGATCTGCGCTGACCGTGAAGGTGCGCACGGGACCCCATGCAAGCCCATGGGCTTGCTGCTGGCGCGCGCGGATCGCGTAGGAGCCGGGGGCGAGGGCGACCCGCACTGCCCACACGCGGTCCCGGCGAGCCGCCGGAACGAGACGCATCGGCGTGTCCGAGACCTTCGTGCCCCGGTACAGGGCAACGGTCACGGATGTGCCGTCCGAGGCACCGGTCGCAGCCAATCCGCGAAGGAGGGGCTTCTGCCCCACGATGGCGTCCACGCCGGGACTCAAGACGCTCGGCAGCAACGAGGTGTGGGAAGAGGAGCCGCATCCGGACATGAGCGCGGCACCCAGCACCATGAGCATGACCGGGAGGCGTCGTTGGGTGGCAGTGAGGATGGAGGGCACGGCGGCGGCACGGCACATGGTCGGCCGTACCCTCATCTTGACTTTGAGGGGCCGCTCATGCGAGTCCGTCGGGTGCCTGGCGGGAAGGAGGCGGCGTTTCCTTCGATGTGTATCGACACCACGGGGCTCAGACTGG
>JANMKR010000132.1:0-38376 GCA_031372145.1 Actinomycetota bacterium | reverse complement strand
GGCGGGGCGACCGGGGCCGCGGACCTGACGGCGATCAACCTGGCCGCCCCGCTCCAAGACGGGCAACAGGTGTTGGTGCCGGCTCGGGTTCCCGCGGTGGCAAGGGCAGGCACGACGTCTCCCGCAGGTGGCGGGCCGGTGAGCCTGTCGTCGGCAACCGCCGAGCAACTCGACTCCCTGGATGGCATCGGTCCGACACTTGCCGCCCGGATCGTCGCGTGGCGTGATCAGCACGGAGGATTCGCCTCGATTGACCAGTTGATGGACGTACCCGGCATCGGGCAAACCCGTCTCGACGCGATCCGGTCCAAGCTCACGCCGTGAGCGCAGTGCCCGCGCGATCGTTGGGCGTGCTCCTGCGGCACGCGCCGCACCTGCTGCTTATCGCCGCCAATTCAGGCCTGCTCCTGGCACTGGCGCTTCGCATTTCGCCGCTCATCGTGCTCGGCGCCGTGCTCACGTCATGCGCGGCCGCGGTGGTCAGCCTGCGCGGTGGCGATTCGAACGCGGCGTTCTGGTTGCTGGCGGCGGCGCTTGCAGCGGCCGGGTGGGGCTGGGGGAGCGCCCGCCTGGCAACGACGACACCGGCGACGGTGGCGACGCAGACGGTCGTCGGCGTCGTTGACGTGGACACACACCCCCAGCAGACCGCACACGGGATTCGTGTTCGAGTGCGCGTGGTGGCGCTGGCCGCCAGTCATGTCCCCATCGGGACCCGCCTGCTGGCAGACCTCCCGCAGCACGCGCCCAGGGTGCGACTCGGAATGCGCCTTCGCGTGACAGGACGGCTCTTGCCGGCTGCGACCGCGCGGTCGCCAGGGTGGTGGCGCGACTACCTGGCGCGCAGTGCGATCGCTGGGCGGTTGGGCCTGAACGGGGTGCAGGTCATCGGCGCACGGGGCGGCCTGGCGGGGTTGCGCGATCACGTGCGCAACGCGGCAGGCGACGCTGTCGGCTCCGGGCTCTCCGGCGAGCGCCGCGCTGTCGTGCGCGGCATGGCCTTGGGTGGTGGAGCAGGCCTGTCGGAGTCCACCGCGCAGGCACTGCGTGATGCGGGCGTGTGGCACCTGCTCGCGGTTTCGGGTCAGAACGTCGCGATGGTCGGCATCGCGATCATGGTGTTGTTGGGCGCCCTGGGTTGTCCCAAGCGTGCGGCCGCGGTGGTCGCGCTGACGGCGCTCGTCGCGTACTGCTTGATCTGCGATGGCGGAGCATCCGTCGTGCGGGCGGGGCTCGTGGGTGCGCTGGCGATCGTGGCCGAGCTGCGGTTCCGAGACAGGCAGCGCTGGTATCTGCTGCTGGTCGGACTCGCCGTGCTCTTGGTTCACCAACCCCGCGCGATCGGCGATCCCGGGTTGCAGCTCTCGTTCGCCGCCGTTGTCGGGATGTTCCTGATCGCATCCCCAATTGCGGAGTCGTGCGGCGAGTTGATGCCCCGACGTCTTGCCGATCTCATCGCGCAGGCGGCAACGGCGACGATTGCGACCGCGCCGGTTGTGATCTGGCATTTCGGCCAGCTGTCGCTCGCAGGGCTCGTGGTCAACCTCATCGCGGTTCCCCTGGCCGCTGCGATCGTCGTGCTGGCACTTACGGGGATCGCACTCGGTGCGGCGGTTGCGCCGATCGGCATCGCCATCGGCTGGGTGACCGGCCTTGGCGCGTCGCTGTTGCTCTGGCTTGCGCGGACTGCATCCGCCGTGCCGGGTGCCACCGTCACACTGCCCGCATGGGTGGCGATCGT
Organism: Actinomycetota bacterium; assembly: GCA_031372145.1. Classification (GTDB taxonomy): domain Bacteria; phylum Actinomycetota; class Thermoleophilia; order Miltoncostaeales; family Miltoncostaeaceae; genus CALMEC01. Next base: position 36,635 of record JANMKR010000132.1, on the reverse strand, counting down.
CGGGGCGGTCATCGTGATCGCTGCGGTGTTCGGTCTGCGGCGGTTGCGCGCATCGAGCGGCCCCGTTGTTGCCATCCGAACTCCCCGCGTCGCGCTTCTGGCGGCCTTTGCCGCGTTGATCGCGGGAGTGACCGTTGCGATCCCCGTCAGGCGTCCACCTGAGCCATGGCCGCAGCACGCTGCGGTGACGGCGCTCGACATCGGTCAAGGGGATGCGATCCTGCTGCGATCACCCGACGGTGCCGCCGCGTTGATCGATACGGGGCCGCCAGGTCCGACGCCGCCGGTCGAACGCGCGCTGCGCCGTGCCGGCGTCCGGCGACTGGATCTGATGGCCATCACACACGACCAGCTGGATCACTCCGGCGCGGCGGGTGCCGTCCTGGACGACGTTCAGGTCGGAACGTTCGCCACTCCCGTCGACGTGCCCGCGATCACGGCGCGCGCCCGCCGTCACGGCGTGGCGGTGCGCTCGATCGCCGCGGGCGACGTCATTCAGGTGGGGGCGTGGCGCTTGGATGTGTTGTGGCCCCTGCCCGGGTTCACACCGCCCCCGGATGCGAACGACGCGGCGCTCGTCGTCCTGGCCCGTGCTCCCGGCATCTCGGCGCTCCTGACCGCAGATGCCGAGAGCAACGTGCTGACGCGGCTGCGATTGCGCCACGTCGATGTGCTCAAGGTCTCCCACCACGGGTCTGCGGACGCCGGGCTGGCAGATGTGCTGCGCCGTCTGACACCGACCTCGGCGCTGATCTCGGTGGGCGCGGGCAACTCGTATGGTCACCCGGTTCCGGCGACCGTGGCGACGTTGACGCAGGCATCGGTCCGGGTCGAGCGCACGGATCGCTCGGGGAGCGTCACGGCGCTGGGTGGCCCGGGCGGTGTGACGTTCTACACGGAGCGGCCGTAACCGATCAGACCAAGGAGCGCTGTGCCCGCCGCCGGTGTGACGGCGGGCACACGGGTCGAGCTACGACTCAGCGCCGACCGGCACCGGCGCAGGGCCGGGGCCCTCGATCGCGACGTTGGGCATCCAGTCGAGCGACTTCGGCAAGTACCAGTTGGTGTTGCCGAGCAGTCGCATGATTGCCGGCAGCAGGACGCCCCGAACAATCGTGGCGTCAAGCAACACCGCGACGCCAAGCCCGAAGCCCATCTGCTGGAACATCACCAGGTCGCCGGCGGCGAACCCCCCGAAGACCGCGACCATGATCAGCGCCGCCCCGGTGATGAGCCGGCCACTCGAACTGATGCCGTGTGTGATCGAGGCGACGTTGTCGCCGGTCTCGACGAACTTCTCACGGATACGCGACAAGAGGAACACGTGGTAGTCCATCGACAAGCCGAACAGCACGGCGAACAAGAAGATAGGGATCCAGGCTTCGATCGTGTCGACCTGTTGGAAGCCGAAGAACCCGGCGCCGTAGCCCTTCTGGCTGACCAGGGTCACGAGCCCGAACGCCGCCCCCACCGACAAGAGGTTGAGGATGATCGCGACGATCGGGACGACGATCGATCGGAACGCCAGGAGCAGCACCAGGAACGACAATGCGAGGACGACGACGACGACGATCGGCAGATAGCGGCTGGCGATGTCGAAGTAGTCGATGTTGAGCGACGTGGCCCCGCCCACCGAAAGATCCGTCACCGCACGGAGTCGGTTGACCGCATCCTCTGCGGCGGGGCTCGTCGAGTCCGCATTGACCGGGACCGCGAGCACGCCGCCCTTGGGGCCGGCACCCTGCTCCAACGCGGGGGTGCCCAGGACCGGGTCGCCGGCGATCGCCGAGGTGATGCGTCCGATCTCGGCGGTGTTGGCGGCCGATGTCGGGTCACCGGCGATCGGGATGCGTGCCGGCGCGATCGCGCCGACGTTGAAGTCCTTCTGGAGCGTCTCGAACGCCTGACGCGCCTCGATGTTGGCAGGCAGCGTCTCAACGCCCGATGCACCGGTGTTGATACCCCAGTAGGGAATCGATGCTGCGACGAGCAGGCCGGCGGCCAGGACGAAGCTGGCGACCGGGCGCTTCATCACCCAGGTCACGACGCGAGCCCAGAAACCCGTTCGTGCGTCGGCCGTCCTGCGCTTGGGAACGAGCCGTCCCTTCTCGATTCGGTCGCCCAGGACCGAAAGCAGCGCGGGCAGCAGGGTCAGGGCGGCGGCGACTGCGGCCAGTACCGCGAGGATGGCGCCCAGGCCGAGACTCACGAACACCGACATCGGCACGATCAGCAGGCTGATGAGGGCGACCACGACGGTGATGCCCGAGAAGAACACGGCCCGGCTGGAGGTGTCGCCCGCACGTTCGATGGCATCAAGTTTGGCGACGCCGAGCGCCCGCTCTTCGCGGAAGCGGCTGACGATGAACAAGGCGTAGTCGATGCCGACTGCAAGTCCCATCATCGTGATCATGTTCTGGACGAAGAACGACAGATCACCGAGCTGACCGACGAGCGCGGTCAGCGCCAACGCGACGATGATCGCCGCGATCGCGAGTATCAGCGGAAGCAGTGCGGAGACGAGTGCGCCGAACACCAGGGCCAGGATGATCAGCCCGATCCCGATGCCGATCGTCTCGCCGACTTTCAGGTCGTTCTCAGCGACCTTGTTGCTGGCCTTCTCGATCGACGTCAGGCCCGTCACCTTGACGTCGAGCCCAGCGACACCGTCGGCGCTCTTGGCGGTATCGAGGACCTTGGTGATGTTGTCCCGCGCCTCGTTGATGCTGCCCGCCATCACCACCGGGATCACTGCCGTCGTCGCGTCCTCCGAGAGGAGCAGGGGATCGGCGGTTGGCGAGATGGCTGACGCGACGACCGTGGGGCCGAGCCCCTTGAGCTTGCCGGTCAGGTTGTCGACTTGGGTACGCAGCGGTGCATCGGCGAACGAACCCGTGGCGGCGGTCACGACAACCTGCTCGACGACGGCGTCAGGTGAGCCGGTGATCTGCTCGATCTGATTCGCGGCCCGCTGGCTTTCGGGGGTGGTGACGAACGATTGCGCCGGGCTCAGGACGTCGGCGAGCAGCAGTCCGATGACGGCGAACGCGGCGATGAGGGTCGCGAGCCAGATCCAGATCACCCGCTTGGGATGTTCGGCAGAGCTGCGTGCGAGTGCTCGAGGCGAGAGAGACGAGAACATCGGTGACGACTCCTTCGGTCAGGTCACCCACCAGCGGCCGGAAAACAACCGACCGGTTGGTAGGTTTCGAAAGAAAAAAACGCAGTGTTCTGGACGTTGGCGTTCATGAAGATGCGGCGACCGGTGCAGTGATCCCCAGGGCACGAAACGTGAACCGCAGGTACTGCTCTGCGAGGTGCTCGACCAATCCGGGATCACCCGACACGTCGGCGAGCTGGTCGTAGCCCAGGTACGACAAGACGGCGAAGTGCGCCGCCTCGGCGGCGTCGACGGCCGGATCCATATCGCCCTGCTCCTGCGCCCGGCGCAGCAGATCGGTGATCAGCGTGAACCACGCATCGAACGGCTTCATCCGCTCGGCCATGCCCGGGAAGTTCGCGATCTCTTCGCAGAGGCGTCCAATCGCAGTCCCGGACGGGGTGTGGTGCTTACTCGAGGCGGCGGCCCGCACGATCGCGACGATCTGGTCGACCGCACGCGGGTGATATCCCGCGGCCTGCAGGATCGCCTCGTGCCATCCCGACCGGACCGAGTCGAGGGCTTCGAGTGCGAGTTCGGCCTTGCTCGCGAAGTGAAAGTAGAACCCACCTTTGGTCAGGCCTGATGCCTTGATGACGTCGTTGAGCGACGTTCCGGCGAACCCCCGCTCCAGGAAATACGTGGCCGCGACCTCGAGAATGCGCTGCCGGGTGGCCTCGCCGCGGTCCGTGGTCGTCGTCGCCGGGGGTGTCATGGCGCGAAGCTACCAACCGACCGGTCGGTCTGTCAATGGTCTCCATACGCCGCATTCGAGACCCTACGAGCTGTGCTGGAATGCGGCGTATGAAATTCCAGCCGCCGGAGACGTTTGGCCCCGCTGAAGAGCGGGGCCATAGGCCGCCCAAGTGCCGTGTCGGAGGCGGCGTATGGGAGCGGGTAGGCTCCTGGACGTGTCAGCGGACTCCAGCCGAGTTGATGCGGCCGAATGAGCAAGACGCGCGAGCCCCTTGGCCCCGTCTACGCGATCTGGGGTGAGGATCGGGGCAAGGTGGAACGCGCGCTGCACCGGTTGCAGCAGCGCGTGCAGTCCGAGGGCGGAATGCCTCCCGAGGTCTCGGACGCGGCGCAGACCCCGGCCGCGGAGATCGTTGCGGCCTGCGAGACGCTGTCGTTCGGCGGGACGAGGCTGGTCATCGTGCGCGGAGCCGACGCGTGGCGTGCCGATGATGCGACGCCACTCGTCGAATACCTGGCGGCCCCGAACCCGGCGACATGCCTTGCGCTGATCGGCGAGGGAGCGGTGACGCCCAAGCTCAAAGCCGCGGTGGAGGGGGCCGGTCAGGTCTTGACCTTCGGACCGGACCCAAAAGCCAAGCGCACCGAGCGCACCAAGTGGTTCGTCGACCACACGGTTGCCGAGTGTCACCGTCACGGCGCGAAGCTGCCCGTGGCAGTCGCTCGCGAGATCGTACGGCTCGTCGGCGAGGACGCGATGTCGTTGAGTCACGAGGCGGCCAAACTCGCGTCCGCCGCGGCAGGGGCACCGATCGACAAGGAACTCGTCGCCGCGCTCGTCGTCGAGAATCCCGAGGCGAAGGCCTACGAACTGGCCGACGCCGTCGTCGCGGGCAATCGCGCCAAGGTCTTTGATCTCCTCGACGAATTGGGCGTGGGGGACAAACCCACTGATCCCGCAGTCATCCACTCGACGCTGAGCCGGCACTTTCGCGGCATCGCCGTTGCGCAATCGCTCGGGGACAGCGCGACGCCCGACAAGGTCGGGGAGGCCACAGGGCTCAAGGGCTACCCGGCGCAGAAGGCCCTGGAACACTCCCGTGCGGTGGCCGAGGGCTCGGGTGAGCGCTGTGTCTCACGGCTGGCGACGCTCGAGCTCGACTTGCGCGTCTCGGCATTCGGTGACCTCGGCCGTTCGAGCGACGATGGGCGGCGCTTTGTGCTCGAGCTGGCCGCGCGCGACCTGCTGGGCCTCGTTCGTCACTCGTAGATCTCGTCCCGGATACGGTCGCCGCGCACCGTAACGTACCGGTCACGCAGTCCCGCGGAGAGGAGCCTCGCCATGCCGTCAGCCCCGTTCACCGGATCCGGAACTCCCGACGACCCGTGGATCCTGACGACGCCTCCGGGCACGTCGGCGTTCGCGATGCATCGGGACGACGGGGCGGACCCACCTGCGCTCGTCTGTCAGGTCGGCACGACCCAGTTGCGCTACGACCTGCGCTGTATCGAGGACCTGCACGCCATGCTGGTGGCGCACGGCGACTGGATGTCGCTGGGTTCAGCGGACGAGCAGAAGCCGGCAACGGTTGGCACGGTCGAAGCATGGGGGAGATCCGCCGACAACCCGGTCGGCGGTTGGTACGGCCTCAAGAAGGGCCTTCGCGGTCGCTTCGGGATGTATGTGCCGCCGGTCCTCGAGGCGCTGGGGCTGGCCGAAGTCGAACACAACCCGCGCAACAACCGGATGCGCGCGATCTGACCGGAGGCTCAGCGCGAGCCGGCGTGATCTCTCAGGAGCCCGAGGTCGTAAGAATGCGTGTGAGATCCGCAGCGGGATCGAGGGCTCGTAGGCCGGGGACGCCGTCGTACGCCCGATCCGCCGATACCAGGGCGCCGGCGCCGCGCCGGACAACGGCCGCAGCGAGCACGCAGTCGAACGAGCCGAGTTGGTCATGCTCCTCGAAGAGTTCGAGGCCGCGTCGCAGGTCGAGTTCGTCAAGCACGATGAGCGGCTGAAGCAAGCTGCCATATTCGTGAGCCAGGATCGATGCGTCGCGGCGACCGCGACGTCGAGATCGCACGTGGGCAAACTCCTGGATCACCTCGATCGTTGTTCGCGCGACCACGACTCCGCTCTGAACCGCTCGCACGATCTGCCTGCAAGGATCCCGGAGGGGGTGGTCACCGCCGACGGCGTACACCAGCACCGTCGTGTCGAGCACGATCACCCGTGGCGTCCACGGACCTCATCGAGTTCCGCTTTGAGATCAGCGACCTCGGCGGGGACCTCCATCGGTTCCGCATCGAGAATCGCTGCCCCGGCGGTGATTCGATCCGACCATCGAGGTGGAAGGGCGATGTCGATGGATTCGCGGATGACCTCGGCCACCGACACCTTGCGCCGTTGCGATTCCGCTGCCAGCCGCTCGTACCGTTCCTCGTCGATCAGGATCTGCATGCGGCGCGAAAACATACTCATACAGTAGCATGTGTATACCCGAGCCGTGAGGACATGGGCCGCCAGGGCGGTCTTGTGCTGCGCGTTCCTTCGAGCGTCTGCGTCGGTCCGGTGTCGATCGAACGCGAGAACGACAAGGAGCGCTCGCTAGGCCTCGCGGGCGGCGAGCATGCGGGCGACGCGGCTCTTCTTGCGAGCGGCGTTGTTGACGTGGATCGCGCCCTTGGATGCGGCCTTGTCGATCAGCTTCTCGAGGTCGCGGGCCCGCGTTGCGGCCTCGTCGTCAGCCTCAGCGGCTTCGAGCCCCTTGAACAGGGTCTTGATCGTCGAGCGATAGCGGATGTTCGAGACCCGCTGCTTCTCGCTGCGAAGGATCCGCTTCTTCTGCTGCTTGATGTTGGCCAAACCGATGTCCTTCCAGGATGTTCCGAGCGACCGCGTATCTTACACACCATGTGGGAGGTCAATCGCGCAGTTGTCGAAACGCCGCGGCACGATCGCGGTGGTACCGGTGCGCGCCGCCAGCGCCATCCGGCGCCGGGGAGTCCCCACTGACGGAGGTCGACACCACCGTTGAGGTGCCCGTCGCCGCGGCAAAGAGCGCCGGCCGCTCGACCGCCATCTTCGCCATGTGGACCGCGGTCAGCCGCGTCGCAGGGCTCGTCCGCGAGATCGCGGCGGCCGCGCTCTACGGCGTCGGACCTGCGATCGACGCATTCGTCATCGCGTTTCAGGTTCCCAACCTGCTGCGCAGCCTCGTGGCCGATGCGGCGCTGTCGGCGGCGTTCGTGCCGACGTTCACCGAGCTCGACGAACAGGGGCGACGAAAGGAAGCGGCGCAGCTGGCGGGTGCCTTCGTCGGGTTGATCTCGTTGGTGCTCGGGCTCATCACGCTGGTCGCCGTCGTCACGGCTCCGTGGGTCATGCCGCTCTTCGCACCGAACCTGCCCGACAGCTCCACACACCTGCTGGTCCACCTCTCGCAGATCATGTTCCCGATCGTCGTGATGCTGGGGCTGACCGGGCTCGTCATGGGGATCCTCCAGGCCAACGGCGAGTTCGCGTCGAGTGCGTTCGTCCCGGTGCTGTGGAACGGGGTCATCATCGCGGCCCTGCTGATCGGCGCCCCGATGGTCGATGGCGACGCCAAGATCTACGTCTACGGCATCGGGATCCTGGCTGGGACCGCGGTGCAGCTCGTGTACCTGTTGCCTGGACTCCGTGGCAAAGGCCCGTTCAAGATCTCACTGGGACGCGGCAATCCGCACGTCCGGCGGGTGCTCGGGCTGATGGTCCCGGTGACCATCGGGCTGGGACTGATCAACTTCACCCTCGTCATCAACAGCTATGTCGCAGACAAGATCCCGGGCGAGGGGGCCATCCGGGCAATTGACGCGGCATTTCGCCTCTACATCCTTCCGCAAGGCATCTTCAGCGTCGCGGTGTCGACGGTGTTGTTCCCGTTGATCTCACGGATGGCCGCACGTGGGGACATTCCGGGCATGCGCCAGGCAGTGACCGACGGGACCCGGCAGATCTTCTTCCTGCTGATTCCGGCCACGGTGTTCCTGGCGCTCCTTGCGGTGCCGGTCACCCGGCTGGTGTTCGAGCACCGCAGCTTCAATGAGACCGCGACGGAACTCACCAGCAGCGCATTGCTGTACTTCACGATCGGGCTGGTGTTCAACGGCGGCAGCCTGCTGTTCATACGCTCGTTCTTCGCCCTCAAGAAGACCTGGATTCCGACCAAGGTCTCGCTCGGGACGCTCGCCGTCAACGCGATCCTGGACTTCGCGCTCTACAAACCGATGGGCGTCGGGGGCATCGCCCTGGCGACGTCGATCGCCAGCTTCGCGGGGTTCGTCGCGATGGGGGTGTTGTTGCGCCGCGAACTCGGCGGGTTGAACGTGCGATGGATGACCGACGGGTTCGTCCGCACCGCGGTCGCGTCGGTGTGGTTGGGGGCGCTGGCGTTCGGCGCCTGGCACGCGCTGGACGGTGCCCTCGGCCGCTCGCTCCCGGCGCAGCTGGTCAGCGTGGGCGCTGCGATGGTCGCCGCCGTACTCGCATACCTGTCGGCGGCACGCGGGGTGGGCCTCCCGGAGCTCCGTCAGATGAGCCGGACGCTGCGCTCCCTCCGGTCGTGATGCCCGCCGCTGGCCGGCCGAAGCTCGGCTGGCCGGCCTGCAGCGTCAGCGTCGCGGCCTGCCTGCGTCGACGCCCGTACGACCGGTGCCAGGGGCGGGGATGACCGGCGAGCCCGCTACGCTAGTGTCCTGAGTTCGGGGTTCCTTGCGGTTTTGCGGCTGCATACCGTCGCATGGCATCGTCGTCCGCTCGCTTGTGTATCTCTCGGATACACGGCGCTCGCTCCTCCTCCCCCTGCTCGGTATTCGCACGCAAAACCATCAATGAACCCCGAACTCAGGACTCTTGGTCGGCTTTGGACCAATCGCACATCCGCAACTTCTGCATCATCGCCCACATCGACCACGGCAAGTCGACGTTGGCCGACCGCATCCTGCAGCTGACCAACTCCATCAGCGACCGTGAGATGCGCTCGCAGGTGCTCGACTCGATGGACTTGGAGCGCGAGCGGGGGATCACGATCAAAGCGCAGGCGGTGCGGGTGTTCTACACCGCCTCCGACGACGAGACGTACCAGCTCAACCTGATCGACACGCCCGGGCACGTGGACTTCTCGTACGAGGTCTCGCGGAGCCTCGCGGCGTGTGAGGGCGCGATCCTGGTCGTCGACGCCAGCCAGGGCATCGAGGCGCAGACGCTCGCCAACACCTACCTGGCGATCGAAGCCGACCTCGAGGTCGTTCCGGTGCTCAACAAGATCGACCTGCCCGCGGCCGACCCCGACCTGCACGCCCGGGCCATCGCGGACCTGATCGGTGACAAGGCCGACAACGTGCTGCGGATCTCGGCCAAGACGGGTCAGGGCATCCAGGACGTGCTCGAGGCGGTCGTCGCCCAGGTCCCGCCGCCGCACGGCGACCCCGACGCCCCGCCCCGGGCGCTGATCTTTGATTCGGTCTACGACCAGTACCGCGGCGTCGTCACGTTCGTGCGTGTGGTCGACGGGGCGTTTCGCAAGGGCGACAAGCTGTTTGCGATGCAGACCGGCCTGACCGCCGAAGCCGAGGAGATCGGCGTGATGACGCCTTCGATGGTCCCGACCGGGCAACTGTCGGCGGGCGAGTCGGGGTACCTCATCACCGGCATCAAGCAGCTCGGAGACCTGCGGGTGGGCGACACGCTGACGGTTGCATCCAACCGCGCGAGCGAGGCGCTGCCGGGCTACCAGGAAGTCAAGCCGATGGTGTTCTGCGGGCTGTTCCCGATGGATGCCGATGACTATCCCGACCTGCGCGAGGCGCTCGAAAAGCTCTCGCTCAATGACGGCTCACTGCAGTGGGAGCCCGAGACCTCGCAGGCCCTGGGGTTCGGCTTCCGATGCGGTTTTCTGGGACTGCTGCACATGGACATCGTGCGCGAACGGCTGGAGCGCGAATATGACCTGGAGTTGCTCGCAACCACGCCCAACGTTGCGTACCGGGTCATCTCGACGACCGGCGAGGAAATTCTGGTCAAGAGTCCGGCGGAGCTTCCCAACCCCAGCAACATCGAGTCGAACTTCGAGCCGTTCGTGCGGTGCTCCGTCCTGGTTCCCTCCGAGTACGTCGGCTCGATCATGGAGCTCTGTCAGGAGCGCCGGGGCACGTTCGTGACGATGGAGCCGATCGAGAACCGCCAGCAGATCGTCTACGACCTTCCCCTCGCCGAGATCGTCATGGATTTCTACGACCAGCTCAAGAGCCGTACCAAAGGGTATGCGTCGCTCGACTACGACATCGTCGGCGACAAGGAGAGCCCGCTCGTCAAGCTGGACATCCTGCTGGCCGGCGATCAGGTGGATGCGCTGTCGATGATCGTTCATCGCGATCTTGCGTTCGCACGTGGCAAGGGCATCGTCGACCGGCTGCAGAAGACGATCCCGCGGCAGCTGTTCGAGGTGCCCATCCAGGCCGCCATCGGCAGCAAGGTCATCGCCCGCGAGACGGTCAAGGCCCGGCGCAAGGACGTGCTCGCCAAGTGCTACGGCGGCGACATCAGCCGCAAGCGCAAGCTGCTCGAGCGCCAGAAGGAGGGCAAGAAGCGTATGAAGCAGGTCGGGCGCGTCGAAGTGCCGCAGGAGGCCTTCCTGTCGGTGCTGTCGATCGGGGAGGACAAGCACTCGGGCAAATGATGGGCGTCCGTCACCTCTACGTGCATCTGCCGTTCTGCGCCAGTCGCTGCGGCTACTGCGCGTTCGTCGTCGAGGTCGATGCGCTCGATCGTCGTGACGACTACCTGGACGCGTTGCTCGTCGAATTCGCCGCTGAGCGCGACCGGATCGGTGCGCTCGACACCGTCTACCTGGGGGGCGGCACGCCGACGTTGATGCGGCCGCACCGCCTGGCGCAGCTGATGGAGGCAATCCGTCCGCATCTGGCGGGCGATGCAGAGGTCACGATCGAGGCGAACCCTGAGACCGTGGATCTGGATGCATTCCTGGCGCTGCGAAACGCCGGGATCACGCGCGTCTCACTCGGCGCCCAATCGTTCCAGCCGCACCTCCTTGACGCGCTTGATCGTCGCGCGACGCCGACACAGGTACGGGCGGCGTTCCATGCTGCCCGGACGGCCGGGTTCGAGAGCGTCAGCATCGATCTGCTCTTCGCCGTACCCGGGCAAGACCTGGCGATGCTGCATGCCGACATCGACGAGGCGATCGCGCTCGGCGCCGACCACATCTCGTGGTACGAACTCGAGGTCAAGCCCGGCAGCACGCTCGCGCGCCAGGGCGCGATCGTCGACCAAGACTTCTCCGAGGAGGCCTACCGGCTCGTGGTCGAGCGGCTGGAGGACGCGGGCTACCGCTGGTACGAAACGGCCAACTTCGCTCGGATCGGACACGAGTGCCGCCACAGCCTTGCGTACTGGGAAGCCGCGGACTACGTGGGCGTGGGCATCGGTGCCGTCTCGACGATGGAGGCGACGAGGTGGCGTAACGCCCCGGACCTCGCCGGCTACATCGCTCGGGCGGGTGGCGGGGAGACACCGCGACGAACGACAGAGTTCCTGGATGCCGACACGAGACGGCGTGAACGGTGGATGCTGGGACTCCGGTTGGGCCGACCGTTTCGCATGGATGAGGCTGGTCCTCCGGACCATCCCGACGCCCTCGAACACCTTGCCGGTCTGGGGCTGATCAGCTACGACGCCGAGGAGCTGCGGCTCTCGCGTGATGGGCGGTTTGTTCAGAATGCCATCCTGTGTGAGCTGATGGAATACAGCGCATGAGCGATATCCGTCTCTCCCCACGGCAGGAAGCGATTCTGCGGATGGTCGTCGAGCGCCATATCTCGAGCGGCGTGCCGGTCGGCAGCAAGAACATCGCCGGCCAGCTGGGTATGGACTTCGCCTCGTCGACGGTGCGGTCAGAGCTGGCGCGCCTGGAGCAGCTGGGACTGCTGAACCACCCGCACACCTCGGCGGGCCGGGTCCCGACGGACGCCGGGTATCGCTACTACGTCGACCACCTGCGTCCGGACGATCGGTTGCCTGCGCCGCGCGAGGTCGCAAATGCGCTTGTGGTGGGCGAGGTGCGCAAGGAGGTCGACGCAGCCATGCGTCGCGTGGCCGACGCGATGTCGCAGGTGACGCACATGCTGGGTGTGGTGACGGCCCCCCCGGCCCAGTCGACGACCGTGCGGCGCGTCGAGGTGCTGATCCTGCAACCGCAGCTCGTGATGGTTGTGGCGATTACGTCGACGGGCGCCGTGACCAAGCGCATGTTCGCGTTCGATCAACCCGTCGATCCGCAGCTGGCCGACTGGGCGTCGGACTTCCTCAACGAACGGGTGACCGGCCTCCCCGTCGGGGCCCGGATCATCGGCTCGCGGCTGGCCGACCCGTCGCTGGGCAACCGCGAGCAGACGTTCGTCGAGGTCATCGGAACCGCGCTGACCGAACTCGAGGACGAGGAGAGCCAGGGAGCGCTCGTCGTGGGCGGCCAGGCACGGTTTCTCGAAGAGAACCGCAGCCAAGACCTGGTTGAGATCGGCTCGTTGATGCATGCCCTTGAGGAGCGATTCCCGCTCCTCGACCTGGTGCGCGGCGCGCTCGCTGCCAACGAGGTGTATTTGCGGATCGGCGCCGAACTTCCGGACACCTCGTTGCGCGGTGTGTCGCTCGTCGCGGCCAATTACGGCACCGTCCGTCGCAACCTGGGTACTGTCTCGGTCATCGGACCGACGCGGATGGACTACCGTCTGGCGATCGCTACGGTGCGCGAAGCCGCGCATGCGTTGTCGGCCTACGTGGAAGAGGTGTACGAATAGACGATCGGTTCGAGATCCTCGAGGTGTGGCGGCGTCCGCTCAAGGACGACGCGACGGCGTCCGTGCGCGTGCTCGCCAAGACCGAGGCAGGCGGTGTGGGTCCCGAGGAATACGCCGTTGGCATCACGACCAAGCAGGAGTCGCAGCTGTATCCGCAGGCCGACGAGGGCGAACTGTTCACCGGCCTGTCGTTCGCCGAGGCACACTGGGTGGCGGCGGTGCTCGCGAGCGCGACCACACGTGGCGAGGAGGCCGAGGCGCTGCTGTTCGATTTGCGCGTGCCCGTCGACCTGACCTGGCGCGACATCGAGCTGGCCGCCGAGGTCATCGAACCGGGGGGCATCCGTTCCGGACCACTCGTGCCGTGGGAGACCGAAGGCATTCCGTCCCACAGTCGGTACGCAATCGCCACGTACACGCTCGACTGTGGCCACCAGGCCGTCGAGTTGTTGCGCCAGGACTTGGAGAGTGCGCCGTTCTGGGTGGAGGAGGGTGCCGTCGACCATCTGGCCGCCCGTGACGCGCGCAGTCTCTGCCGCCTGTTGCTCGGAGCCGCCAATCTCGAGGAGTCGTACAGCCTGATCGAGTCGGCCCAGGAGAACCTCGCCACCCACGCGGATGAGGACCAGGACGACTTCGACGAGGATGACGACGAGGACCGCGACGACCGGTCGTAAGCGAGGGCAAAGCGCCGGGCGTCAGTGGGCTTGGACGACGAAGGTCCGTGTGCCGACGATACGGCCGTAGCGTTGCTTGGCGAAGGCGCCGAACCCTGGCCAGACGTACACGCGGTACGTGCCCGGGGTCAGCTTGAAACGCTGTCCGCGGAACGTCCAGCCGGACCGCAGCGCGTAGGCCGTCCCCCTGGGCCAGGCGCTCAGGATCTTGCGTGAGCCCCGGTAGAGCTGGACGTTGTAGTAGCCCGCGTTGAGGATCTGCGTCCAGGCGACGCGGGGGGCGCCGGCGATCCGCGCGCCCCCCGCCGGCTCGAGCAACCCCCGCGACGGGCGTGCTCCGACGCCCTGGGTCGTGGCGTGCCCTGCGGCGTCGGTCACGGTGGCGCGATACCGGTAGGTGGTCCCGTTCCTGACCTTGGTGTCGACGAACGACGCGGCCGGACCGCTGTAGACGACGCTCGTCGCCTCGGTCCCGATGCCCGGCGTGCGCGCGATCTGGACGGGCGCCTCCGATGGCGTCCACCGCAGCTTGACGGCACGGTCGGCCGCGGTCGCGCTCACCGGAGCGAGCACGGGCGCGGTCGCGTCGTACTTGAACGCGTGCGTGAACGGTGCGCTCACGTTGCCGGCCCCGTCACGGCAGGTTCCCTGAACGGAGGCCGCGGGTGTGTCGGGGCCGCTGTAGGTGACCTGGGTGCAGCCGGCGATACCGGAACTCGCATTCGCCTGGCTCGCATCCGTTCCTCCAAACGAGAAAGTCAGCGGAGCCGTGTGCCAGCCGAGTACGTTCGGTCCGGTCGTGGGTACCACGTTCGCGACCCGCGGTGCGGTCTTGTCGATCTTGATCCGTACCCGTCGGGTGATGCTGCCGTTCACATCCTGGACGGTGCAGGGAATCTCAACATCCCCATCCTGGGTGAACGGGGGTGGAACTGTGTTGCACTCGATTGTGAAGGCGTCCACAAGCTTCCACTCCAGCGTGACGTCGCTGGCCTTCCAGGTATTGCATGGACCGGGTGTGCAGATCGGTATCGCATCGCCAGCTTCAGCTGACTCGGTCGCGATGAGCGCAAACGGCAATGCAGCGAGCAGCACGATCGGATGCCGAGCGTTGAGCCTCATCATGCGGGCAGGTCGGTTCGCATCCGGCGGCTCAGCACGACCAGGGACATGCTTGCGAGAACGAGCGCGCCTAGGGCGACGGCGGCACCGAGGGCGAGGTCTCGGTCACGGCCCTCCCCGGTCGGCGTTGCGACCGGAACGACGGTTACCGGAACCACTCTCGGTTTCGCCAATGTGACGGCCGATTGCAGTAGGGAGGGAGGCTTGGCAGGGGCAGCAGTCTTCACGCGGGTGGAGCCGGTCGAGGTCGAGGAGCGGGACGAGCTTCGCGTCACGACCTGGCGCGTGTGTGTCGTCGAGCGCTGTGCCGAAGTGCTGCGGTTCGTCCGACGTGGGGCTACGCTCTTGCCGACCGGGTCCGGCGTGGGCGCGACGCCGGCGGGCGCGGCGTCGGGCGTGGGGCTCGCGACAGTGACGGGGGCGAGCAGGACCAGGGCGATCGCGGTGGCCGCCACCGACGCCCAACAGGACAGAACGCGAACGCGAGTCATGCCCACCAGATCCCTAACTTCCCTGCGTGATACGGATGTTTGTGTCCTGGACCGCCAAGCTAGCGGGAGAGGCGTGCGCCCGCAACGGGGCGCACGCGTGTCTCCCGGGAGATCATTGCTAGACGGAACCTCCTTGCTGCTGGGTCGCGTACTGGGTCAGCTTGTTCGCGTTCAGCGCGAACGATGTCACGAGCGAAGCGTTCGTCTGCGACACAGAGCCGTCGCTGCCCGAACTCCATTCACGCACGGGGGAGTTCACGTTGCACGGCGCGTACTGGCTCGACGTTGCCGAGGAGTCGGCGTCCTGCCAGTTCGTCGCGAACTGGCCGATAGCCTGGACACCGGTGCCGGTTGCGCAGCACGTGGCGCCGGCCTGGTTCTGCCTGGCCGACTGCTTGGTGTGGTTGAGGTTCGCGGCCACGGACTCGGCCGCCGAGATGTTGGCCTGCTCGACCCTGCCGTCGTCGCCGTAGCTTGCGATGCGAACGGGCGCGTTGGTGTTGGACGGCTGGTACTGCCGGGAGGTTGCATCCGAGGACGCGTCCTGGTCGTTCCAGGCCTTCTGCCCGATCGCCTGAACTCCGGTCGCAAAGCCACCGGCTTGCGTCTGGGTCGCCGATTGATCGAGCTTGTTGGCGTTGAGCGCCGCCGAAGCGGCGAGGGAGGCGTTGGTCTGCGACACAGAGCCGCCGCCGCCTGAGCTGCCGATCCGGACTGGCGCGTTGGTGTTGCTCGCGCCCGACTGGGTCGACGTGGCTGACGAGTCGGCCGATTGGTCGCTCGAGGCCTTCTGGCCAATGGCCTGAACGCCGGTGCCGCCTGCGCAGCACGGGTCGTCCTTCTTGGGGTCCCTCGTGTCCCTGCAGCACGTGGCGCCGGCCTGGTTCTGCGTGGCCGACTGGTCGGTGTGGTTGAGGTTCGCGGCCAGGGACGCTGCCGCCGAGATGTTGGTCTGCTCGACCGAGCCGTCGCTGCCGTAGCTTCCGATGCGAACCGGAGCGTTGGTGTTGGACGGGGAGGACTGCGTCGAGGTCGCGTCCGAGGAAGCGTCCTGCGAGCTGTACGCGAACTGACCGATCGCCTGCACGCCGGTGCCAAGGCCGCCGCCCTGCATCTGGGCTGCCGACTGGTCGGTCGTGTTGAGGTTCGCCGCCGCCGAAAGGGCGACGGATGCGTTGGTCTGATCAACCGAGCCGCCGTTGCCGGCGCTGCCGATCCGGACCGGTGTGTTAGTGTTGCTTGCACCTGACTGGGTGGAGGTTGCCGAGGAGTGGGCGTCCTGCGCACTCCATGCGGCCTGTTCAATCGCCTGCGTTCCACCGGTGGCGGTCGTGCAGCAGGCGCCGCCTGCGTGCATCTGGGTCGCCGTCTGGTCGAGCTTGTTGGCGTTGAGTGCCGCGGAAGCTGCTTCGGAACCGTTCGTCTGCGTCACCGAACCGTCGTTGCCCGGCGAGCCGATGCGAACCGGGACATTCTGGTTCGTCGGGGAGTGCTGGGTCGACGTCGCGTCCGATGTGGCCGACTGGTTGTTCGTCGCGGCCTGTCCCACGGCCTGTGTTCCACCGCCAGATGCGCAGCATGCTCCGCCTGCCTGCTGCTGTGTGGCCGACTGGTCGGCCATGTTGGCGTTTGCTGCGAGGCTCGCAGCGCTCGAGCTGTTGGTCTGCGTGACGGCGCCGGCGTTGCCGGGGCTGTCGATGCGGACCGCGATGTTCGAGTTGGTCGGCTTGGTCTGGGTCGATGTCGCCGATGACGTTGCGTCCTGCGTGTTGTCAGCCTTCTGGCCCACAGCCTGCGTGCCGCCGCTGGTCCCCGCGCAGCATGCTCCGCCTGCCTGTGTCTGGTTGGCTGACTGGTCTGTCTTGTTGAGGTTCGCTGCGGCGGACTCGGCCGCCGAGCTGTTGGTCTGCGTGACGGCGCCGGCGTTGCCGGGGCTGTCGATGCGGACCGCGATGTTGGAGTTGGTCGGGTTGGTTTGGGTCGACGTGGCATTCGATGTCGCGGTCTGATCGCTGGATGCGGCCTGACCGGCAGCTTGCGTCCCGCCCGCTCCGCCGGCCTGCGTCTGCGTGGCCGACTGGTCGGTGGTGTTGGCGTTGACGGCGGCCGAGGCCGCTGCCGAGCTGTTGGTCTGCGTCACCGCACCGGCGTCGCCGGGGCTGAAGATGCGCACGTCGATGTTCTGGTTCGTGGGCGCCTGCTGGGTCGACGTGGCATCCGAGCCGGCCGTCTGGTTGCTCGCGGCCTGTTGGCCTGCAACCTGCTGGTCAGCTGCCGCGGCGATCCCCGCCCCTCCCACAAGGAGAGAGAGCGTCCCCACGAGCAGCACGAGTGTGTTGCGCTTCATGGTTGATCTCCTACAACGAGAATGAACTGGTACCGGGCGAGATCGCCCGGTAGGGACCGAAATCGCGGGCAGGCCGCTATCCAGGTCGCTCACGTCGTGAGGAGGTGTTGCCGGGACGGCGGGCGGATGCCGTCCGCAGCGGAAGAAGGAGTTGGGGCGCGACAAACGCCAACATCGCGAGCAGCGCCGCGGCAACAAGGCCGGTTCCGGTCCCTGAGGGACCCGCGGATGCGACCGCCGCCGCAGCGGGTGCGATCACGCCGATCGGTGGCAACCCATCGCGCGATGATGGTCCGATCAATCGCGGCGACGTGGCTGAGGCGCTTGTCGCGACAGACGTCGCACGCGCGGCCGATTTCGCGCCGGCGCGCAGCGCTTGGACGAACGGGTTTCGTGACGCGGTGTCGACGGTGATTCGTGGACCCGGGGTGGCGGCCGGCTGCGTCGGTGGCACGACGTTCTGCACCGCGTCGGACCGTGCGGGCGGAGTGTAAACGACACCGGCGTCGGACGGCTCGGTCACGGGCATGACGGGGAGCGGCAACGGGATGCTGACGTGGAGCGGTGGCGGCGCCGGTGCGCATCCCCAGTTCCAGTTCCACGTCCACGTGCCGGCGCTGATGGCCGACTGCGGCTGGGATGCCCCGCCGGCCGCGCACCCCGCCGGGCTCCAGTTCCAGTTCCAGATCCACGTCAGCGGCAGCGTCCCCGCGGCGGAAGGCGTGACCGAAACGCCCGTCCCCTCAGGACGCGCTGGACCGCTCGCCGCCGCAGCGGGTGCGGCGACCGTGTTGGCCTGGGTGACGGCCCCGTCGTTTCCCGGGCTGTTGACGCGAATCACCACGTTGAGGTTCGCCACGAGCGCTTCGCCGGCGGCAGCGGCCGCTGCCGCAACATCGGGCGATTCGGTCTGGATGGCCTGGCTCACAGGGGTCTGGGTGGCGTTCGCGGCCGGTGGTGGGATGACCTGCTGTGCGGGTGACGCGACGGGTGTCGCATCGCTGACCGCTTGGGCAGGTTCAGGAGCCCGGGCCGGCGCCACGACGGACGTACTCGGGGCGCTCACTACCGGAGGTAAATCATGCGTATCTGAAGTATCAGAAACGGGACTATTGATACCACTGTCCGACGTCGCCGGAGCCGGTGCGACGGACGGCGGCAGCGGGGCAGACGGGGTCTCGGTCTGAGCCTGGGGCGGCGCGGCTGCGACTGCGACTGCCGATTGGGCGTCAGCGACGACGGCTGCGGCCTGTGCGGCCATCTCACCTGCGGTCGGAGGCTGATACTGCGGTGATATCACACTGATAGCGGGCGTTTGCGGGTCCATCGCGGTTGCCGTGATCGGGACTGCGAGGAGCCCCAAAGCACCCATGACAGCTCCCAGCACGACGAGCGACCGCCCTGGACGGGATGGCGTCGAGTGGAGTTGGTGAGGGCTGGTGGGGGTCATCGGAATCTGGATCGCGACGGCACACGGCGGAGAGACACACGAAATAAATATGCCTATAGATGTATCTACCCAACGCATCGACGTTCATACATAATGAACGTGAATTCAACGGACTGAATGGAGGCCAGATGACCAGCGGCAGATCCACTCCCCGTGACCGGGCGATCGAGGACCATCTCCCCCTGGTGCGTTGTCTCGCGCGCCGTTTTGCCCGTCGCGGGGAGGAGATGGACGACCTGGTTCAGGTCGGGGCGATCGGGTTGATCAACGCGGTCGACCGATTCCAGCCGTCGCGGGGTGTGTCGTTGACCTCGTACGCGGTTCCGTGCATCGTCGGTGAGATGCAGCGACATCTGCGTGATCGGACGCAGCTCGTGCGGATCCCCCGCCGGGTGCAACGGGATGCTGCGCGGCTCAGCGCGGCCGGGAATGTTCGGGCTGATCGCATTGCGGCCGATGATCCGGTCCAGGCGCTTCTGGCCGATGTCTGGGACGCGCGGGTGGCCGTCACGGTCGACGAGTCGGAGGCGGCAACCAACCGGGTCGCAGTCGGTGTGGCCTTGCGCGGCTTGGGCCATCGGGAGCAGGCGCTCGTCAAGCGGAGATTCTTTGATGATCTCAAGCAGGATGAGATCGCTTTGGAGTTCGGAATTTCACAGGTTCAGGTCTCCCGACTGCTCCGTTCGTGCCTGGACCGGCTACGCGTCGAACTAGACGATCGGGTGGTTGTCGCCGCGTCCGAAAGGGCCTAACGTCCAGCGCAATGGCGACACGCGAGCGCACCGCGGCCGAGCAGCACCTCGAGCAGCCCTACGAGATCGCACTCGTGCGCCGTGACGGCGGGTGGTGTGCGCAGGCTGTCGAGTTGCCTGGCTGTGAGGCGCATGGCGCGACCGAGGAGGATGCGCTCGCCGCGGTCCGCCAGGCGATGGCGGCGTGGATCCAGGATGCGCTCGACAACGACCGCCAGGTTCCCCCGCCCAAGGCCGCGTCCGCCCACAGTGGCCGACTCCTCGTCCGCATGCCGCCGAGCCTTCATTCGGAGCTCGTGCGCCTTGCGGATCGCGAGAAGGTCAGCCTGAACACGCTGATCGTCGGCGTCCTCGGTGGAGCGACGGCGTGGCGACAACCAGGCGAGGGTCGTCCATCGGGTTCGGGAGTCGCACGGGGAGCCGCACCCCCGACCGATGCCGGTGCAGGCGAGCGCGCCGACGAGGATCGGGCGGCGGGACGGGGACGCCTGCTTTCGGTTGCCCTGACCGCCAACCTGGTCATCGTGCTTGTGGCAGGACTGCTGGCCATCGGGCTGTTGATCGCAGTGCTCACGACGTAGGACACTGCTCGGCCGCGGACGGCGCTGGCGGACACGTTGCTAACCTCTCCCGGAGCAGATGTCGACGACGAGCCGTGACTATTACGACATCCTGGGCGTGCCCAGAGATGCCGACGACGAGATGATCAAGAAGGCATTCCGCGTCAAGGCGCGGGAGCTTCATCCTGACGTCAACCCCGACGACCCCACCGCCGAGGAGCGGTTCAAAGAGGTCGCCGAGGCATACAAGGTCCTGAGCGAGCCCGACACGCGTTCGGCATACGACCGGTATGGCCGTGACGGATTGCGCGGTGCGGCGGGGCCGAACATGAGCGATTTCGGGTCGTTCCAGGAGATCTTCGACGCGTTGTTCACCGCGGGCGACATCTTCGGTCGTGGCCGCGGCGGTCCACGCCGTCAGGCCGGGGACGATCATCTGGTCGGGGTGCAACTGACGTTCGTCGAGTCGGCGGTCGGCGTGACCCGCGAGATCGGGGTCGACCTGGTCGGGGTCTGCACGACCTGCGACGGCGATGGCGCGGCCCCGGGGGCCGAGCTTGTGCGCTGCACGAGGTGTGACGGCGCCGGCGAGATCCGGCAGACGATGCGCGGCCCGCTCGGTCAGTTCGTGCGGGCCACCATGTGTTCGGCGTGCAACGGCGAGGGGCAGGTGCCCACCGAGCGCTGCCCGGACTGCCGCGGTACCGGTCGCAAGAAGACCCGTGACACGGTTGAGGTCAAGATCCCCGCGGGCATCAATCACGGCCAGCGCATCTTGCTGCAGGGACGCGGCCACGCAGGAGATAGCGCCGCGCCGCGGGGTGACCTGTACGTCGAGGTCGCGGTCGCAGACGACGAGCGATTCCAACGGGATGGGCTCGACATCGTCACCCGAATCCGGATCCCCGTCGCCGATGCCATGACGGGCACGGTCATCAGGGTCTCCACCATCGACGGCGAGACCGACGTCACACTCGATCCCGGCGTCCAGCCGTTTGCCCAACACGTGCTGCGCGGCAAGGGATTCCCGTCGGTGCAGGGACGTGGTCAGGGCGACCAACGTGTCGTCGTCGAGGTCGTCGTGCCGCGGGTGACCAGCGACGACGGCCGCCGCCTCTTGACCGAACTCCAGGCGCACAGCGAATCGGAGAGCGATGCCGGAGGCTTCTTCCGTCGCAAGCGCAAGAAGCGGTAGCGCCTCAACGCCGCTTCAACGACTGACCGTGACGGTCGCTGCCGATGCTGTGGAAGGTTTCACCACGGCGCTGAGTGATCTGGCGCCGACGGGCTGGTGTGAACTCCCCGGGACCGATGGGGCCGCGATTGACGTGTGGCTGCCGGCGTCCGACGTCGCCGCATCGCGTCGCCTGGCTGACCAGTTTGCCGCGCGGGGGATCACCGCAACCGTCGAATCGTCCGCCGAGAGCGACGAGTGGCGCGACGGGCTGCGGCGGCATCACCAGCCCTTCGAGGTCGGTGGCCGAATCCGTGTGCGGCCACCGTGGACCGAGCCACGTGACGGCCTGCTCGACATCGTCATCGATCCCGGGATGGCGTTCGGGACGGGTCAGCACGCCACCACGAAAGGATGCTTGACGCTCCTGATCGCCGACCCCGGCGGCAGCGTCGTCGATGTCGGGTGCGGCTCGGGTGTGCTCGCGATCGCTGCGCGCAAGCTTGGGTACGACCCGGTCTGGGCGATCGACTTCGATCCGTTGGCGGTCGAGGCGACGATCGCCAACGCGCGTGTCAACGGCGTGTCGCTGCGGATCGGTCAACGCGACGTGGAGCGCGACCGCCTCCCGGTGGCGCAGACGCTCATCGCCAACATCACGGCCAACCCGGTCATCGCGCTCGTCGCCGTGTTGGCCGATCCACTGCCGGGGCGGGTGATCCTGTCGGGCTTTCGCCCCGCAGACGTCGGGCGCGTGACGGCGGCCTGGGGGGAGCGGGGGTACGTCGTCGTCGACCGTTTCGACGAGAACGATTGGACCGCCTTGCGATTGGCACTCGGGTGAGACACATCTTCCGCGGGACCGCTGGTGACGTGCCCGAACCCGGCGCGACCGTGACGCTGTCAGCCGACGACGGGCACCACCTGATTCGGGTCGCGCGCCGTCGCGTCGGGGACGCAACCGAGGTGATCGATCCGGACGGCGGGATCTGGCCGGCCGTGATCGAGGATCTCGGGCCGCCGGTGCGGGTACGTGTCGCTGACGGCGCGCGACGCGGACCGCCCACGGTCCCGCTCGACCTGTTCGTCGGCACGCTGGAATGGGGTCGGTTTGACCTGATCGTCGAGAAGTGCACCGAGATCGGCATCGAGCGGCTGACGATGTTCAGCTCTGCTCGCGCAGCGCGCAAGACCGACCAGGTCGGGTTCGACCGCCGTCGTGCACGCCTGCAACGGCTGGCCGATGCGGCGGCGAAGCAAAGCGGTCAGGGGCGCCGCCCCGAGTTGCGCGGATTGGTACCGTTTTCGACCGTGATCGACGAGATCTCAGCCGGCACCGGGTTTTTGGTCGACGCGCGCGGCGGGCGCGCGCTGGGGCAGGCGCTGGGCGCGACGGGGCCCTCGCGGGTGGCGCTGGTCGTCGGCGCAGATGCCGGGTTCTCGGACGGTGAGATCGATCAGGCCGTCATCGCGGGTGTTGAGATCTGTGGTCTGGGGGCATCGACCCTGCGCGCCGAGACGGCGGCGCTGGTCGCCATTGCCATCGCCGCGGACAGACTCGGGGCGATGGACCGCGTCTGATGGCCCACTTCTCGGTCCGGTTCCTGGGGTGCAAGGTCAGTCAGGCCGACGCGATGTTGATCCGCGACGGCCTGCGCGATGCCGGGCACGTCGAGACGAGCCCGGATCGCGCCGAGATCCACATCGTCAACACGTGTGCACTGACGCTCGAGGCCGAACGCAAAAGCCGCCAGCAGGTCAACCGCGCCGCGCGCATCGCGACCAGGACGTTCGTGACCGGGTGTGCCGCCAACCTCAACCGCGAGCAGTTCGCCGCCGCCGGCGTGACCGTTGTCAACGGGTCTGCCGATCGTGTCGCCGTCGAGATCGCCGCCGAGCTGGGATCGCCGCCAGCGCTTGCCTGCCAGGACGATGCGCGTCCGTCGGGGCGCACCCGGGCATTTCTCAAGGTGCAGAACGGCTGCGATCAGCGCTGCGCATTTTGCATCATCCCCAGCACCCGCGGCATCGCTGAGAGTCGATCGCCCGACGCGATTCTGCGCGACGCGCGGCGGCGGCTGGACGAGGGCCACCCCGAGTTGGTGCTGACCGGGATCAACATCGGGACGTGGCGCGACCCCGTGCGAGGCGGTGACCTGTCGGATCTGGTCCGTCAGATCGGCAGCCTCGACGGGCTGGCGCGGCTGCGGATCTCGTCGATCGAGCCCGGCAACGTCACTCCCCGGTTGATGGCGGCGATGGCCGCGACGCCGACCGTCGCCACCCACATGCACATCCCGCTGCAGTCAGCCGACCCGGGTGTGCTCGCCGACATGGGTCGCTCGTACACGGTCGAGCGCTACCGGCAGTCTGTCGAATTGGCGCGCGAGGCCATCCCCGAGCTCAATGTCACGACCGACGTCATCGTGGGGTTCCCGACCGAAGACGAGGATGCGTTTGGTCGCACGCTCGCGCTGGTCGACGAGTTGCGGTTCGGCAAGGTCCACGTGTTCCCGTACTCACCGCGTCCGGGGACGCGGGCCGAAGCCTTGGGAGATCGGGTCAGTCCGGGCGAAAAGGACGCCCGCGGCCGGACGCTCCGCGACCGTTCGGATCGGCTGGGGTTTGCGCATCGTCGCCGACGCATCGGCTCGCGCGATGCCGTGATCGTCGAGAAAGTCATGGATGACGGCACATCAGCGGGCTATGGCTCCGACTACACGCGATTTGTGCTGCCGGCCGCTGCCGCGCGGCGCGGCCAGGTCGTCACCGTACGGGCACAGGGGCTGATCGGTGATCATGTTCAGGGAATCCCCCTCGAGGAGGATGAATGAACGAGACGTGCCTGTTCTGCGCGATCCTGCGCGGCGAGATCCCGGCTGACGTCGTTCACCGCGCCGACGGCTTCCTCGCATTCCGCGACATCGCGCCCAAGGCTCCGGTCCACGTCTTGGTCATCCCCGAGCGGCACGTCGCGTCGATGGACGAGGTCGACGGGCTGACGGCGGACGAGCGCTCGCAGATGCTCGTGTTCATCGCCGAGGTCGCGCGACGCGAGGGGCTCGTCGAGGGCGGCTACCGCGTGACCGCCAACCACGGTCCCGATGCGCTGCAGAGCGTGTTCCACCTGCACTGGCACGTGATGGGCGGCGCAACCCTGTCACACTCCATGTGATGGAACGGACGATCGAACTTGCCGACCGCGTCGCGGTCGAACTGGCCGGCGAACACGACCGGATGCTGCGCTCGCTCGAGGACAAGCTCGACCTGGCGATTGACCTGCGCGGCAACCGAATGACGTTGACCGGTGACGATGCGCGTGTCGCGGCCGCGGCCGCGGTCATCGACGAGCTGGCCGATCTGGTCGCCGGCGGGCAGACCCTGGGGCCAGGCGCGGTCGACGCGCTGGCGAGCGCGATCGAAGCACACGAACCCCTGAGCGGCATGCTCGGCAACGTCCTGTGGCGCCACCGCGCGCTTGCCATCACACCCAAGACCGCCGGGCAGCGCCGCTATGTCGAGGCGATCCGCGACAGCACGATCACGTTCGGCATCGGGCCGGCCGGCACCGGCAAGACGTATCTGGCGGTCGCGATGGCGGTGGCGGCACTCCATCGCCGCGAGGTCGGTCGCATCATCCTGACCCGGCCGGCGGTCGAGGCCGGAGAGCGCCTGGGCTTCCTTCCCGGCGACATCGCGGCCAAGGTCGACCCGTACCTGCGGCCCCTTATCGACGCGCTGCACGACATGATGGACGCCGACAAGGTCGAGGTGTATCTGGAACGTGGACAGATCGAGATCGCGCCGCTGGCCTTCATGCGCGGGCGTACGCTCAACGACAGCTTCATCATCCTTGACGAGGCGCAGAACACGACGGCCGAGCAGATGAAGATGTTCCTGACACGGCTGGGATACGGCTCGAAGATGGTCGTGACCGGCGACGTCACCCAGGTCGACCTTCCCCGCGATCGCCCGTCGGCACTGCATGCAATCGGCGGGATCCTGGCATCGGTCCCCGAGATCGCATTCGTGCAGTTCGGGCGAACCGACGTCGTGCGCCACAAACTCGTCCAGGACATCGTCGAGGCCTATCGCATCGCCGAGGAAGACCGTCAGTGATTGATGTCGAGGCGCGCTCGGATCTGGACGTCGATGTCGCGCCGATCGTCGATCTGATCATCCGGGTCTGCGGCGATCTGGGCGTGGACCGTGCCAGCGTGGGCCTGATGATCGTCGGACCCGACGAGATGGCCGTCATCAACGGCGAACACCGGTCCAAACCCGAACCCACGGACGTGCTGGCGTTCCCGATCGACGGTCCCGAGGTGTTGGACGGGTGGCCCGACGAGGGGCCCGCACCGGAGCTCGGCGACATCATCATCTGCCCCGATGCCGCGCAGGATCCGCTCGGGACGCTCGCAGTCCATGGGCTGCTGCACCTGCTCGGATACGACCACGAGACCGACGCGGGTGAGATGCTCGCACTGCAAGACCAAATCCTCGCCGAGCAAACGGCGTGAGCGAAACGCCCCCGCCGCGCGAGGGGTTTCTGCGGGTCTTCCGCCGACAGCCCAAGGAGGCGTTGCCACGCCAGGGCTCGCTGCGCTGGTCGTTCACATGGGCGTTCGAGGGGATCGTCTACGTCCTGCGAACGCAGCGCAACATGCGCATCCACATGGGCGCGGGCCTCCTGGCGCTGGTGCTGGCGTTGCTGCTCGGGGTGAGCCGCCTGGAGTTCATCGCGGTGCTCGGTGCGGTCAGCCTGGTCCTGATCGCGGAGATGTTCAACACGGCGATCGAAGCTGCGATCGACGCCCTGGTCACGCATTACCACCCGTTGGTCAAGGTTGCGAAGGACGTCTCGGCGGGCGCGGTGCTGGTCGCGACCGCCAATGCGCTCGCGGTGGCCTACCTGGTGTTCTACAACCGCATCACCGATCCCACGCAAGAGCTGGTGGGCCAACTCCAGGGCAGGCCCTCACAGATCGTCGTCGGGTCGCTCATCGTCACCATCATCCTGGCGATGGCCATCAAGGCCGCAATCGGGCGGGGGACGCCGCTGCGCGGCGGTCTGCCGTCGGGCCATGCCGCTGCCGCCTTCGCCGGGTGGGCCGCCATCACCGTCGTGGCGAGCGACGTCCAGCACGCCGCGCTGCTGTCGACATTGGCGTTCATGATGGCGCTCCTGGTGGCGCAATCGCGCGTCGAGGCCGGCATCCATTCGGCGATCGAGGTCGTCGCGGGTGCGGTATTGGGCACCGCCGTGACGCTCTTGATGTTTCAGTTGCTCCAATGAACGCCGAGGCGTTCTACGCAGCCGCGCTGGCGGCGGCCGCGCGGGCGTATCCGCCGTACAGCAACCTGCACGTCGGCGCGGTGCTCGAGGCCGACGACGGGACGCTGATCCAGGGCGCCAACGTCGAGTTCGGCAGCTACGGCCTGACGATTTGCGCTGAGCGCACCGCGCTGTGTACGGCGGTCACCGACGGACACCGGTCTTTCCGCCGCGTCGGCGTGGCGCGGGCCGACGGGCTCCCGATCTCGCCGTGCGGCATGTGCCGGCAATCGCTCGCCGACTTCGGTCTGGACATGCTCGTCGTCTACCGCAGCCCGGACGGCATCGTCGAGCGGCCGCTGCATGAGTTGCTGCCCGACGCGTTCATCTTCGACGACCGAAACTGAGGCAGATGATGCGGTTCGACGTGATTCGGTGGCCAATTGGCAGTGGTCGCAACGGCCAATTGGCCAGGCGGGGTGTGGCGGCATGAGCTTTCGGTCCGGTTTCGTCGCTCTGGCCGGGCGGCCGAACGTGGGGAAGTCCACGCTCGCGAACGCGTTGTCCGGAGTCCACGTGGCGGCCGTCTCGCCGCGCCCACAGACGACGCGCCGGCGCGTGACGGCCGTGGTCCATGACCCGGCGTGGCAGGCGATCCTGCTCGACATGCCGGGATTCCAGAAGCCGGCCGACGGGCTGACCAAACGCATGCAGACCGCTGTCGACCAGGCAGTCGCCGACTGCGACGCGGCGATCTTCATGGTCAATGCCGCTGAAGCGGTCGGAGGTGGCGATCGGTTCATCGCCGAGCGGCTGAAATCGGCGGGGCTGCCGGTCGTCGTCGTCGTCAACCAGGTCGACCGCGTGGAGCCGGATGCGATCATGCAGACGATCGGCGCGGTTGCTCAGCTGCTGGACTTCGTCGCGCTTCATCCGGTCAGCGCGGTCACGGGCGACGGCCTTGCTGCGCTCAGAGCGGAGCTGGGAGCGCTCCTGCCTGAGGGACCCGCGTACTTTCCCCCCGGCGTCGCGACGGACCAGACCGACGAGGAGCTTGCGGGTGAGATCATCCGCGAGGCCGCGTTGCAGCGCGTGCGCGACGAGGTGCCCCATGCGGTTGCCGTGCAGGTCGAGGTCATCGAGCCCGCCGCGAACGGCCGGGTCGTGCGCGCGGCGATCCTGGTGGAGACCTCCTCCCAGAAGGGCATTCTCGTCGGTCACGGCGGGCAGATGATCCGTGCGATCGGCCAGGCCTCGCGCGAGATCCTCGCCCGCACGTGGGGCGAGCCGGTTCACACGGACCTGACGGTCAAGGTGCGACCCAAGTGGCGACGCGACGAGACGATGCTGGACCGCCTGGGGTTGTGAGCGGTGGGTGTGCTCCACGCTGCGAGTCGGCCCGGCGCACCAGGCCGTTCGGGCGGTTCACGCATCGGACCGACCACCAGGGGCTAGTATCGTCGTTCGACCCGACCGCGGAAGCGAGCTCAGAGAACCTGACGTGCGTGGTGGCACAGCCGCCGAATCCATCCAGGTCGTCCACCACGAGCGCAGCCCCGGGTGCGCGTTCGACCTGGGCTGGGTCGAGCCGATGCGTGCCGAACTGCTGGCGGCGCTCGGAGTCCCTGAGGGGCCGAACCGGCGATCTCGCGGAGCGATGATGGCGCCGATGACCGAGATGTCAGTGACTATGTCGTCGCTCCACGACCGTCCGGGTATCGAGGAGTTCACGTGGTCGTACGATACGACGACCGATGCATCGAGGTCCAACTTCGCACGCGGGCGATGCATCGCGGTTGAACGCCTGGGTGGACGCCTCCAGGAGGACCTCAAGAGAGGGAAGGGGCCAATCGAGGTCCTCGAGTTTCTGGGTGCAGTTTCCGAGGCGATGGCCATTGAGGAATGCGGTGATGATGTCGATGCTGACGCTGATTAGCAAAATCAATCGTCGACGGGTCCGCGCTGGGCACTGGCTGGGAGGAGCCGCCGGATGAATCGAAAGATCCAACATTTCCTACTCGTGTTTGATCACGAGGACGGCAGACTCATCGACACCGTGGATTCGGTACCGACGGCGAAGCGGCCGTGGCTGCCCACTCGGCCAAGGAGAAGGAGCTTGAGGACCGCAAAGCTTGTTGAGATTGTGCTCATCGGGTCGGACTCGATCGAGACCGTCATGTTGACGCACGCCAACTACTTCGATGGCAGCGCTGCGCTGAGCGGCTACCTGGCAGGGCACTAGAGGCTACGACACCGGGCGCGGGACCGAATCCGGAACGCGCCCCATGGAGTCCCTCTTGCGCGCGTCACGTGTGAGCGGCGACGTCCGGCTCGAGCGGGTGCACACGCAAGGGTGGGGCGTCGAGTGAGCAGTGGCTGCACGGGTCAGCCTCGTGGGCGGGCCGGGGTGGGTTGCGAATGGTCACGCCGGCAAGCAGTCCGCCGGCCACGCACACGCCTGCGGCGATCAACATCCCGCGCGTGAAGCCGTCGTCGAAGGATGCGGCACCGACCGCGCTCGATGTCGAGATTCCGGCCAGCGCCGGGATGATCGCGACGGCGATGAGCCCGGCAACACGTGCGACCGTGTTGTTGATTGCCGCGGACGCGCCCGCGTGTTCCTCACCTCCTGCCTGCAAGACGGTCGAGGTCAACGGTGCGACCGTCAACGACAGACCGAGCGCGAACACCAGCACGCCGGGGAGCACCACGGAGACATACGGACTGGTCTGATCGATGATCCCAAGCAGACCGAGTCCGAGCCCGGCGACGATCGGACCGGCGCTCATCGGCAGGCGCGGCCCGATGCGCTGGGCCAGACGCCCGGCGCGCGCCGACAGGAACAGCATCACGATCGTCAGTGGCACGAGCGAGGCTCCGGCGGCCAAAGGTGAATACCCGGCGGTTTGCTGCAGCTGGATCGGCAACAGGAACAACGCGCCGGCGAGCGCCGCGTAGACCACGAACGTCACGATGTTCGCCGCGCTGAACTGTCGTGACCGGAACAACTCGAGCGGGATCAGCGCGCCGCGCCGTCCACGCTCCATGAGGATGAACGCCACAAGTCCCGCGATGCCCGCGGTGAGCGCTCCCAGCACGCCCGGCGATGACCACCCGGACGCGACGCCGGATGTCAGCCCGTACGTTGCCGCAGCGAGTCCCAACGCGGTGACCGTGGCGCCGCGGATGTCCAGCGGCAGGCCGCGGATGCTCTCGTCGCGCGTCTCCGGAACGTGGCGTCGCGCCACCCACACGACTGCCGCTGCGATCGGGAGGTTGATCAGAAAGATCAGCCGCCACGAAACGGCTTCGATCAGGTAGCCGCCGAGGAACGGGCCGAGTGCGCCCGCGATACCGCCAAGGCCGGACCATGCACCAACCGCCGCACCGCGATCCTCCTTCCGGAAGCTGGCCTCGATGATCGCGAGGCTGCCCGGGGTGAGCAGCGCGGCGCCGACTCCCTGCAGCCCACGGGCCGTGATGAGCATCTCGACGTTGGGGGCGATGCCGCACAGCAGTGACGCCGCCGCGAACCAGATGGCCCCGACGCAGAACACCCGGCGACGTCCGAAATGATCACCCAGCGAACCACCCAGCAGCAGGAACGCCGCCAACGCAAGCGTGTACGCGTTGATCGTCCACTGCAGGCTGGCCAGGTCTGCATGCAGATCGCGGCCGATCGTGGGGAGCGCGATGTTGACGACCGTGGCATCCAGGAACGCCATGCTCGATCCCAACACCGTCGCGAACAACACCCATCGACCCGCCGCCGACCGGTAGCTGACACCGGGTGAACGTTCGATGTGTTGGGAGTCGACGGCCATCTGAATGACGATAGCCGGGCCTGCCCCTGCACGGGGTGGCAACGGCCCGCGCGTACGGCTACGCGGGTGTTCCTTCGTACGGATGGGCAAATGCGGTCATTGCATCCGCAACGTGCCGGACCCAGCTCCCGGCGCGGGGAAGCGCGATGACGGACCCCCACGGTGCGCGCACGGCGATCGCGTGAATCCCTCCGGGAATCAGGGTGTAGGTGCCGGTCGTGCCGTCGCGGCGCAGGCGCTCGAAGCCGGTGCGCGAGCTGGTTGGGCTGACACCTGGGATGCCGGGCAGGTAGCGATCCAAGCTGCCGTGGAAGACATCGAAGTGCTTGCCCGCCATGCCCGGCATTGCAAGCCGTTCAGGCAACCAGGGCGCCAGCCCGATGACCTGATGCACCAGCGGGTGGCCTGCGATCGATCCGGCGACGGCGCCGCCCATCGAGTAGCCCAGGATCACGACCTCTCGGGCTCCCGCGGCGACGACGGCCTCGAGTGCCGCAGTCCCGTCCTCGATGCACATCGGCATCTGCTTCCACGAGCGCACCCGGTAGCGCACCTCGGCCCATCCGACCTCGGGCAGCGTGCGCGCGAGCGTGCGCACCAGGTACTCGACGCTGGCACTCCAGATGCCCGGTCGTTCGCGGGCCGTGCCGCCGTTGACGCACAGCACGACACGGCCGTCGCGGGGTCCGGTCACCCGGATCGCCGCGCCGGTGGCGAGTATTCCTTCGGTCACCGAAGCAGTCGGCTGAGTCGTCGGTCGGCGAGCACGCGACCGCCATTCTGACAGTCCGGGCAGTAGACAAGCTCATAGCCCTCGAACGAGACCCGCTCCAGTGGGCGGCCGCAGCGCACGCACGGCTCGCCGAAGTGCCTGTGGACGATGGTGACGCGATCCTCGCGGTCAGGCAGGTTGGTGGTGATCCGTTCGCGCGCCCGCGTGAGCGCCTGCCCCAGGACCGTGTCGGTTGCCGCCGCGAGTCGGGCGCACTCGTCGTCTGTCAACCGGTCCGCCCGCGCGAACGGCGCCAGGCGTGCGGCCCACATGATGTCGCTCGCGTACGCGCGCCCGATTCCGGCGACACGGCGGCCGTCGCGAAGCGCGGTGTGCAATCTGGCAGGGGGTGATGCCAGCCGCTCGCGCCACATCAGTGCGGGCAGGCCCAGCGGCTCTGGTCCCATGCGGGTGAGCGGGGGGTGCACGGCGAGCCCGGCGCCATCCAGCAGATGCACGCTCGCTCGATGCTCGGTGGCGGCTTCGCGCAACCGCAGCTCCTGACCGCCATCGAGTGCGATCGACATGGCGACCGAACGTCCAGGACGCTTGGCACGCGCCCCGATCAGTCCGAGCCGGCCACCCTGCATCAGATGGATGACGATCGTGTGGCCACCTGCCGCAACGCCGATCAGCTTGCCGCGGCGCCAGACGTCGGTCACCGTCCGACCGGCCAACACGGTCAGCGGGGGCTCGGCGGTCTTGAGCGCGGCCGGTTGCCAGACGGCGACATCGACGATAGCCCGACCGATGCAAGCCGTCGCCAATCCTTCCGCCAGGGCCTGGAGTTCGGGCATCTCAGGCACGGGCGGGGTGCTTTGCGGTCGCTATACTCGCTGCGATGTGCGCCGCCGGTACGGGAGACTCCTGATCCAACCTGAGGAGCTCGCCAAGACGCTTGACCACACGCTTCTGGATGTTCGTGCCACTCAGGCCGACATCGAGCGAGTGTGTGATGAAGCACGCGAACATCACTTCGCCACCGTCTGTTCGTTTCCGACATTTCTGCCGATTATGGTGGAGCGCCTGCACGGCTGCGACGTCAAGACCTGTGCGGTCATCTCGTATCCGTACGGGGCGGACCTGCCCGGTGGCAAGATCGCGGCGGCCGAGCAGGCTGTGACCGCCGGTGCCGAGGAGCTGGACGTCGTGATGAACGTCGTCGCGTTGCGCTCGGGTGACTTCGGGTATGTTCGCAACGAGCTTGCGAGCCTGGTCCGCGCGGTGCAATCACGCGCGGTCAACGATGCCCGGGGAATGGTCATCGTCAAGGTCGTCATCGAGGCACCTTATCTCGACGACAAGCTCAAGCGCCTGGCATGCAAGATCGTCGCCGACTCGGGCGCGGATTTTGCCAAGACCGCGACCGGTGTGGGCACGCAGGCCACCGTCGAGGATGTCGAGCTGATGCGCGAGGCCCTGCCGGAAGGCGTGGGCGTCAAGGCCTCGGGTGGCATTCGCACCCTCGAGGCCGCCGAGGCGATGATCAACGCAGGCGCATCGCGGATCGGCAGCGGATCGGCGATCAGGATCATGAAGGAGCTCTCGAAGTCGGGATGAATTTCCTCGAAGCCGAGCCAGATGTGCTCGCGCGCGTCCGGTTCGGCCCCGATGGCCTGGTGCCGGTCGTCGTGCAGGACGCCACGAGCGGGCGTGTGCTGACCCACGCCTGGATGAACAAGGAGTCGCTCACCCGGACGATCGAAACAGGGCAGACCTGGTTCTGGAGCCGGTCACGCCAGGAGCTGTGGAACAAGGGCGCGACGAGCGGCAACACGCAGCAGGTCCGCGGCCTGATGCTCGACTGCGATGGCGACACGCTGCTGGCGCTTGTCGACCAGGCCGGCGCCGCATGCCACACCGGTGCCGAGACGTGCTTTTCGGATCGGCTGGCAGGTCAGGCATCGCAGCCGTTCGCGTCGCTCGCGTCGCTCGAGCGGACCGTCACGGATCGCGCCGCCGCTGCCGATCCGGACGCGTCGTACACCGCCAGGCTGCTTGCCAAGGGCATCGACACCGTGTGCAAGAAAGTGGGCGAGGAGGCGACCGAGGTGGTCCTGGCGGCCAAGGGCAACGAACACGGTCAGGTCGTCTACGAGAGCGCTGACCTGCTGTACCACCTGACGGTGTTGTGGCAGGCCACAGGTGTCGGCCTGAACGAGGTCGCGGCAGAGCTCGACTCACGACGCTCATGAGCGCGCTGCGCTTGGAGGTGCCGCCGAGCGATGGCTCAGGGTTTGCGGTCTCGCCGACACGTGAGGAGGTCATTGCGATGGTGGGAGCACATCGCCAGGTTCCGCTGATCCACACGTTCATCGCCGACTGCGAGACCCCCGTCAGCGCGTTCCTGAAGCTCCGTGATGACGGGCCGTGTTTCCTGCTCGAATCGGCCGAAGAAGGTCAACGCCTGGGTCGCTACTCGATGATCGGCATCCGTCCGCAAGCGGTGATCCGCGGGGTGGGCGAGACCCTGGCGCTCCTGACCGACAGGGGCGAAGTCCAGCCGCTCGACGCGAACGATCCGTTCGGTGCCGTCGAGGACGTTGTCACGGCGGCTCGGGTGGCCGCGCCGCAGGCGGAGCTTGCGTTCCACGGTGGCGCTGTCGGCTTTTTCGGGTACGACCTGGTGCGCAGGGTCGAGCGCCTGCCTGACATCCCACCCGACGATCGGGGGATCCCCGACCTCGCGATGATGATCACCGGGCCGTTCGTGCAGTTCGATCACCTGAGTCGGTCGCTGACCCTCGTCGTGCCGTGTCGCCTGGATCGAGGTGAGTCGCCCAACGATGCATACGACCGGGCGGTCAGCGAGTTGCGTGAGATCAAGCAGCGTCTCTCGGGGCCGGTTCCGGTCGCTGTTGACCCCAAGCCCGCGCCCCGGATCGGGCCGATCGAAAGCAACACGACGCAGGCGGACTTCGAGCACGCGGTGGAACGCGTGCGGGAGTACGTGTTCGCCGGAGATGCATTTCAAGTGGTGCCGTCGCAGCGTTTCGCCGCCCGGATGAACCTGGACCCCTTCGCGGTCTACCGCGGCCTGCGCACCGTCAACCCGTCGCCCTACATGTTCTTCCTCGATTTCGGCGACGTGGCGCTTGTGGGCTCATCCCCTGAGATGCTCGTCAAGGTCGTCGGTGGCACCGTGGAGACCCGTCCCATCGCCGGGACGCGTCCCCGCGGCGAGACGTTGGTCGAGGACCAGCGCCTGGCCGACGAACTGCTGCACGACCCGAAGGAACGCGCCGAACACGTGATGCTGGTCGACCTGGGTCGCAATGACATCGGTCGCGTCGCGCGGCCGGGGAGCGTCGCCGTCAAGGAACTGATGGGCGTGCATCTCTACAGTCACGTCATGCACATCGAAAGCAGCGTCGTGGGCGAGCTGGCCGAGGGCATGCGGGCAAGCGATGCGCTGCGCGCGGCGTTTCCGGCGGGCACGCTCTCGGGGGCGCCCAAGGTGCGGGCGATGGAGATCATCGACGAACTCGAGCCCACCAAGCGCGGGCCCTATGGCGGCGCGGTCGGTTATGTGGGGTTCAACGGCGATCTGGACGTGTGCATCACGATCCGCACGATCGTCTGTCACGACGGTGTCGCATATGTGCAGGCGGGGGCCGGGATCGTGGCCGACTCGGTCGCGTCCTCCGAGTTCACCGAGACCGAGAGCAAGGCCGCCGGGATGTTCCGGGCCATCGAGGTCGCGGCCGCACAGGCGGATTGGTAGGGATGCCGATGACCCCGCGCGTTGCGCTCGTCGACAACTACGACAGCTTCACCTACAACCTGTTCCAGTACCTGTCGGAGCTCGGCGCCGAGGTGCTGGTCCACCGGCACGATGCGATCGACATCGTCGGCCTCACGGCCCTCGCTCCGACGCACCTTGTCATCTCGCCCGGTCCCAAGACCCCGGACGAGGCCGGCATCTCCCTCGATGCGATCCGCCATTTCGCCGGGGTGGTTCCGGTGCTCGGCGTCTGCCTCGGTCACCAGGCGATCGGCCAGGCGTTTGGCGGCACCGTCATCCGCGGGCAGGAGCCGGTGCACGGAAAGACGAGTGAGATCACCCATGACGGCAAGACGCTCTTTGCCGGTATCGAGAACCCGATGACCGCGACGCGCTACCACTCGCTCATCGTCGAGGGCGAGCTGCCCGACGTGCTCGAGGTCTCGGCGTGGTGCGACGGTGACGTCATCATGGGATTGCGGCACAGGGAGTTCCCCGTGGAAGGCGTGCAGTTCCACCCCGAGTCGATCCTGACGGCGGCGGGAAAGCGCCTGCTCGCGAACTTCTTGGCGCAGTCGGCGTGAGCATCGCCACGCAGATCGATCGATTGCTGGCCGGCGAGGACTTGGGTCGCGATGGTGCAGCCGAGGCGCTCGACGCGATCCTGAGTGGCCAGATCGACCCGGTCCAGACGGGAGCGTTCCTGATCGCGCTGCGCGCCAAAGGGGAGACCGCCGCCGAGCTGGCCGGATTGGCGTCGGTCGTGCGGGCCCGCAGCGCCCTGGTGCGCGTGACGAACACGCCGCTCGTCGATACGTGTGGCACCGGTGGCGGACGCGCGACGTTCAACGTCTCGACCGCCGCCGCATTCGTTGTCGCGGGAGCGGGGGTCTCGGTCGCCAAGCACGGCAACCGCTCGGCGACGTCACGCAGTGGCAGCGCGGACGTGCTGGAGGCGCTTGGCGCCAGGATCGACTTGACGCCCGACGCCGTGGCGCAATGCATCGAGCGCGTCGGCGTGGGGTTCATGTTCGCTCCGTCGCATCATCCCGCGTTCCGCCACATCGGGCCGGTGCGCGCGGCACTCGGTGTGCGGACGATCTTCAATCTGCTGGGCCCGCTGACCAACCCTGCCGGTGTGCGGCGTCAGGTGATCGGCGTGTCCGACCCGTCGTATGTCGAGCGCATCGCCGCGGCCTTGGCGGAGTTGGGCGCCGAACATGCCCTGGTCGTCTCGTCCGAGGATGGTCTGGACGAGATCTCGACGTCTGCGCCGACCAACGTGGCGGAGGTCACGTCACGTGGCGTCCGGCTGTGGCGTATCGACCCTGCGGCGCTCGGCCTTGCTCCGGCCACCGAGCAGGACGTTGCGGGAGGAGCACCCGCCGACAATGCGGCGATCATCATCACCGCGCTCGAGCGCGGCACGGGTGCCGCCGCCGACCTGATCGCCGTCAACGCCGCGGCCGCCATCTTGGTCTCAGGCCGGGCGACGCGCCTTGAGGACGCGATCGTCGCCGCACGTGAGAGCATCACAAGCGGCGGCGCGCGTGAACGGCTGGCGCAGTTCGTCGCGGTGACCAACGAGTTGGCGCTGGAGCGCCAGGAAACCGGGTAGGCGTGGGGTTCTTGGAGGACATCGTCGAGACGACACGGGCAGGCGTCGAGCGCCGGCGAACGGAGCTGCCGTTCGACGCGCTGATGGCCCAGCTCGAGCCCCCCGGTCGGGGCTGGCCGTTCTCGGAAGCGCTCATC
>JANMKR010000037.1:0-21013 GCA_031372145.1 Actinomycetota bacterium | reverse complement strand
GGCCGCAGCGCGCGGGCCATCCGTGCCACGGCGCCCGGTTTGTCCGGGAACCAGTGCAACGCCATCGCGGAGATGACCGCATCGAAGTCGCCGTCCTCCACCCCCATCTCCATGACGTCCTCGGCGCGGAGTTCGACCTGGACGCCGGGGAACTCGTCGAGCTTGGCGGTGAAGACATCCAGCATGCCCTCGGCGGGATCCAACCCGACGAGCGTCGAGACGTCGAAACGGCGGATCATCGCCACCGACGAGAAGCCCGTGCCGCAGCCCACGTCGAGCACCCGCGCGTAGTCGCCGTCGGGGAGCGACATCACCAGCCGCTCGGAGCCGGCGATGTTGTGCCGCACGGCGGCATCGTATGACTCGGCGGCCTTGCTGAAGCCCTCGGGCGCGTCGCCGGTCGTCGTCGTCATCAGGTCGTCGCTCCTCCATGGACGGTACGGGGGAGCGAAGCCTATGTCACGGCGTGACTGCGCAAGATGGAATTGTCAAACGGGTCCCACCGGTCTATTTTGCGTCCGAGGCGTTCACCGACCGGGCTCACGCCAGGGCCACCAAGGCATGCCGGCGGTCGCAACCAGCCAGAACGCGCGGCTATTTCCGTGTCGGACAACGAGGACGAGAATATGAAACAGTCGGATTCGAGCCAAGGCCAGTCGGCGCCGGAGCTCATCTCGCAGCGAATCGCTGAACTCGGGGACTGGCGCGGGGAAACCCTCAGCAGAATGCGCAAGCTCATCACGGAAGCAGACCCGGACGCCGTCGAGGAGTGGAAGTGGAGGGGCACTCCGATTTGGTCGCACGACGGCATCATCTGCACCGGCGAATCCTACAAAAATGTCGTAAAGCTTACCTTCTTCAAGGGCGCGTCTCTTGAGGATCCGGCCCGTCTCTTTAACTCGAGTCTCGACGGAAACGCACGGCGCGCGATCGACATCCGCGAAGGAGAAGAAGTTGACGAGTCCGCCTTCAAGGCGCTCGTTCGCCAAGCGGTCGCCCTCAACGGTTCTCGCAAGTCGAAACCTTCGAAGAAAGCGACGTCCTAGGGGATTTCGCCCCTCGGCGGCCCGTGAGAAGCGAAGCGGCAGCTGTTCGACCACATCGAGGTTTCGACATTCGTCGAGAGGCAGCAAGTGTCCAGGTGCGAGACGGTATCGTGCGCGTGATGTCAGACGATCAGCTCGAACGTCCAGATGCCCAGCCAGGACCGAGCCCGTCGCTCGTGGCCCTTTCGGCCGTCGCCGACAAGTGGCTCGTGCTCGCAGTGCACGCGTTGCAGCCCGGCTCACTGCGCTACAGCGAACTCAAGCACCAGCTCGACGGCGTTTCGCAGCCGACGCTGACGCGGACGCTTCGCCATATGGAGATGACCGGGCTCGTCGCCCGTAACAGCTATCCAGAGGTACCACCGCGCGTCGAGTACACGCTCACCGAGCGTGGCCGCAGCCTGGCAGCTCCGGTGGCCGCGTTCGCTGAGTGGGCCCTGGCGAACCAGGACGCGCCGCCCTCGACCGACGATCCCGACGCGTACTGAACGTCTCCCGCAGCGGCGTCCTACGTGGCTTCGGGGTCGAAGTCGAGCGCCGCTGAGTTGATGCAGTAGCGAAGCCCCGTCGGGTTCGGTCCGTCGGGGAACACGTGGCCCAGGTGCGAGCCGCAGCGTTGACAGGTGACCTCGGTGCGGATCATCCCATGAGCGGTGTCGGTATGTTCGGCGACCTTGCCATCCTCGGCGGGCTGGAAGAAACTCGGCCAGCCGGAGCCCGACTCGAACTTGGTGTCGCTGGCGAAGAGCGGTTCGCTGCACACCACGCAGCGGTACACGCCCTGGTTGTGGTTGTCCCAATACACCCCGCTGAACGCACGCTCGGTCGCGGCCTGGCGCGTCACCGCGTACTGCTCGGGGGTGAGGCGCTCACGAAGTTCCTCGTCGGTTGGGACAGATCGATCGGTCATCAGGTTCCTCTCACATGGACATGCGTCATCGGCGGAACACCCGCCGCCAGGTAAACAGTGCCAGTTCGCACGCGCTCGTTACACCCTGCGCAGCTCACCGCGCGCGCGCTCGAGGTTTGGATCACCCGTTCCCGTGCCAGCGCGTCAGATGCTCTCGGTGACGATCGGTAAGGGGCTCGCCGCGGTAGTGCTGGTCGTAGAAGTCGATGTCCAGGTGGTGGGCTTGGAAAACCAGGCGCACGAACATCGGGTCGATGAACGCCGGAAATCGTCCGTAGGTCTCGTGGACGTAGGTGCAGAACGCCTTGACGATCTGGACGGTCTCGGGCGTGGGGAGCGGCCGGGCGCGCATGACGTCCTCGGCATTCTGGAATGGCGAGGCCTTGCCTGACGCGGCCGACCAGGTCTCGAGATACCGGTCCACTGCCTCGCCCATGTCGGCCACATACGGTGGGCAGAGCGCCTCGAGCACACCGTCGCGGCCCACCGGCACCGGCTTGGAGGCATACCGGGGTGTGTGTTCGGGTGTGACGAACCGGAAGCCCAGTCCCCGGTACGCCGGGTCGACTCCCA
This sequence comes from Actinomycetota bacterium, assembly GCA_031372145.1. Taxonomy (GTDB): domain Bacteria; phylum Actinomycetota; class Thermoleophilia; order Miltoncostaeales; family Miltoncostaeaceae; genus CALMEC01. The sequence goes on along the minus strand of JANMKR010000037.1, from coordinate 18,484 downwards.
ACACGTGGTGCGGCAGGAACCCCGTGAACGCCCAGCCGCCAAGACCCAGGGCCTGCGCTGCCAGGTTCATGTTCTGGCAGATGAACGCGCCCTCGACGTTGAGCGTCGTCAACACCCGCAGCTCCAAGTCCATCAGGGAGAGTTCGACGGCGCCCAGCCGCCCGGACTCCACCCACCGATCGAGCCCGCACGTCCGCCCGCCCGACAGTTCGTCCACCACGCTGAACCGGTTGGTCTCGTCGAAGTAGATGAACAGCAGCGTCATGTACTCGATCGTCGTGTTGGTCACCGGGACGAAGAGCGTTGTGCCCGGCCGGTTGACGTTCCACGCGTTGAACCCGAACAGACCCGGCTCGCCTCGGGGCAGGTCGGCGCGACCGTCCTCCAACCGCGTGGTCGCGGCGCGGAATCGGGCGACCATTGCCTGCACCGCCTCGTCCTGCGAACGGCCAGCGAAGATCGAGACCTCCTCCGGCGTCTCCTCCCCCAACCGCACCAGGTGCAGCCCGGAGTCGTTGGTGAAGAAGAGTTCGGTGGAGTGCGAGTTGCACGAGCACGGCCATGACCGCCCCGAGAACCCGTGCATCCACGAGATGCCGTCGGTCGGCAGGTCGGCCAGGGCGAGCCCGGTGACGCCCGTCCCGAGCCACACCAGAAAAGCCTCCTCCAACTCCGTCAACGCCATCGGCGGGTGCGGCGACTCATACGCGAGCGGACCGTCGGGAATCGTCATCCCCAGGCCGACGCGGCGGGATCGGCGTGTGAACACCGCCTCGGCTAGCGAAACCTCGAACGCGGCTTTGAGTGCGTCGAACTCGTCCAACGGATCAACCTCCGGGTCATCGCGCGGCCCGCGAATCCTATTCGGACATTTCGGGCATTTGCGCCGACCCCGGATGCGCCTCGGCGTCAACGCGGCCCCGGCCACACGAGAAGTGGCCAATTGGCCGCGTGAGCGACGGCCAATGGTTACATGTGGTGTGACGAAGACGTGACAGAGACGACACACATGGCGGAGGATGGCCCCCTGGGAAATGGCCATTTGGCCGCGTCGGCGACGGCCAATCGTTACATGTGGTGTGACAAAGGTGAGACAGAGATGGCACACATGACGACGGCGGCCACGCCGTGGACGGCTGCGATCGCCGCCGTGGCGGGCGCAGGTTGCGAGGTCTCGACAGTCCGGGATAGCGTCGCGTTGACGACGCAGCAGACAACCCGCGCCGGAGGCGCTATTCGGCGGGCACCTTTGCAGTCGGGCCCAAGCCGCCTCGCCACGTCAGAGCTTGCGCACCGCAGCGGGCCGCCAGCGCAGCGGCTTCGTCGAGATCGAGTCCACGCGCGAGACCCACGGTCAGCGCCCCCGCAAAGCAGTCACCGGCTCCGTAGGTGTCGACCACGGGCCCGGGCAATGGGACGGCCGCGTAACGGCGCTCAACGCCGTCGACCACGATCCGTCCGCCACGCTCACCCTCGGTCAACACCATCGCCCGTGGCAGGATGGGCAGCCGATCAAGGTCCACGACTTCGTCCTTGTCGTTTGCGCTCGCAACCAGGACGTCGGCCTGCACTCCGCTCGCGATCAGCGCCGGCAGCCTCCGTGCCGTGACCACCAGGTGGCGTGCGGCGCGCGCGGCGACGAGCGTCCGCGGATCGTCACCGATGAAGAACACGCCGTCACACGTGGCGAGCTCGGCCCACGGAAGTGGATCGTCGATGGTGGGCGCGACCCGCCCACCGGTCACGAGGATCGTGCGCTCTCCCGACGCGTCGACAATCGTCAGCGCTCGTGGATGCGGTCCCTGGCGCTGCGCTGCCCGCACGTCGATGCCGTGCCCGGCAAGGAGCGACGCACCGGCGGTTGCAGCCGCGTCATCGCCCACCGCGGTGTAAAAATGGGATTCGACCCCGAGGCGGGCGATCTGCGCCGCGGTGACGGCACCTCCGCCCGCGGGTCCTTCGATCGCATCGTGCAGATGCAGGATCTGCCCGGGGATCGGCACCTCGCCGCGTGTGTGGGTCACCCACTCGAAGTGACCGATCACGGCAACCACGGTCACTCCTTCGGTCTGATCTCCGTCGGGGCCCCGTGCTGAACGAGCGCGATGGGAATCGCCACCGACCCGTCGTGGCGCTGGTGGTTCTCGAGGATCGCGATCATCGTGCGTCCGAGTGCGACGGCCGTGCCGTTGAGCGTATGCACGGGCTCCGTGGTTTTGCCGGAGCGAAACCGGCAGCGCAGACGACGGGCCTGGTAGTCGGTGCAGTTGGAGCTGGATGTGACCTCGCGGTAGCGCCCCTGGCCCGGCATCCAGGCCTCACAGTCGAACTTGCGGGCGGCGGACGCACCCAGATCGCCGATCGCGATGTCGACGACCCGGTACGGCAGGTCAAGGGCCTGCAGGATCCGCTCCTGCATCGACAGGATCAACTGGTGTTCCTGCGCCGAGTTGTCCGGGTGACAGAACGAGAACATCTCGACCTTGTCGAACTGGTGCACGCGGAACATGCCGCGTGTGTCCTTGCCGGCTGCACCGGCTTCGCGGCGAAAACACGACGAGATGCCGGCATACCGCAGCGGCAATCCGTCCACATCGAGGATCTCGTCCTGGTGGAACGCGGCGAGTGGCACCTCGGACGTGCCGACCAGGTACAGGTCGTCCTCGGCCGTTTGGTAGATCGATGCACGGTCGGTCGGGAAGAACCCGGTTCCGTACATCGCCTCCTCGCGCACCAGCACGGGCGGGACGACGGGCGTGAACCCTGCGTCTTCCAGCAGGTCGACGGCGAACGACACGAGTGCGAGCTGCAAGCGCACCATCGGGCCGAGCAGATAGACAAACCGCGAACCCGAGGTGCGCGCGCCCCGCTCCAGGTCGATGACCCCTGCCGCGGTGCCGATGTCGACGTGGTCGCGGACGGGAAAGTCGAACTGCGGCACGGTCCCGACCGTTCGCAGCTCGATGCCGTCGTCCTCACCGCCGTCGGGCGCAGCATCCTCCGCCAGATTCGGCAGGACGAGCAGCTCGGTGTCGCGACGGCTCTCCAAGTCGCGGAGTTCCGCCTCGTGTATCCCCAGGCGCTCGCCGAGCGCGCGCGCTTCGGCCTCGGCCACCGATGCGTCGTGGCCCGCGCGCTTCGCCTCCCCGATCGCCTTGGACGCCTTGGTGCGCTCTGCCCGGGTCTGCTCGACAGCGGTGCGCACGGCTCGACACGCATCGTCGAGCGTGATCAACACGTCCAGGCGATCTTCGCCGCCGCGTCGTGCGAGCGCCGCACGAACACGATCGGGCTCAGCCCGTATCAGCCGCAGATCGAGCAGGGTGCAGCCCTCAGGCGGCCGAAGTCGCCGCCTCGGCGAGCGCCGTTCGGACGCCCTCGAGGTCATCCCCGAACACGAATGCGCGCCGGAGACCTGTGATCTCGAACACCCGGCGCAGGTGGCGCTGCGGGCAGATGATGCCCAGCAGTCCGCCGGCGGCCCGTGCGCGGTTGAGCAAGCTGACCAAGGCACCGAGCCCAGAGGAGTCGAGCAGGCTGACGTCCGTCAAGTCGACGACGACTTGCATCGCGCTGGGATCGATCTTGTCCGACTCCTGCCGGAACCCCCCGACCGTGTAGATGTCGAGCTCGCCGTCCAATGCCAGGATGACGAGATCGTCAGATGGTTTGGTGCTGACAGAGAGGCCCACGAGGCGATGCTATACCACCGCCCCAGCCGCATTCCTCGTCGGTTATTGCAAGCTCACTACGAACTTGGTGACGTTCTCCAGGTCGTCACCGGTTGCGAGCCCTGGCGGCATCGCGCCACCCCCGTTGATGACCTGGTTCTTGACCCTGTCGGCGGTCAAACCGGTGCCCGCAAGCTTGGGTCCCACCCCCGCCTGCGTGCCGCCCGCCGCGTGGCAGACCTGGCAGGTGCCCTCAAAAAACGTCTTGCCGGCCCCGATCGCCGCAGTGTCACCGCCGCCGGCGCCACCTGCCGGGGGTGCGGTCGCCGGAGGCGTGGTCGGCGTCGTGCCGGTGGTGGCGCCGCCCGCATCGCCGGTCACGGTCTCACCCTCGGTGGTCGTGACGGGAGCCTGACCGTTGGTGACCGTCGGCGCGTTTGCCGGGGTCCTGGCCTCGTTGGGGTCGGAACCACCACAGCCCGCCACGAGGGCGGCGAGGGCACCGATCAGGACGAGCGCGACACCGAACCGCAACCTGCGCATCTGCAACCTCCGACATGGACGGGTGAATGCACGATCCTACCCGCCCGTGCCGGTGGTTTCGTCGGGATGGGACTACTGAATACTCAGGACAAATGCGACCACGTCGTCCAGGTCGGTGCCGCTGTAGAGGCCCGGGGGCATCACGCCGCCACCGTTGACGATCTGGTCGCGGATGCGATCAGACGTGCGCCCACCACCTGACAGCTTCGGACCCACGGCGGCCTCGGTGCCGTCTTTCGCATGGCATCCCTGGCATTTGCCCTCAAACAGGGTCTTGCCGTTCGCGACATCGCCCGCGCCGGCCGCTTTGGGCGTCGAGGTGCTCTCGGTTCCAGCAGGCGTGGACGACGTCGTGTCCCCGCCGCATCCTGCACCGAACGCGGCGAGCGCGCCAACCAGCGCGATCACGATTCCCAAACGGAACTTGGACATCCCGCCACCCCTTTTCGGACGAAGATGACGGGATCGTAATGACCGCTCCTGAGGAGTCAAGCGGCGCTCGATTGCAGGTGATCTGGCACAGAGCGGCTATCGTGTGGCCCCTGATCGTTTCGCTTGGTGACCACACTCCCGACTTGGGGCCTGGCGCGTTCGTGCATGAGGCGGCGTGCGTGATCGGTCGCGTCCGGCTTGGACGCGATGTCTCGGTCTGGCCGAACGCGACGATCCGCGGGGACACTGACCAGATCACGGTGGGCGATGCGACGAACGTGCAGGACGGGGCGGTGCTGCACGCGGATGCCGGCGTCCCCTGCACCGTCGGTCGGCGGGTCACCATCGGTCACCTGGCCTGTGTGCACGGCTGCACCGTCGAAGACGACGTGCTCGTCGGGATCGGCGCGATCATCCTCAACGACTCGGTGATTGGAACCGGGTCGATCGTGGGCGCGGGCGCGGTACTGCCCGAAGGCACGATCGTGCCGGCTGGTTCGCTCGTGCTCGGAACCCCCGGACGGGTGGTTCGCGAGACAACCGACGCCCAGCGTGCCGATATCCGGCGAAGCGCCGCCCACTATGTGTCGATGATCGGAGCGCACACGCCGTGAACGTTCCGCCAATCGACTTGAACATGCGCGACTCCGGCAGGGATGAGCCATTCGAGCTGCTCGCCGGGCTGGAGCCGCCCGTATCGCTCGAAGAGAGCCTCGAGCTGATCGCAGGCCGGCTGCGCGAAGCGTTCGCTGTGGACTTGGTGCTTGTCCGCGCCGCCGAAGAGGACCGCAAGCGCGTGGGACGTGCGTACAGCGCAGCCGATGACGAATTTGGGCGCACGTACGCAGCGGCGCTCAACGCCCTGCGCCCCGAAACCGCCGACCTCGGTCTGACGGCACTCGCCGGAGGGTCAAGCGTGATCTGGCCGGACATCATGGCCGAGCCCGCGGTGCTCGCACGGCTCGCCGAGATCGAAGACGCCGGGGTCCCGCTGCGCGACGCGCGCAACATCTTGAGCGGAAGCAGCGCGATCGCGATGCCGCTGCGCACACGGAGCAATCCGGGCCTGGGTGCGCTGGCACTGCTCAACCTCTCCGGGCACAGTCAGATCGGCGAACTCGAACAACATGCGCTCGAGGTACTGGCCCCGCAGATCTCGCTCGCGGTTCAGAACGCGCTGCTGCGCGACCGCAACCGGCGTACCCGCCAGGTCCTCGAAGCCGTCCTCGCCACCACCCGCAACGGCGTCGTCGTCATCGACACGGACGGGATGATCAGCATCGTCAACCGCGCCTATGGCGAGCTGATGCGCATCGCCCCGGAGGTGCTGATCGGGCAGCCCGCAGGCCGGGTGTTGCGCGAGCACATCGCGCCACGCTTCAAAGATCCCAACACGTACGAGCTGCTGACGTCGCGACTCACGCAGTCGTCCGACGTCACTTTGCGCGACCAGTTGGAGACCGTCGATGGCCTGGTGTTGGAACGCTTCACCGCACCGGTGCGTGATGCGGTGGGGACGCTCCTCGGACGCGTCGTGATCATCTCCGACATCACGGTCCGCCACCGCGCACTCCTGGAGGCCCGGGCGCTGGCCCAGGAGAACGCTGCGCTCTTGGAGCGCGAGGAGCGCCGGGCGCAAGAGGAGATCGCGATCGCGCGCGCCGCGCACATGTTGGCGTCGGCGTTGACGCGCAGCGACATCCACGAGCAGCTTGTCGCACAGGCCGAATCCCTGGTCGAGGCCGAGCGCGTGGTGCTGATGACCGTGCGCCGCAGAGGTGATCTGGCGCCGGTGGCATCACGCGGGTTCAGCCGGGAGGCGCTCCGCGACATGCGCAAGCGCCGCGGCGAGGGGGTCCTGGGGCGTGTCATCGATACTCGCCGCGCGTTCTTGCTGACCGACACCCACGACGACCCCGGGTTGGACCTTCCGAGTGATGCCGCCGAGGAGATCCGCTCGTTTGTCGCCGTTCCGATCGAACTCGCCGACCGCGTGTACGGCGTGCTGACCGTCAACAGCGCGCAGCCCGACGCGTTCACCGAACGCGACCTGCGGGTACTGGGCGAACTTGCCCGACACGCATCCGCCGCCATCCAGAACGCCCTGCAGTTCGAGCAGGAGCGGCAGATCGCCGAGACGCTGCAGGACGCGCTGCTGGCCGAGGAGCCCCCCGAGGTGGACGGCCTGGAGATGGCGACCTTGTATCGCGCCGCGGCCGGCGCGATGGTCGGGGGCGATCTGTACGACATCTGGGTGCTGCCGAACGGCAAGGTCGCGGTCATGGTGGGTGACGTCGCCGGCAAGGGTGTCCAGGCCGCCGGAACGACCGGCATGGTGCGCTATCTGGCTGAGGGCCTGTCAGCACACGAGCAGGACCCGGGGCGGCTGCTTGATGAGCTCAGCCGGCTTGTGACAGGACGTCTCGGCGAGGCGGCGTTCGTCACCCTGTTTCTCGCGGTGATCGACCGCGACGAGGATGCCCTGACGTGGACCAGTGCAGGTCATCCCCCGCCCCTCCTGGTCGGTGCCGACGGCGCGGTGACGTCGCTCGAGGATCCCGACCCTCCGCTGGGGTTCCACATGGAGTCGCCCTACGGCCGTCACGTCACCCCGTTCCCACCCGGTGCCCTGCTGGTGCTGACGACCGACGGCATCCTGGACGCGATGCGCGGCGACGAGGCGTTCGGGGAGGAACGCCTGAAAAAAACGATCCTGCGGGTCGTCACCCAACCCGCCGCAACGATCGCCCAAGACGTCTACGCCGCCGCCCGCCGCTTCGCCGGCGGACCACTCGGGGACGACGCCGCCCTCGCAGTCGTGCGACGCGCTCAGCAGACGCCCGCCACCTGATCCAGCCATACCGCGGCGGCCCGACATCCACCGTGCTGTGCGTATGAACTCCAGCCGCCATCAGCGCTTGAGCCCCGCAGGGGCTCATAGGCCACCTAAGAGCCGTGCTGAGGGCGGCGTATCACCAAGCCGCCATCAGCGCTTGAGCCCCGCAGGGGCTCATAGGCCGCCTAAGAGCCGTGCTGAGGGCGGCGTATGGTCGCCGATATTGCTTCGACGAGGAAGCGCACGTGGGCCTGCAGCATTGCGGCCTGGCCGATCTGATTGACGAGCGCGGCGTCGTCGACGGCGTGAGGGCCGCTCCGTGCGATCTCGGCTTCCTTGGCACGGCGGTCCATCGAGAAGATCGTCTCGGCGAGCTGGGTCTGGTGATCGCCCATCCAGGTGAGCGCGCCGTCGGCGAACGCGTCGTCGTCGACGGCAGCGCCAACCAGGCGAAGGAAGAACCTTGACCAGGCCTGCACCCGCAGCCGACGCGCGATCGTCTCGCGGAGCATCGGGTCGCTGCCGGCACGCTCGCTGCCGAACTGCAGGTTGAGTTCATGGGCGGCGGCGTCCTCGAGCAACTCCAGCTCACCGTCCACTCCCGCCTCGTCATCGTCGAACCGATCGGGCAGCGTCTCGGCCAGATCCTCCAGGCCCTCCCGCGTGGCCGGACCGGCCGTGGCGGCCAGGGCCTCGCTGACCAGGCGCAAATGCGCCCGGATCGCGGCCTCCCCCGCGGGTGACAGGTCGTCGGTCCCGTCGGCTTCCTCGGCCAGCAACTCGCGCAGACGAGCCGCGTTGAGCTGCATCCAACCAAGTAGCGCCTGGGCGCCTGGATCTGTCGATCGGGTGCTCATGATGAGCTACGTCAGCGTGTACTCGGGCCCAGAGCCACCCTCGGGCGGGGTCAGCTGGCCGCCCTTCGCGGTGATCGCGCCGCACTGGACACAGTTGGACGCGTTGACCTTGACGTCGACCATGTCGCCCGCCTGGCCCTCCTCGACCTCGTAGACCTTGGCGGGGCACATGGCCTCCCACATGATCGCGAGCTCGCGTGGCACGTGCTGCTGCACGCGGATGTGGCTGGGCTGGTCGTCGCGGGTCTTGTTGCCACTCGCGAAGACGCTGGAGAGCTTGTCGAAGAAGTACTGGCCGTCGGGCTTGGGGTACTCCTTGGCGCGGTCGCCGACGAAGATCTCGCCCTTGGCGTCGGCCTTGTGCGGGATGTGCTTGGGCAACTTGCCCATCGTGCCGGTGGCGAGGCCGCCGACGATGGCGCCGTAGGCGAAGCTCTGCTGGAAGGCGGGGCGGACGTTGCGCTCACGCCACAGGTCCTTCCAGATGATGCTGTCGCGGATCTTCTGGTCGTAGCCCCACAGGCCGGTCGTCGTCGCGGCGGTACCGGCCTTGAGCGACTCGTAGATGGCCTCGGCCGCGAGGATCCCCGACTGGATCGCATAGTGGACGCCCTTGAGGGCCGACATGTTGACGAAGCCGGCCGAGTCGCCGCACAAGAGCGCTCCGGGCACGTGCAGGCGTGTTGGCAGTGAGTTGAACCCGCCCCCGGGAATCGTCTTGGCGCCCCATGCGATCCGGCGACCACCCTCCAGAATGCCACGCACGAGCTTGTGGGACTTGAATTGCTGCAGCAGGTCGTGCACCGAAAGGCTCGCGTCGGCGTAGTCCAAGCCGGTGACGAAGCCGATCGAAACCTTGTCCTCGCCCATCGGGTAGATCCACGATCCGCCGTACTCGCGGTACTTGGAGCCCAGGTGGAGCGGCCAGCCGGCGGTGTGAATCACCTTTGTCAGCGGCTTGGTGACCTCCCAGACCTCCTTGACGCCGAGCTCGTATGTCTGCGGCGCCTGGTCGAGGTCGAAGTGCTTGCGGGTGACGCCGGCCAGGTGGCCCTGCGTGCCTTCGCAGATCGCGGTGACCTGGGCGTGCAACTCCATGCCCGGCTCGAACGTGGAGAGCTCCTCGCCTTCGCGGCCGCGGCCTTTGTCGCCGGTGACCACGCCCACGACGCGCCCCTCGTCGACGATCAGCTTCTGTGCGTCGGTCTCGGGGAGCATGTAGGCGCCCAGCTCTTCGGCCTGCTCGGCCATCCACCGACCGAGTTGACTGACCGAGATGACCCAGTTGCCGTGGTTTTTCATCTGCGGCGGCGGCATCGGCAGCCGGAACGAGGCGCTCTTGGTCATGAAGTACATCGCCTCGCCGGTGACCTCCGAGTAGATCGGCAGGTCCTCCTTGGGCGTGTCCGGGAACAGCGACCGGAACGGCCCGGGGCGCATGACCGCTCCCGACATCAAGTGCGAGCCGGCGGCCTTGCCCTTCTCGACAACCGCGATCGGGACCTCGCCGAGCATCTCTGCGGCCGCGGGGTCCTCGGCCAGCAGCTGTCCCAGCCGCACCGCACCGGCGAGTCCCGCCGGTCCGCCACCCACAAACAGGACTCCCACGTCGATGCGCTCGTCTTCGCCTGCCGTCGGCTTGGTGACGTAGTCCGATGCGCGGAAACGGGGCGGGTAGTCGGCCGGAACGATGTTCATCTCGCCTCTCGGATCTGGTAGGGAAATGGACTCGGGAGAGTCCGCTTTTCAGAACGCAGTGGACGGGCGGCCACGCCTGATTCCACTGCATGCGTGACGCGGTCGAGTCTACGTGACGTCAAACGCCGCTCGCCGCGGACAAATACCGGTGGAGACACGATTCCGGACGTTCGTCCGTGCTACAACCGATCGGCCGATGCCGACGTCTGACACCGCAATGACGCCACTCGAATGCCTCAGCCAGGTGTTCGGTTACCCGACGTTCAAGGGCGCGCAGGCCGAGATCGTGGATCGGGTCACCGGGGGCGGCGATGCGATCGTGTTGATGCCCACCGGTGGCGGCAAGTCCGTCTGCTTCCAGATTCCGGCGATTCTGCGGCCCGGGGTGGGCGTGGTGGCGTCGCCGTTGATCGCACTGATGGCCGACCAGGTTGCGGCGCTGCGGTTGCTGGGGGTTGAGGCTGCCGTGCTCAACTCGTCGCTCTCCGCGCAGGAGAGCCGGGACGTCTGGGGCCGGCTCGCTCGCGGCGAGCTCGACCTGATTTACGTCGCGCCCGAGCGGCTGCTGACCGAGGGATTCCTGGAGCTGCTCGACCAGCTGCACGAGCACGGTGGCATCGCGTTGTTCGCGATCGACGAGGCCCACTGCGTGTCGCAGTGGGGTCACGACTTCCGACCGGAGTATCTGCAGCTGGCGGTGCTGGGACACCGGTTCCCGGGCGTCCCGCGTCTGGCGTTGACTGCGACCGCCGACCAGCTGACGCGCGCCGAAATCCGTGAGCGCCTCGCGTTGCCCGACGCGCGGGAGTTCGTGGCGAGCTTCGACCGGCCCAACATCCGCTACGCGGTCGTCGAGAAGGACAAGGAGCGGGAGCAGCTCAAGACGTTCCTGGAGGGCCATCGCGGCGAGGCGGGAATCGTCTACTGCCTGTCACGCAAGAAGGTGGATCAGACGGCCACGTGGCTCGTCAGCCACGGGGTCGACGCGGTGCCGTACCACGCCGGCCTGGATACCCGGACACGCACCACGAACCAGGAGCGGTTTCTGCGCGACGAGGGCGTGGTGGTCGTCGCCACGATCGCGTTCGGCATGGGCATCGACAAACCCGACGTGCGCTTTGTCGCCCATGTCGACCTGCCCAAGAGCCTGGAGGGCTACTACCAGGAGACCGGCCGCGCGGGCCGCGACGGCGAGCCCGCCGAGGCGTGGATGACCTATGGCTTGCAGGATCTGATGCTCGTGCGCGGGTTCATCGATCGTTCCGAGGCCCCCGCCAACGTGCGTTTGATCGAGTCGCGCAAGCTCGATGCGATGCTTGGCTACTGCGAGACGGCGCACTGCCGGCGGCGGTTGCTGTTGGCGTACTTCGGCGAGGAACTGGCGGAGCCGTGTGGCAACTGCGACGTCTGCCAGGACCCGCCCGAGACGTGGGACGGGACGGTCGCCGCACAGAAGGCGCTCTCGGCGGTCGTGCGGACGGGCGGGCGATTCGGTGCGATGCACCTGGTCGACGTGTTGCTGGGGCGGCACACGCCCAAGGTCGCGCAACATCGCCACGACGAGTTGCCCACGTTCGGCGTCGGGGCTGATCTTGACGAGCAGGCCTGGCGCGACGTCATCCGCCAACTCGCGGCCCTGAGCCTGCTGCGCCCCCACCCTGACGGGCACGGTGGCCTGCAGCCCACCGACGGGGCGCGCGAGGTCCTGCGAGGCGACCGTCAGCTGGAGCTGCGCCGACTGCGGCCGCGGTCGAGGCGGGGATCGGTCAAGATCCGCCAGCCGGCGATGGAGCTGCCAGCAGGAACCGAGCCGCTCTTCGACGCGCTTCGTGCGTTGCGCCGGCGCTTGGCCGACGAACAACAGGTCCCACCGTACGTCGTCTTCCACGATGCGACCCTTCGCACGATCGCGGCGACCCGCCCCGCTGACGTGGCAGCGCTCCTCGCGATTCCGGGCATCGGCGCCGCCAAGGCCGAGCGATACGGCGAGGACGTGCTGCAGACCGTCAACGCATCGTCCTGACGGCGGCGAAGGCCGCGTCCGCCGGTCGTGACGGTCACTCCCGGACACCTGTCACTGGCGCCCCCGTGAGCGCACGTTCAGGATCGTCTGGTATCACCCACTGGTCGCAACAACAGGGAGCGCAACGTGGGACATGGTCGCCCGAAGTTGATCTTGAGCGGACTCGTCGGAGTGGTGGTGATCGCCGGCCTGATATTGGGCCTCACGCGAGGCGGCGACACGCCCGCCAAGCTCGTCAAAGGCGGGCCGGCACTGACGGGCACCAAGACGGCGCCGAAGGTGACCGGGCCCCGCCTTGGTGGCGGTGCGCCGATCGACCTCGCCGCCTACTCGGGCAAGACGGTGATGATCAACGTGTGGGCCTCCTGGTGCGGGCCGTGCCGCAAGGAGGCGCCCGAGATCCTGCGATTCACGAAAGCGCATCCCGAGGTCGTGTTCCTGGGCATCAACCTCAACGACGACAGGGCAAACGCGACTGCGTTCAACACGATGGCCGGATGGACGCACCCGTCACTCTTCGACCCGAGCGGCAAGATCGGGTTCGACCTGCTCAAGGTCACGACGTTGCCCGCGACGATCTACATCGACAAGGCAGGTGTCGAGCGCGGCCGAACCCAGGGCGCAGTCAGCTACGACGACCTGATCAGCGTGCAACAACGCCTGCAGTAACGAGTTTGTCACAGCGAAAAACGACCCTTCCCGCCACCCCGCGATCCGTGTCGCAGTAAAGGGTTGCGGCGCATTTGGTGTCAGACACGTGGGCGTTGCAAACGCCCACCCCGCTGAGGTGAAAACAGGATTCGCGCCGCGTCTTGGCGCGGCGCTCCGATCCTGTTTTCGCATCAGACACCGATCTCAGGATGTGACGATGCCCAGGCAGCTGACCGGCGGCCGCGAATGCCGAAGGCCACCGGAGCCGGGACTCCGATGGCCTTCGCCACGTTTGCGGAGGGGTGTTCCCTCCGAGTTGCGTGAGGTCACCGGCGCAGTCGTGCCGCCTGTGCCGTCGGGACGGACCCGCCAGCGAGGTACGTGAGTGCGTCCTTCATGAGTGACGCCCTCGTCGCCTGGTCGCTCACTCCTTCGAAGCCGAAGCCCCACAGGAGCGTGTCCGCCGTTGCCACACCGGGGCCATCGACGTAGCCGACGTCCGAGGTGCGGATGAAGTCGTTGTCGTTCGGTGCGTTCGGACCGGTCGGGTCCGGTGCACCCTCGATCGCCCAGCCCCCGAGATCCGTCTCGAAGTCCGCCGTCGTGGCGGTGGCTCCCGTCGTCACGGTGACGTCGTCGACGAACACGCCGAGACCCTGGACGCCGGCATCACTGGAGTACGAGATCGACACCTCGACCTGCTGACCGGCATAGGCCGACAGATCGACGTTCCACGCGTGGAAGCCACCTGAGTTACCGGTCGCCGCGTTCCACACGCCCGTGGTACCGGTGGGTGTGCAGTCGGCGGGATCGGCCGAACCACCAGCGGGGCCCGTGTACGTCATGTAGTGGGCCAGACGCGGGTGGAACTCGGTGATCGGGAACGCGGGACATGATAGCCCGGTGTCGTTGGTGGTGTTGCCATTCAGGTCCGGCAGGGTCGTCCAGTTATCCTGGCCGACCGTGTGGGCCTCGACGAACACGAAGTCCCATTCGACCTCGGTGTCGTGCGAGATCTGGAACGACAGCGCGCCCGCGGTCTGGGCCGTCAGGTCGATCGTCCGGGTCAGACGCTTGAACGACGAATCGTCCTGCTGGGAGTACACGTAGTTTGTGCCGGACGTCGGCGAGAACGCCGCAGGCCGATCGAGCTTGATGGCCTGGCTGGTCGCAAACTGTGGGTACTCGGCGGGCTTCAGGATGCTCGACGTCGTCAGGAACGACAGGATCGAGTCACCGTTGCCGGCCCAACCCTGGTTGCCGGCCGAGTCAAGTCCGTTGAGGCCGAATGCCGTCGCCCCGAATGGACTGCCCGCTCCCAAGAAGCCGAGGGTGTCCGGGGCTCCGACGGGAGTCGGGATGGGCAGGTACGCGCCAAGCCAGTACTGCAGGAAATCGTTCGAGATCGCCACGCAGTTCTCAACCTGGACCGTGTTGCCCAGATCATCGACCGGGTCATCCGCGTTGCCGTTGCCGTTTGTCACGTTGCCGGGACACACGGGGTTCGGCGGCGTCGGACCGAGCGGGTTGTAGAGGAACCCGTCCGAGGCGCCCTGCAGCGCGTTTTGCCCCGTCACCAACGCCTTGCCACCCTCGTTGAGGTAGTCGCGCACGGCGACGATCTCGTCGTCGAGCAGCTTGGTCGAGCCCGTCCCGCCCGGCTGATCGGGAGCACGGGTGTACAGGTCGTCACCTGTGTAGAAGATGACCGACGTGTAGTGCGACAGGACCCCGAGTGCGGTCGGAGCGACGCGATCCAACCCACCGGTGTCGTAAACGTCGTACTTGACGCCGTTGTCGTCGAGGGCCTTCTTGTAGAAGTCGAGGTAGCGCGGTGCGGTGGTGTCGCCGGGCGCACCGCTCGGTCCGGCGTAGTCCTCGGCCGAGAGGATCAACACCGGGTTGCCGGTGTTGCTCGCAACCTTGTAGCTGAACGAGTCGGACTTCTTGCCCTTTGCCGCGAACCACACCTGCACCGTGTCACCGGTCTTGGCACCGCGAATCTTTCCACGGAGCTTGTGGTAGTAGACACCGGGGTCGCCGTACTTCTCGCCACCCTTGAACTCACGGCTGTGAGCGGTACGAACCCGGCCGCCGTTGATGCGGTAGTTGACCCGCACGCTCCCGAGGGCGCGCTTGGCGTTGACCTCGACGACCTGCGGGCTGCCGGTCGACACGGCGAACGTCGTCGGAACGAAGTTCGGCGCGGTGTTGCCCAGGTGCGACACCGGGTCGTCTGGATCCGGCGCTGACTTGGCGAGGTCCAGGGCGTACTGCAGGTTGTCCTGGAAGACGCGCTGCACTTCAGCCTCGCTGTCCTGGAATACGAACCCGCCCGGCGCGAACGCGCCGGCGTTGTCCTGCGTGCCGCCGACAGGATCACCGGAGCCGCCTTCGAGCTCCACCGTGATCGCTTGGGTCCCGTACTTCGTGATCGCGTTGTCGGTGATGTCGCCGTTGACGGTGTACAGCTCCGCCGAGACATCCGGGTCGTATGCCGGGATCGCCGGGTTCTGGTCGTCACCGGCGAGCGCCGTGAACAGCGGACCGTCGGTGTGGAGCGTCTCGACCTGCCAGCCCTCCGGGTACAGGATCAGGCTGCCGAATGAGTGGTAGTCGATCTGGAACTTGGGGCGGATCCGTGCGGTCAAGGCATCCAGCGCGGCGACCTCGGACTCCGAGTCACCGGCGGTGCCGTGATAGGTCTCGCTGGTGGAATCGGCGGATGAGCCCTCCAAGTCGTAGTTCCATTTGACGTCCCAGTTGCGGTTGGGATCGACGCCGTCGATGGTCGTGATCTCGCCGTCGCCGTTGACGTCGCGCAGGTTCTTGCGCCACAGACGCGTCCCCTTGTTCTGGAACGTGTAGTCGTAGCCGTCCGGGTTGACGATCGGCACAAACCACACCGCGGTGTCCTTGAGGATGCCGGGGACCCCACTGGAGCGGTTGTTCTTGTTGCTGACGAAATAGTCGAACAGGCGCCGCTCGGTCTCGGCGGCGATCCATTCACGCGCGTGCTGGACGGCGTTGTAGAGCACGACCGGCTTGCGCTTGGCGCCGCGTTTGCTCGTGACCTTGTACGCCACGAGTTCCTGACCCGTGTTCTGCGACGTGCCGTAGACGACGCGGGTCACGATGTCCGGGTTGGCCTTGGCCAGGTCGTCGTAGATCTGCTTGAGCGACCGGGTGTCACACGTGGGGTCGGACGGGCACGGAGCAGCCGTCAGGTTCCATGGACGGTAGACGTCCCAGCCGTAGGTCGGGTCCGCAAGCAGTGGAGCGGCCGCCGCGCGTGCGCCGGCTCGTGCGGTGCCCAGCGGTGCCTGCACGGTCATGCCCTTCGCACGCAGCGCAGCCGCCTGTTTGGCGGTGGCCACGATGCCGAACGTGCCGCCGGAGTTGCCTTCGAGCAGGTCATACCCGGCACGGGCGAGTGCGTCCGCGTTGGCTTTGGTCCCGCTGACGACATATGGGTTGAGTGGCTCGCTCGAAGCGGCGGCAGCAGCGCCGGCGGCCACGAGGACGAGTGCGCCGGCCGCAACAGCGGCCGCACGCCTGATGATGCGCATCAGTGTGTCTCCTCGAGTTTGGGGCCGCCCGTCGGAGATCGCGACGACCCTTGGTCAGTCGTTGCGGCGACCCTACTCCTGATCGCATCACGTGTTGCAAACGTCTAAAAACCCTCTCATCTTCGCCGTGGACTCCTTACACATGATGCGAGAAGCCCTAACAGCTTCCGAACATGAATCGACAAATCCGCACATGAGTGACGTGAATGGTTCCGTCCGTGAACGAGCGTCTCCCCCCAATCTGCACAAGGAGCACAACGATGAAGTTGAGAACATCAATCGCGGCCGGAGTTGCATGCCTGGCGATCGGCGTGCCGGTTGCGGTGGCCGCAACGGTCAACGGCACCCCCAACGCCGAGATCCTGTTCGGCACCAAACGCGCGGACGTCATCAACGCCTTCGCCGGTAGTGACTACGTCAACGCGGGCAAGGGTCATGACGTTGTGCACGGCGGCGCCGGCAACGACGTGCTGAGCGGCGCACCGGGTCATGACCGCATCTTCGGCAACGAGGACAATGACGTCATCCACGGCGGCTACGGCCACGACATCCTGTTCGGCCAGGCAGGCGACGACGTGATCTCCGGTGACTGGGGCCACGATGTCGCGCTCGGCGGATCCGGCAACGACCGCGTGTACGGCGGCCGCGGCCATGACACCCTGTACGCAGGTCCCGGCGAGGACATGCTCTTCGGCGGGTATGGCAACGACGTGCTCATCGCCCGTGCCAACGACAACCAGGTCGACTTCTTGATCTGCGGTCCGGGCTTCGACATCGCGATCGCCCGTCCCGAGGACGTCATCCACCGCAGCTGCGAACGGCAGATCGTCGTGACCGGCGCCGAGACCGAGCCGACCGACGAGGAGACCGTGCCCGCAGCCGAGGCGCGCCTCGGTGGCAATCCCAACGCCGGTACGACGGACCCGACCGACGACAACGACCCCGGCAGGAAGTAACCCTTCCCCAAAATGGGTGGACACGAACGGCTCGCCAGGGATGGCGGGCCGTTCGTGGTTCGGAACCACCCTGGGCGGGTGCCGCCGGATGGGCCAACTCATCGATTCTGAGCACGTCCCCGAGGTGTTTGACGTCCTGCATGGCTCGACTCACGTAGGTTGCCGTCACTCCACGCCACCGCCAGGGAAGGATCTGATGGACGTCTCCGAAGCCATTCGCAAGCGCCGCGCCGTTCGCACCTATACCGACCAGCCCGTTCCGGATGAGGTCCTCGATCCGCTCCTGCGGCTCGCGCTTCGAGCGCCGACGGGGAGCGGGTCGCAGGCGTGGAGCATCTTGGTCGTGCGCGATGAGGAGCGCCGCCGGGCAGTCGCGGATCTCGTCATCGCCGGCGGCGCGACGTACTTCTCGATCATGCGCCACAAGAAGGAGACCGTCAGCGACGAGGAGCACGCCCAGTGGGGGCGCGACTACGCCGAGCAAATCCTGGCGACGTACCGGATCGCGCCGGTCTGGCTGGTCGGTCTGGTGGTCCCGCGCCACAACTACCCGGAGGTCATGCAGGAGGGCGGACACCTGGACGACGTCATCTCCGTGGCGTTTGCGTTCGAGAACCTGATGCTCGCCGCGCGCGCAGAGGGCCTGGGCACGGTGCCCACGACGGCGTTCCAGCGGTTTGAGAAGGACCGCCTAGGTCAGATTCTGGGCCTGCCGGCCGAGGTCGACCCGACCATCGTCTCGCCGCTCGGCTACCCGCAGGCGTGGCCCGAGGGCCTTGCGCCGGCATTGCAGCGCAACTTCAAATCCTGGAAGGCGCTCATCCACGACGAGCAGTGGGGCAACAGCCGAGAATAGGGCGGACCATACGCCGCCATCAGCACGGCACTTGGGTGGCCTATGACCCCACGCTTCGGGCTGGGTCAAACACTGATGGCGGCTGGATCCATACGCCGCCTCCGACACGGCACGTGGACGGCCTATGACCCACCTGAAGGTGGGTCAAACGTCTCCGGCGGCTGAATTTCTACGCCGCCTCCGACACGGCTCTTGGGCGGCCCATGACCCAGCTTCCGGGCGGGTCAAACGCTGATGGTGGCTGGGTTACTCGGTCATCCGGGCCAGGCGTCGACCGGGTAGTCCGCGGTTGGAACGACGACGCAGTTCGCCATCTTGTCGTGCCAGGTCTGGCGCTCCTTGTCCCAGAGCATCCAGAAGTACCCGAGCAAGAGCACGATGCTCGAGACGAT
>JANMKR010000021.1:0-1837 GCA_031372145.1 Actinomycetota bacterium | reverse complement strand
GTCGCCAAGAAGCCCACCACCACCACGACGAAGCGCAAGACGGTGAGCCGCGTCGCCGTCGCCAAGACCGTCCCGGTCCGTGCGGCCGCGCCTACTGCGCCCACCACCGTCGCTGCACCCACCGTGGCCGCTGTGCCCACTGCGACGATCGCGGCGGGGAGCATCGCGGGCACGCCCGTCACCGAGGTCGTGGTGGGCGGCAACCCCGGTGCCGCGGACTCCACCGTCGCCGGTTCGCCGACGACGACCATTCCCCAGACCACGACGACGGCGCCGTACCCCGCCGGCGCCAACCTGCCGAGCCGCCCGACCGCTGCGACGATGGATCCCTATCGTGGGCTCGGCACGTGGATCGACGCCTTCGACTGGACCGTGCAGAAGGGCAAGAAGCCGAAGGTAAGCGCGCAGACGGTTGATGCCATCGCGGCCGCTGGTGTCCAGACGATCTACATCCAGGCCTCGCGCTACGACTCGGCCGACGTGGCGGAACCCGAGCGGTTGATCCCGATCATCAACCGAGCGCACGAGCTCGGCCTGTACGTGGTCGTCTGGTACCTGCCGACGTTCACGGACGTCACCAGGTCGGGCGCGCCGCCGTAGGGGACCTTGTTGCCGGCGAAGTCGACCTGGGGGCCGAGGTCCTGGGCCCGGTCGATCGCGGGGCTTCCCGGCTGGAGTCGGAAGTCGGCGGCGCCCCCGTTGACCCACTTGGGGTCACCCACGAAGCTGTGCGGGCCGGCCGTGAACTGTCGGATCCCGCCGCCGACGAAGAGGTCATAGTCCTCGTCGACGGGGCCGCTGGCGTAGCCCGCCTTGTGCGGGGCCGAAATGATGTTGTTGCGCAGGAAGAGGATGTCTGTGCCGCAGTTCTGGCAGATGAACCCCTCCGCCTGAGACCCGGTGAGGGAGACGGTGTTGTTGAAGACCCGGGTGTTGCGCACCGGTCCGTACGTGTTGCCGGAGCCGCGCGTCACGATGAAATTGCCTGTTTGCAGCGACGATCGGACGATGTTGTACGAGTAGGTGTTGTCCGCCGACTCGGAGTGGCCCAGCTCCGAGAAGGTGAGGTTGTCGATCGCCAGGTTCTGGGTGATCAGGTTGCGTCGGCCGCGGTAGACCTCCACCGCCGATCCGTCGCGCCCATAGACCGGCGAGGCCGTGTCGCTTCCTTGGATCAGGTTCGCCGCGACGTAGTTGTCGCTGCCGTTCAACAGGACGCCGAATGCGCCGCTGCCCGGATTCGCGGCGAGGCGGTTGTTGTCGATGAGTTGGTTGCGGACGATCCGGTTCTGCGAGGAGGCGTTGTCCACCTCGACCCCGGTGACGTTGTTGCCGATCAGGTTCCCGTCGACGGTCGCGTGGTTCCCCGCCAACCGGATGCCCGACTTCGTGCAGTTCCTGATCTCGAGGCCCGTCACAACCTGGTACGCGCCCGACAGGGTGATGCAGCCGCCCCCGGCGATGAGCGGCATCGCTCCGCTCCCGAAGGAGCCGACCGTGATCGGCGCGGCCGGCGTCCCGCTGCGTGTGAGGGTGACGCCACCCGACCAGGTCCCTCCCCGGCGCAAGAGCACCTGATCCCCCGGCGCCAGGGCCGCCGAGCCGATCTTGCCCAGCGAGCCCCACGCCGCAGCGGGGCTCGTACCCGCGGCCAGGTCGCTGCCATCCGGGGCGACGTAATAGCTCGTCGCCGAGGCCACGGCTGGGGTGGCCAACGCGGCAACCAGGGCCGCCAGGGCGACCCGACGGGGCCGATCCGCGCGCCAGGGCCGCCTCCGACGATCGCCGGAGTCTTCCAGAGCGAACATCACAGCGGCGATTGATAGCACACCAACCG
>JANMKR010000190.1:0-3671 GCA_031372145.1 Actinomycetota bacterium | reverse complement strand
ATCGAATCCGGCGGAGCTTTGCAGCCGCCAAACCGCAAAGAGACTTCCGTGACAGGGCACTACCGTCGAAGCGACCGGTGTAAGGTTGGAGACGAACGTTCAGGGGAGTGGTGGCGCTGAGGCAACCTCAGACCGAGCAGGAGATCGAGCGGCTCGCCAGTGCGCTCGGAGATCCCACGCGACGGCGCGTGTTCTTTGTCGTTCGCGAGGCCACCGGCGCGCAGACCAAGGACGACGTCGCAGAGGCCGTGGGCATTGAGCGTCGCCTGGCCGGGTTTCACTTGGACAAGCTCGTCGAGCAGGGGTTCCTCACGGCGGAGTTCCGCCGGCGCGCGAGTGGCGGACCCGGCGCCG
Source organism: Actinomycetota bacterium (assembly GCA_031372145.1). Classification (GTDB taxonomy): domain Bacteria; phylum Actinomycetota; class Thermoleophilia; order Miltoncostaeales; family Miltoncostaeaceae; genus CALMEC01. The sequence goes on along the minus strand of JANMKR010000190.1, from coordinate 3,317 downwards.
GCCGGCCGCCCAAGGTCTACACGCTCGCCGAAACCGAAGCGGCGGTGACGTTGCCGGAGCGCCACTATGACCTGCTGGCCGAACTCCTCTTGCGGGCCATGAGCGAGCCAGGCTCATCCCCTCAGGATCAGCTGGAGTCGGTGGGTTTCGAGTTCGGTCGTTCGCTGGCCGAGGAGCAGGCCGTGACCGGAGCGTCGCCGTTCACCCCGACGCAGGCGATCGCCGAGGTCGTCCGGTTGCTGTCGCGCTACGGTTTTTCGGCGACGAGTGAAGGCACGGCGACCACGATCAAAGCCTGCTCATGCCCGTTCGAGGAGATGGCGTTTCACGATCCGGAGCGCGTGTGCGGCCTGGATCGCTCAATCTGGAAGGGCATCCTGAGCGTCTACGCGCCCAACTCCACGATTGCGTCGACCACCGCCCGCGCCGAGGGCGACGATGCCTGTGTGGCAGAGGTCGTCACCGCCTCAGCGGGGTAGGGCAGAACGACCGTTTCGCGGAGCTTTACAGCCGTCAAACTGCAAGGACTGTCCGTGACAGCGCGCCAGATGTAGTCCTTCTGAACCCTGGTCACCACCGTCACGCCGCGGGCCGGAATCCTTTGAGCGCGACCAGTCGGCTCGCCCCCGAATACAGGAGGCACTCCCCGCTCGCCGGGCCGTTCACCGAGCGCTCGCTCAGGAACACCAGAGCCTGCGACGCGCCGAGCAGGAAACGTCCCGTCCCCACGAGCACACGGCGGCCGAGCGCGCAACGCACGCGGAACGATTGATTGAGACGACCGCGCAGCCCCGGCCGCATTGCCGGGAATGGCGTGACGGTCAGCGCCTCGCCGTCCAGAAACGCGAACGCGGCGCCTCGCGGCGAGACGCGCGTGGATGCAAGGATGCGCGCGGGCAGAGTGTCGACGCACTGCAGGACGCCATTCGAGTAGAACCCCGATCCGCCCCGCCCGAAGTTCGTGACGGCGATCACCCGGCCATCACGTATCGTCCGCATGTGGACCGCCGGGCCGGCCGGGTACCCGGCCCGCTCCACGACGTCGCTCGCCTTGAGCCCTCGAACACTCAGCATGGCCTGAAGGGTGAGCTGCGAACCCGGGGTCGGCGCGCCGCCGTCTGAGATGACCCCACGCAACCCGGCGGTACCGCACTCCGGGGTGAACGGCTTCCAGAACGGGACGTCCGCGACAACAAAGCTCGCCCGCCGGGCGAGGTACGCCGGCGAGGAGGGTCCATCCTGCGCCGGGTCCAAAGGGTCAATGCACACCACCGTCGTCAGGCCGGGCGGGAGGTCGAGCACCGCCGTGGCGCCCTTGGCGGACACTCCGAAGCCGCCGCCGCTATGGACGAACGTCATCGCGCGCCCGGTCGCATTTACCACGGAGACTTGCACACCATCACGCTGGGGAATCGTGTTGGGTTGACCGACCTCGGTGCCGGTCGCAGTGCAGGTGACCTTCATGACGTCTCTGGGCGGCGGCGGGCTCAGCGCCGCAGCCACGCTGACGCCCAAGAGTACCGCGATGACCGCCAACCTCAGGATCGACCGACCCATACCCCATCCCCTCGGGATCGCCTTCGTGCCAGTCTACGTCCGGACGATCTCCGCGACGGAGCGGGCAGCGCGGGGCCGGAGGACGTCGGGGCCCACATCGACCCTTGCCTGCTTCACCTACCCCCTCAAGGTATCGGGATTCACGCCGACCCTGGGGCCGATCCGCAACACCGCCTGATTCAGCGAGACGTCCGCGTCCCGCTCCCGCAGCTCCGCCCGGTACTTCCTCGCACTCGCCATATCGAACCCCTTCGTGAACACGAAATGTCCACGAAAACTCCGGGCGGTTCAGGCTGCTTCCCGCCCGGCGGGATTTAGATGTAGTCCTTCCAGCGGGTGATCGCGAACAGCACCGTGATCCAGCCGAACAGGATTGACATGCCCAGCGCCGCGATCCAGTCGGTGTGGCCGCTACGCCCGAGCGCGACGACGAACTCGACCAGCAGGGCGATCGTGCAGAAGCCGAACAACAAGAAACCGAGCCAGTTGGCCCACCCGGTGGGAAAGAGCTTCTGGATGCCGGTCAACTCGACGGTCGGCTCATAGTTGCGCCGACGGCCTTGCTTCTTCTTTGTCGTCTTCCCCGTCGCCACGCCATGAGGATATCAGTCGTGCCCGCGCCGGTAGCCTGCGGGCATGGATCTGGGAATCGCGGGAAAGGTTGCGCTCATCACCGGGGCGAGTCGTGGTCTTGGCTTCGCAGCTGCCAAGGCGCTTGCCGCCGAGGGCTGCCGGGTGGCGATCTGCGGGCGCGACGAGGTACGGATCGTCGCTGCGGCAACCGTCATCGACGCCCACCCGATCGTCGCTGACATGTCGACCCCCGGTGGTCCCGCAAGCGCGATCGAAGCGGCGGTGGCCGCACTCGGTCCGGTTGACATCCTGGTTGCGAACGCCGGCGGGCCGGTGCCCGGTGGCTTCTTGGATGTCAGCGAGGAGGACTGGGAACGGGCGGTCCAGCAGAATCTGATGGGCACGATCCGTCTGATCCGCGCGGCGGTACCGTCCATGCGCGAGCGTGGGTGGGGTCGCATCATCACGATCACCAGCCGAACCGTCCGCGAAGCCATCGACGGGCTCGTGCTCTCCAACGCGACGCGAGCCGGCGTCGCCGGTGCCGTGCGGACCCTCGCGCGCGAGGTCGCTCGCGACGGCGTCACGGTCAACAACCTGCTGCCCGGATCGTTCGCCACCGAGCGTTTGCTCGAACTCCACGGCTCACACGATGCGGTCATCGCCCGAGGCATGTCGTCGCCGATGGGTCGCATCGGCGATCCCGACGAGATCGGCTCGGTCATCGCGTTTCTTGCGGGTCGGCAGGCGTCCTACGTAACGGGCACGTCGATTCTGGTGGACGGCGGCGAAAGCCACGTGATCGCATGAGCGAGGGCTTTCGTTTCACGCTGCGAACCCGGGTGGACTTCAGCGACACCGACGTCACCGGCGTCGTGTACTACGGGCGCTACCCGGTGCTGTTCGACCGCGCGATGATCGCCTACCGGCGTCGGCTGGGGCTCGACCTGCTGGGACCCCCTGGCCACCACTACCTGATCCGGTCACTGGCCGCGCAGTACCACGGGTCATTGCGCTTCGACGACGAGGTCGACGTCCACGTGCGAGTGTCCAACCTCGGCCGTACCAGCCACAGCTTCGACCTTCGGGTCGAACGGGTCGAGGGCGATGCCCGGGTCCACTGCGTGGACGGTCAGGTCACGATCGTCGGGGTCGACGGATACTCCGAGCAGGCCGCTCCGACGCCG
>JANMKR010000182.1:0-6634 GCA_031372145.1 Actinomycetota bacterium | reverse complement strand
GCCTGGGCCGAGGTCTACTTCCCCACCATCGGCTGGCAGGCGTTCGACCCGACCGCCCAGGTCCCGCTGGCGGGCGACGCCCCACCCGACGCCGCCCGCGTCGGCCTGCGCGCCTACCTGTCCCGCCACCTCCCCGACCTGCGCTCACCGCTGGGAGCGATCCTGGCCCTGGCGGCGCTCGCCGGGGCGCTCGTGCTGTGGCGCCAACCGTTGGGCGCCCTGCTGCAACGCCTCCGTCGCCGCCGCCACCGCACGTGGGCCGAACTGCAACTCGCGCGCTTGGACACAATCGGCGCCGACCTGGGACGCCAACGCGAACAGGGCGAAACGATCGTCGAATACGCCGCGGCCCTCCAGCGCACCGTGCTGCGTGACCCCATCGTGGCCGAGGTCGCCGCCGCGATCACGGCCGACGGGTTCGCTCCCACCCAGCTCACCGACGATGAACGCGACCAGGTCGAACAGCAACTCGTCACACTGGCGAAGACGTAGAACGCGGGTGACCGCTACGACGAGGACCGGCAGTCGACGGCGACGGCGAGCGCGGTGCATATCTCGCGCATTCTCCCGTCGCTGAAAGGTCACACGCTCTCGATCGCGTCGAACGTTCGCGACACTGCGGCGCCCGATCGGGTCGCACCTGATTCGAGTACCACTTCGCTCACAGCTCGCGGATTGTCGTGGTACAGGAGCGGAGAGAGCGTGTTATACTTCTTGGTATGACTCATCGGGTTGGAGAGAAAGGCCAAGTCGTCATCCCGAAAGAACTGCGTGACCGCCTCGGGCTCCGACCTGGCACGCAAGTGGTGTTCACCGGTGACGACGAGTCGGTGACGGTCATTCCCGTTCGGCCTGATTCGCCGCTGCGCGGCCGCTACAAGCAAAGCGGCATGACGGCGCGCCTCGAAGCCGATCGACGAAGCGAACCACGCTGAACGTCTGCTTGGATTCCTGGGCCGTACTCGCCTGGCTCGACGGACTCGAGCCTGCAGCAACCCGCGTCGATCAGGTCATCGCAGACCAACCGGTGATCAGTTGGATCAATCTCGCCGAGGTCTATTACCGCGTCTGGCGAGACCACGGCCAACCCGATGCCGAGGCGGTCTTGGCACAGCTTCGCCAGACACTTTCACCCGATGAGGCGACGCCGGCCCGGACAATCCAAGCGGCACAGATCAAGGCCGTCCATCCGATCGCCCTCGCCGATTGTTTCGCCGCCGCAACGGCAGCTGCGCATGGCGTGCCCCTCCTGACCGGCGACCCGGAGATCCTGAACGCACCGTCGCTCGGATGCGACGTCGAAGACCTCCGCTGACAAGCGCCACGCAACGTCGCGCCACTGATCATCGGGCGAGACGTCTCGGGACAGGACGTCTCAAACACTCTGAACGCAGCGTCGCCTCTCCGGGATTCGTCCAGCAGAACGCTGGAGAAAACGAGCCCGCCCATGAGTAAGCCCATCCAATTCGACCAGTACGAAACGGTCTTGCGCGAGGTCACGAGGCGAACTGGTTCACCTCCTCCTGGAGTCGTACAGACGGGGTGACGCCACCTGCGTTACCCGAATACCCGCATCCCCCGCGGCACGTGCCGCCTGGACACCGGTGCGCTGTCTCGATCACCACGCACGCGACGGGCGCAACGCCCATCTGCGCCGCGGCGTGCAGAAACAGATCCGGCTCCGGTTTGCCACGGGCCACCTCGCTCGGCTGAAGATCCGCCCCGCGAATCGCTCGTAAAAACCCGTCAGCCCGAGCGTCAAGCGCATCTTCTCGTGACTTCAAGTTCGATGCCACGCACGTCGGGAGCTTGATCGCGTCAACGCCTCGACCACTCTGAGTTGATTGGTTATGCAGGGATTTTTCGGTGAAGTCCCTGTGCCCTGCGAACGCTCACGTGTGTCAGTCACAATTGGGCAGCAGCCTGTTGCCCAATTGCTGCTCGTCGATGAGTCGGGCGAATGCCGGGCCTCGGCGCCCTTGCGCTTCGTCCTCAAATCATCGAACATACGTTCGTATGAACGCAGCGCCGCGCTTCCGTGGAATTCGTCCAGCAGACCGCTGGAGAAAGCGAGTGCGCCGATGAGCAACCCATCGAATTCGACCATTACGTGATCGTCACCGCCACCATCCCCCGGTTCGCGCTGCTGGTTGCGCTGCTCGCGGCGCGGCGGCCGGTGGATGCACCCGTCGCGTTGGGGCCGCAGCCGGGTGACGCGCAGCTGGTCGGGCAGTGCACCCCCACCGCGGCTCAGGCCGGCGTCACACCGGGGCTTCGGGTCGGCGAGGCGCTCGCGCGGTGCCCGCAGTTGGAGCTGGTCGTTCCCGACCCCGGTGCCGCCGAACACGCGGCCGAGGAGGTCACCGAACGTCTCGAGGGGATCGGCGCATCCGTCCAGCCGGGCGAGGCGGGCATCTGGACGTTCACCACCAGCGGGCTCGAACGGCTCTACGGCGGGCTGGACGGCGTGTTGCGCCACGTCAAAGCCGCGCTGCCGGTCGGCGCCGACGGGCGGATCGGCGCGGCCCCCACACCGTTCGCCGCGCTGCAGGCCTCACGCGAGGCGCCGTCACGCACGCCGCTCGTCATCACCCGCGACGAGGTCGCGGACTTCCTGGCGCCACTGCCCGCCGACCGACTGCCGCTCGACAAGAAGGCCCTGACCGAGCTCACCAACCTGGGCCTAGCCACCATCGGCCAGGTCGCCGAGCTGCCGCGCGCAGCCGTGCTCGACCGGCTGGGCCTGGCAGGTTTGCGTGCCTGGCACTGCGCCCGTGGCGATGACGACGAGGCACTGCGCCCACGACGTCCTCCCGACCCGCTCCAGGCCGCGTTCCACTTTCCCGAGGCGGTCGGCGCGCTGCCCGCCCTGGAAGCCGCCACCAAGCTCCTTCTGACCGAACTCGCGAGCGCCGCCAGGGCCCGCGGGCGCGCGCTTCGCAGCCTCAATATCCGTGCATGGCTTGAGGGCGGTGGGTCATGGACCCGCACGCTCACCTTGCGACAAGCCACCGTAGAGATCGACCGGCTCACCACCGCGGCCCTCCCCTCCTTGGCCGAGGTGAGCGGGCCGGTCGAGACCCTCGTCATCCGCGCCGACGCCTCCGGCGCGCTGGCCGGCCACCAGCTTGCCATCATCGAACCCGGCGCCGTCGAACGCGACCGGCGGGCGCGCGAAGCCATCCGTCAGGTGCGCTCGGTCCAAGGCGACGAAGCGGTGCTGCGCCTGGTCGAGTTGGAACCCTGGTCGCAACTCCCCGAACGGCGATGGGCGCTCGTTCCCTACGACGTCTCGACCAGCCAAGACCCCTCCGTGTGATCACGGGACCCTCCGGCATCCCCCACGCGATCATCGTGGACGGGAAACGCCGGGAGGTCACCGCGATCCGCGAGGACTGGCTGGTTCAAGACCGCTGGTGGACCGACGCACCCGTCGACCGCCACTACTACGAACTCGTCGTCGAACCCGGCAAGGTCGTCGTCACGTTCCACGACACCCGCAGCGGCGACTGGTACGCCCACGCCCAGATGCAGACCGCGCAGCAACGCACTCGCTCTGATCGGGAGCAACGCCGTTTGTCGTCATGATCTCACCAGGTGCTGAGCTATCGTCTCGGCGTTCCCTCTCCATCAAGGACCCACCGCGAACGCTCCGGACATGCCGCCTGAACTCAGCGCATCACTGCTCGGCCTCTACGTCGACGAGGCGCTCGGGCGTGCCCAGGCGATGGTCGCGGCGCTGACCGTCAGCACGTCGCCGACCGACGGGGACGTCGACTGGGCGATGCTGGCAGCGCACTCCCTCAAGGGATTGACGGCACAAGCCGGCGACACCGCGCTGGCTGAGGAGGTCCACGACATCGAGGGCGCCCTCCAACAGATGCGCCGTGTCGATGCATCCGCACGATCCGCCGCGGCCACCGCCATCGTCGAGCGACTCCACGTGATCGAACAGGCACTCCACGCCCGCGGTGGACCGGGGGCCATCCGCGACGTCGCGCTTGAAGAGATCGCGGATGCCGCCGCCACCGAGGTCCGTCGCGTCGCTGAACGCCGTGGCATCAGCGTCTCGGTCATGCTGGAGGTCCCGGCCGACATTCGAGTCCCGCGCCGCATCGCCGGCGTACTGGTCGACGCGCTCGGCCACATCCTGCGCAACGCCGTGACCCACGGGAGCCCACACGGCGGCGCCATCCGCATCGCATTCCGACGCGAGCCTGCCTCGCTTTCGGTCGTGGTCGGCGACCGCGGCAACGCCGAGAGCCGTGCCGCCGAACGCGTCCCGGACCTCGACAGTGGCCGAGGCGTCGGACTCCAGGCAGCCCACAGTCGCCTGACCGCGATCGGCGGGGACCTGACGCTCTCAGCAGCCCCGTGGGGCGGCACCAGCGTGACCGTTCGCGTCCCACTCGGGTGACCTGGGTGACGCCCGCGACCCTGGATAGAATTTTTTCATGCCAATCGCCGCCGCCGCCGCAATCGCGCTCGCGGCTCCGTTCATCGGAGTGCCCGCGACGCCGCCCCTCGTCGTCGGCTCCTACCGGGTCGTCGCGCAACCCCGTCTGGGACCGGCCGACACGGCGACGGTCATGGCCCCTGAGCGATTCCGCGTGCGATCGGTGTTCGGACGCAACACGTTCCTGGATGTCGGGCGGGGCGGGACCGAACGCATCGCCGCAACGTCCACAGGGGATGGATCACTCTTTCGCAACCAGTTCGCGGCGCAACCCGACGGGTTCACACGCACCGGTCTCGAGCGCTACCAATCATTCGTCGCGTACGTCTTGGGTCAAGCGCGTGGTGGCACCCTGACCCTCACACCGCTGACCCTGGCCGGCCGGGCCGCGCTTCGCACCGAAGTCGACCTGCCGGCCAATGACTGCGCGGGGCTGCCGGCGCGCACGGTCCGGATCTGGCTCGCGCAGCGCACGCTCCTGCCCTTGCGCGTGGTCGAGCGGGCAAAATCCAACGGACGCATCGTCGACGGGACCAGCTACTCGTACCGGCTCATCAACGCCCCGCTGCCGGCCGGAACGTTTGCGCCACCGCCGATCGGACGTCGACCACTGCGCACCAACGACCGCTTCACCCGTACATCGCCGGCAACTGCCGCCGGTCCCTTGCCGTACACACCGCGAGTTCCGACGGTCCTGCCAGATGGCTTCACCTTGGCGATCTCCGGTTGGGCACCACGATCCGGAATCACCGGACCAGAAGGATCGATCGCGCGGTTCCCGTGGCTCTTCGCCGCGACATACCGGCGCGGGCAGGAGCGCATCGAGGTGACCCAACGCGTCTCGAAGAAGGACTGGCCGGACGACCCGTTCGGCGGCGAGTGCCAACCCCTCCAGACCGAGCCGATCACCGTCAACGGCGTGGCCGCCACGTATGGAACCGGCCAGAACACCGTGCCCCACATCTACTGGCGCGACGGCTCCCTGCTCTACACCGTCAGCGGCCCGTACCCCCGCGACGACCTTATGGCCATCGCCGCGTCACTGCACAAGGTCGGCGCCTGAACCCGCGCTCGCGCCGAATACAAGGACACCATATGTTACGTATGGTACCTTCGTTTGAATGACGAAAACGACGGTCTACCTTCCCGACGACCTCCACCGGGAACTCAAGCTCACGGCCAAAGCGCGTGGAACCAGCGAGGCGGAGTTGATTCGCACGGCGATCCGCAATGAGCTGCTCGGCGCGCCTGAGGGCCAAGCGGAACGTGCGGCGAAGCGGGCCCGGTTGCTTGCCGCGATCGGTTCCCTCGACAAAACCGTCTACCCGGACGGGTATCTCAATGAGGTTCGCGCCGGTTGGCGCGACTAATCGTCCTGGACGCGAGCGTGGTCATCGCAGCGCTCGCCGAAGACGACGCCCATCACCACGCCGCAGCGACGGCGCTCGCATCAACATCTGACGACGAATTGGTACTCGGCGCCACGACACGCGCCGAGATCCTCATTGGCCCCGCCCGCGTCGGCGGCGTCGCACTCGCGGCAGCACGTGACTTTGTGGACGGGTGCGCGACGGTTCCCATCAGCGTGGCCATCGCTGACGATGCAGCCGTCCTACGAGCACATCACCGCGCCCTCAGCTTGCCGGACGCGATCACCCACGTCGTCGCGGACGTGATCGACGCCGACCTCGTCTGGACGTTCGACCGCCGTTGGAAGACCGTCAGCGCTCGGGTCCACATCCTCTAGGCCCGCCCACAGACGACCTGCGTGGAGCCGAATCGGGGTCGACTCCGCAGCACCGCCGCGACTGCCGTTCCTCGACTGTGGTTTGGCTCAGGCCTCCAGTGCCTCGCTGGCCTCGAGCCAGGCGTCCTCGGCGACCTCGCGGCGACCATGGAGCGTGGCGAGCTCGGCGGAGAGGTCGATCAGCCGTATGTGGTCGCTGGCGGCCTCGGACATCAGCTCATGCACGACTTGCTCACGCTCGGTCAGATCCGCGAGTTCCCGTTCGAGCTTCTGCACCTCTTTGCGAGCCGCCTTCAGCACGGAGCCCGACGTCACGGCCTTCTTCGGAGCGGCTTTGACCACGGGCGCGACCGATGCGCCGCCCCGCAGCTCCAGGTACTGGTCGATCCCGCCCGGCAGGTGACCGATCGCGCCCCGCTCATCGAGCGCGT
>JANMKR010000176.1:0-66278 GCA_031372145.1 Actinomycetota bacterium | reverse complement strand
GGTGCGGTTCACGGTCGAACGCGTCGAGCTGACCGGTGACGGTCTCCTGCTGGCGCGGATCGAGGAACTCAAGCAGCGCTTCGTCGCGGAGGGCCTGACCTCCGAGGCGCGCAAGCGCCCCCTTCCACATCTGCCGCGGCGGATCGGGCTCGTGACAAGCGGCGAGGGCGCGGCACGCGCCGACTTCCTCAAGAATGTCGTGCTCAGGTTCCCGCCGGCCCAGATCCTCGTGGTCCACAGCCTGGTGCAGGGCGAGTCGGCTCCGGCCGATCTCATCCGGGCCATCGCCTACCTCGACGCGATCCCCGATGTCGACGTGATCGTCATTGCCCGTGGGGGCGGCTCTCTGGAGGATCTGATGGCGTTCAACAGCGAGCAGGTCTGCCGTGCCGTTGGCGCGGCCGTCACGCCGATCGTCTCGGCGGTGGGACACGAGACGGATGTGACGCTATGCGATCTCGTCGCCGATCTGCGGGTCTCGACGCCGACGAAGGCGGCGGAAGCGGTCGTCCCGGATGCCACGCAACTCACCGCCCACCTTGCCCGGGCGGATGTGACGCTCACTCGGGCGTTGCGTGAGTCGACTGCTCGGCGGCGTCGGCGCGTCGACGATCTGACACTCCGTCTGGGTGGGGGCCTGAGGACTCGTGGATCGGTTGCGGGTGCGCGGGTCGGCGGTTTGACCGAGCGGCTGGTCGCGGCGGTGCGAGGTGTTCGGATGCGTGCCCCCACCGAGCTTGAGCGACGCCGCGTCGCGCTCGAGCGCGCGACGGGTACGTTGTTGGTCGAGACCCGGGCGCGCGTAGAACACCTGGCGGCGCTGCACGAACTGCTGTCGCCGGCACGTACCGTCGGGCGTGGTTACGCCATCGTTCGCACCGTTGCAGGCGATCGTGTCCTGACCGACGCCGCGGCCGCCCATGCAGGTGACGCACTGTCGATCGAACTTCGTGACGGGCGGGTTCACGTGGAGGTACGCGGATGAGCGAGACAGATGGCACGACGTCGTTGAGCTTCGAGGAGGCGCTCGCCGGACTGGATGACGTGGTCGCCCGGCTCGAAGGCGGCGAGATCGGCCTCGAGGAGGCCGTCGGGCTGTTCGAACAAGGGCAACGGTACCTCGCCATGTGCCGTGAGCGGCTGAGCGCCGCGCAGGGACGTATCGATGAGCTCACCGCCGCTGAGCTGCCGGCGCCGCACGACGACACGGCGGGCGCCGAACCGTTCTGAGTCCGGGGATCATCAGTAGCGGGCGGTGATGGTCGGGCCGGCGACCTCGGTCGGCTGGTTCACGACCTGCCACCGCGACAACCGGCGCAGATCCCGTTCGATCTGGTTGAGCGGGATCTGGCAACCGGCGTTCGAGACGTTTGCAAACGCCAACAGCCGGTCTTCGTCGGCCCGAACCGTCATCCACTTGGCCAGCACGTCGTCACCGATCGGCAGCAGGCCGTCGGGGCCGCCGAGGGCGATGTCGGGGAACTGAATGCAGTACTCGCGAACCGGCGCCATCGACCGCGGGAGCAACGCGACCAGCGGCAGATGCGGGTAGATCAGGTAGCGGTATCGAGGGAGCGCCTCGCGTCCGTCGCGACGGAACCGGCGGCCGGTGACACAGAGGAACCCCAAGTCGGTGAACATGGCCCATTCGTCATCGTTGACAACCGAGCGCAACAGATCGAGGGAGCGGCGGTCGGCCTCGGCCTGACTGACCGGAGTCTCACGTGCCCACGCCGGTGCGAGTCGCCTGCGCGGGCGCTGTCGGATCGCCGCGGGACTCAGACAGAGCCACATCGCGGCGAGCACGAGGGGGGCGATGATGATCGCGGTGGCGAGGGCGGTCACGCCACGTGATGTGCGCCGCCTGCGGCGCGTGGCCAGAACAGGATGCGATCGGCGGTTGCCGGTACCTGCTCGAAGCTCGTGACCAGGACCGCCTCGCGGCGTCCTGTGGCCGCGTCCGTCGTCGGGACTCCAGCCCACATGCCCTCGTCGAGCTGACGGCGGAACTCCCGGACCAGGTGCTCCCGGTCGGCATCGACCGCAGGGTCGCCTTCGGCAACGAGCGTCTCGCCGTACCCCGGCATCATGCGAAGCAACCTCATGAGCACTCCTGCGGACATTTGCGGCGGAGCATTCCGCCTGCGCACAGCGGTTATACCGCGGCCCGGGCCCGGATACAACCGGTCGGGATCGGCGGGTCGTGTTTGCGAGGCGCGTACCAGAGCGCGGTGTTCTGGGTGAGCGAGACTGAGGGAGGCCAGGACGCAGTCTTGCCCGCGGGTTGGGCGAGTGTCACGGGCGTTTTTGGAGCGCGTGAATCTGATGTTCGGTGGCGGATGCTCGGGCACCAACCATGGCTGGACGGTTTCGTGACGCCGCACCCGGATGCGCGCAGGCTGGAGCTGGGATTCCTGTCCGAGATGCTCGTGCCTGCTCGGAGCACATTTCACGCTTGACGGTGTCGATGTGGAAGTCGCAGCGGCCGTTGGAGGCGCGCGGCATCGTGCGTCGCTGGGTGCCCAGCCGCGCGCGCTTCGGCTCTCTGCCGGCTTCTTCACCGACGAAGATGACCTCCAGCGCCTTGCGGCCGCGCTCGACGACCTGAGCGGCTGATACCGTCACGGACGGTGTCCGAGCGCTTCGTCATCGAGGGCGGCAAACCGCTGTCCGGAACAGTCACGCCCAGCGGCAACAAGAACGCTGCCTTGCCGATCCTTGCGGCGTGCCTGCTGACCGACGAAGAGGTGATCCTCGAGAACGTGCCGGACATCCGGGACGTGCACTCCATGCTCGCGCTGCTCGACGACCTGGGGGTGAGCATTCGGGAGCTCGGGCCACACGTGTTGTCGCTCACCGCCAGTGACATCCGGACGACGTCCCTCAACCCCGACCTGTCCGCGCGTATCCGCGCGTCGTTCCTGATCGCGGGCCCGTTGCTCGCACGCTGTGGAACGGTGGACTTGCCGCTGCCCGGTGGCGACTTCATCGGTCGCCGACGGATCGACACGCACCTGTTGGCGTTCAAGGCGCTCGGAGCGCAGATCGAGTCGGACCGTGATTTTGCGATGCGCCACACCGGTCTGCACGGAGCCGAGATCTTCCTTGACGAGGCGTCGGTGACCGCCACCGAGAATGCGCTGATGGCGGCCGCCCTGGCGTCGGGCGAGACCACGATCTTGAACGCGGCCTGCGAGCCGCATGTGCAGGACACTGCACGGTTCCTGGAGCAACTGGGCGCTCAAATCGACGGCATCGGCACCAACGTGCTCCGCATCCGGGGTGTGGAGCGGCTGCACGGTGGCCGGTTCCGTATTCCGTCCGACTACATCGAGGTCGCGTCGTTCATCGGGCTCGCCGCGGTCACGGGTTCGGACATCACGATCACCGACGTCCGGGCCTCGGATCTGCGCATGATCAACGTGACGTTCGCACGCCTCGGCATCCGCGTCGAGATGAACGGCGATACGCTCCGAGTGCCTCCTGACCAGGTCCTCCGGGTCGAGGCGGACGAAGGGGACGCCATCCCCAAGATCGACGATGGGATCTGGCCGGCGTTCCCAGCGGACCTGACCAGCATCGCCACGGCAGTCGCGACGCAGGCGCACGGAACGGTGATGATCTTCGAGAAGATGTTCGAGAACCGCCTGTTCTTCGTGGACAAGCTGGTCGCCATGGGTGCGCGCATCGTCTTGTGCGACCCGCACCGTGCCGTTGTCAGCGGTCCGGCGCAGCTGCACGGCGCGCGCCTGGAGAGTCCAGACATCCGGGCCGGGATGGCGATGCTGATCGCATCGTTGTGTGCCAAGGGCATCAGCACGATCGGCAACATCGGGCAGATCGATCGCGGCTATGAGCGGATTGACGAACGCCTGCGCGATCTGGGCGCGACGATCGAGCGGGTGCCGGATTGACCGGGCCGTCCGAAAACGAGCTGGTCGATTCCGCTCCACTGCCCGACGGCGCACGTGACGTGTTGCCGATCGAGTCGGCTGAGCTGGCGGCGATCGAAGCGTCACTGCGCGCCACGTTTGCCGGCTTCGGCTACCGCGAGGTGCGAACACCGCTTTTGGAATTCGCCGGCGTCATGGACCGCGCGCAAGAGGGTGGCCTGGGTCGGGCATTTCGGTTGTTCGACGACCACGGGCAGGTACTCGTGGTGCGTCCGGATCTGACCATTCCCGTCGCGCGGCTCGTCGCGGGCAGGCTTGGCGACCACCCCGGTCCGTTGCGCGTGTCCTATATCGCCGAGTGTCTGCGCCCGCCGCCATCGGGACGGGCAGAGCGGCTCGAGGAACGTCAGGCCGGGATCGAGCTTGTCGGACTGTCGGGGCCCGCCGCCGACGCCGAAGTCGTGTCGCTGCTCGTCGGAGCGCTGACGGCGCTCGGCATCGATGATCTGAAGGTGGCGCTCGGGGACGTGTCGCTGACACGCGCGGTGCTGGACGGAGTCGGCGTCTCCGAATCCGACCAGACACGGCTGCAGCACGCGGTCCGTGCACGCAACCTGGTGGCCTGGAGGCGCATCGCAGCATCCCTCACGCTCGATGACGATGCACGCCGCCTGGTGGCGGAGCTTCCGACCGTGCGCGGTGGCAGCGACGTGTTGCGCGCGTTGGCGGTGGCCGTCCCCGCGGCCGCACCGCAATGCGAGACGCTGCTGACGACCCTCGACCTGCTCGAGGCACACGGGACCGCCGACTACGTCATGACGGATCTCGGTGTGTTGCGCGACTGGGGCTACTACTCGGGCATCGTCGTCGAGGCCTATGCCCCCGGCGTGGGGCGTCCCGTGGCGGTCGGTGGTCGCTACGACGGCCTGATCGGTCGATTCGGCATGGCGCGCCCCGCGGTCGGGGCCGCAGTGCTGCTGGATCGCGTGCACGAGGCCATCGCCGCGCGAAACGGGCGGGCCCAGTTCATCGACGGGGTCGTGCTGGCAGGCGGGATCGAGATCGACGTCGCCGCGGCACGGGCGCTGCGCTCCGCAGGGGTGGTCGTCGTCGGCGTGTCCGATCACCCAGGGGTCGCCGACGCGTTGGCCGCCGCGGAAGGGTGGCGCTATGTCGCTCGTCGCGTCGACGCGGGATTCACGATCGCCGACAGGACCGACAGCCGCACGGTGACGTGCGCCAACCTCATGGAGGGACTGCGATCGCTGCGCTCGTGATCTGCGTCCCACTGGGCGCCTTGTTCGCAGGATCGGTCGCGCGTCTGCGTGCCGCGGGCCTGGATGTGTCGCCTCTGGAGGACGCCGGACGGCGGTTGGTCGTCGACGCGCCCGACGGCACGCGGTACATCACGACGCGACCGAGCGACGTGCCGACCTACGTCCAGGCGGGCGCCGCCGACCTGGGCATCGTGGGAAAGGACGTGTTGCGGGAGTCGGCGCCGGACGTCTACGAACTCCTGGACCTGGACTTCGGTCACTGCCGAATGGTCTACGCGACGCTCGCCGGCGAGGACCCCACGCCGGGCGCCCTGGCGCACCTGGGCGCGGTGCGCGTCGCGACGAAATACCCGGCGATCGCGCGCCGCCACTTTGCGGCAACCGGACGCGCGGTTGACGTCGTCAAAGTCAACGGCTCGGTCGAGGTTGCGCCGCTCGTCGGCCTTGCGCACGGCATCGTCGATCTGACGGCCACCGGTCGCACCCTGGTTGAGAACGGCCTGGTCGAACGGGAGACGATCCTCGACGCATCGGCGCGGCTCATCGCGAACCGCGTCAGCCACAAGATTCTGGCCGGTAGCGTCGACACCCTGATCGCGCGACTTGAGCAGGGCCTGGAATGAACGTTCGTCGTGTCACGCTGGAGCCCGACGGCGCGCAGCGGCTTGCCGGTGCGCTGGCGCCGCCCCCGCCGGATGCCGCCATTGCCGAGCGCGTTGCCGAGATCATCGCCGACGTCCGGGCCCATGGTGACGACGCGCTCGTGGAGCTGACCCGGCGTTTCGACTGTGCCGGCTTTACGCACGACCAGATCCGCGTGCCGCAGGATGCGATTGCGCGTGCCGTCGCCGACCTCGACCCCGCGTTGCGGGAGGCGATCCTGGTCGCGGCCGCGCAGGTCCGTGCGCTGGCCCAGGCGACGCGACCAGCCGACGTCTCGGCGGCGTTGCCGCTCGGGCAACAAATCACGGTTCGTCAGTTGCCGGTCGTTGCCGCCGGTGTGTACGTGCCGGGCGGGCGCGCCGCGTATCCATCCAGCCTGATCATGGCTGCAGTCCCCGCACAGGTCGCGGGGGTCGGTCGCATCGCGGTGGTGACGCCGCCCACCACGGATGGGGTGGCGCACGGCGTCATCCTGGGCACGGCCGGGCTCCTCGAGTTGGACGAGGTGTATGCCGTGGGAGGCCCGGGATCGATTGCGGCGCTCGCGTTCGGCACGCAGACGATCGGCGCCGTGTCGGTCATCGCAGGTCCCGGCAGCGCATGGGTGCAGGAGGCCAAGCGCCAGGTGTTCGGTTCGGTGGGGATCGACGCGATCGCCGGTCCGAGCGAGCTTGTCGTCGTCGCCGACGGTGACGCCGACCCGGTCGAAATCGCCGCAGACCTGCTGGGACAGGCGGAACATGGCCCGGATTCACCCGCGATCCTTGCGAGCCCGGACCGGGCGCTCGTCAGCGCCGTCGCCGGTGTGCTCGCCGAGAGTGAGACCCCGGGCACGGTGACGCTCATCGATTGCCCGAGCATGGATTCGGCGCTGCGCTTCGCAGAGGCATTCGCACCGGAACACCTGCAACTGCAGGTCGCCGATGCCGTGCGTCTGGCCGATGACGTGCGCCAGGCAGGTGCCGTGTTCGTCGGGGCGAACGGTGGAACCGCGTTCGGCGACTACGTCGCCGGCTCGAACCACATCCTCCCGACTGGTGGTGCTGCACGTTTCGCATCGGGGGTGTCGGCGGCCACCTTCATGCGTCGCATGTCGGTCGTCGCGCTTCCGGACGCCGCCGTGACCAGACTGACGCCCTACCTCGCAGCCATCGCTGATGCCGAGGGGTTTGCCAATCACCGCCGATCCGCCGAGGTGCGGGCGGCGAGAATCACGTGCGAAGGAGCAGCAGAATGAGTCGACGTGGAGAGGTCCGGCGCACGACGGCAGAGACCGATGTGCACGTCATCGTCGAACTCGACGGCACGGGCGCGATCACCACCGCGACCGGCGTGGGGTTCTTTGACCACATGTTGACCCTGCTCGCCCGTCACAGCCTGATCGACCTGGAAGTCGAGACCCGCGGCGACCTTGCGACCGGAAGCCACCACACGGTCGAGGACACCGGCATCGTCATCGGACAGGCGCTTGACCAGGCGCTCGGTGACCGCGCCGGCATCGAGCGGTACGGGTCGGCGCTCGTGCCGATGGACGAGTGCCTGGCACAGGCGGCGATCGACATCTCAGGGCGTCCGTTCGTCGCCTGCGACGTGGCCCTCCCCGCCACGGTTGTCGGCGGTTTCGAGACCGATCTGCTCGAGGAGTTCTTGCGGGGCCTTGCCAACCACGCCAAGCTGACGCTGCATCTGCGACTCCTGGCCGGCGAAAATCCGCACCACGTCATCGAGGCGTGCTTCAAGGCGGTGGCACGCGCGCTCCGCGTGGCGGTGGCACCGAACCCCCGCGTCACCGGCGTGCCGTCGACGAAAGGCAGCTTGTGAGCCTTCGGGTCGCGGTCCTCGACTACGAGATGAGCAACCTGCGCAGCGCAGCGAAGGCAATGGAGCGCCTCGGGGCTCAGGTGACGATCGCGCGTACCCCTGACGAGATGGCCGGGACACAAGCGATCGTGCTCCCTGGGGACGGGCATTTCGGTGAGGCCATGAGGCGCTTGCGCGGCGCCGGCCTGGATCGCGCGATCATCGACTTCGCGGCCGCGGGTACACCCGTCCTGGGCATCTGCATCGGTTTGCAGGTGCTCTTCGAGTCGAGCGAAGAGGAGCCGGATGTCCCGGGCCTCGGTTTGCTCCGTGGCACCGTCAAGCGCCTGCACACCGATGCCAAGATCCCCCACATCGGCTGGGCGCAGGTGCGGTGGTCAGAGCGGGCGCCGATCGCGACCAGCGACCCGGGCGACCCGTCGACATACTATTTTCTGCACAGCTATGGGGTCGAGCCGACGGACCGCGCGGCATGCTGGGGTGCGGCCGAGCACGGCGTGCCCTTCTGCGCGATCGCGGGGGAAGGCAACGTCATGGGGGTCCAGTTCCACCCCGAGAAGTCCAGCCGATCCGGCCTGGCGCTCCTGCAGCGCTGGCTCGTCCATGTCGAGTCGGGGGTGGTCGTCGCATGATCACCTTGTATCCGGCGATCGATCTGCAGGACGGCCTTGCGGTGCGGCTGGTGCAAGGCGACTTCGCCGCGTCGACCACGTTCAACGAGGACCCGGTCGCGCAGGCGCAGCTGTTCGCCGACGACGGCGCGACGGCCCTCCACGTCGTCGATTTGGATGGGGCCCGCGAAGGGGTCCCGGCACAGGCGCCACTCGTGGCCGAGATCGCGAACCGCTTTCCCGGTGACGTGCAACTGGGCGGTGGGTTGCGTACCAAGGCGGCGATCGAGACCGCAGTGGCGACGGGTGTGCACCGGGTCGTCCTGGGGACGGTCGCGCTTCAGGACCGGGAGTTGTTGGAATGGGCGGTCAGGCGTCTGGAGGATCGTTTGGCGGTGGCCATCGACGCTCGCGAGGGCAAGGTCGCGACCCACGGCTGGACCCAGGTCAGCGACCGTGACGCGACACATGTCGCCGCGGAGCTCGTCGGCACGGGGGTGCGGCACCTGATCTACACCGACATCATCCGAGACGGCACGTTGAGCGGACCGAACCTCAACGCGTTGCGGCGTCTGTCCGAGGTCGCACCGCCGCTGCGTCTTGTCGCCTCCGGCGGGATTTCGTCGCTGGCCGATCTGATTGCGCTGCGCGACTTGGGCCTGCCGAACCTGTCCGGCGTGATCGTCGGTCGCGCACTCTATGAGGGCAGGTTCACGATTGCGGAGGCCCTCGCGGTGCTGCGCGGAGACGCTGCGTGATCCGGGTCGTGCCGTGCCTGGACGTCAAGGAGGGGCGCGTCGTCAAGGGCGTCAACTTCGTGGGCTTGCGCGATGCCGGCGATCCGGTGGAGCTCGCCGCCCGATACGACGCGGAGGGCGCTGACGAGCTGGTGTTCCTGGACATCACCGCGAGTCATGAGCAGCGCCGCACGATCGTCGAACTCGCCCGACGCACTGCAGAAGAGGTCTTCATCCCGTTCACGATCGGAGGTGGTCTGCGCTCCGTGGAGGACGTGCGTGAGGTTCTGGCGGCGGGGGCCGACAAGGTGTCGATCAACTCGGCCGCCCTGCGTGATCCTGAGCTGATCGAGCGTTGCGCGAACCGTTTTGGATCTCAGTGCATCGTCGTCGCGATCGACGCCAAGCGTCGCGACGATGGCACGGGCTGGGAGGTGTACCTCAACGGCGGACGCCTGGAGACCGGCATCGAAGCCGTCGCGTGGGCGCGCGAGGTCGCCGAGCGCGGGGCGGGCGAGCTACTCGTGACGAGCATGGATCGCGACGGCACCAAAGACGGGTTCGACACGGACTTGCTCGCCGCGATCAACGACACCGTCCGCGTCCCGGTCATCGCCTCAGGCGGCGCCGGCACGCTCGAGCATTTCGCCGAAGCCGTCACCAAAGGCCACGCTGACGCCGTACTCGCGGCATCCGTCTTCCACGATGGCGTCTACTCGATCGCCCAGGTCAAGAAGGCAATGGCCGCCGCGGGGGTCTCCGTGCGAGTGGCGTGACCGTTCGTGTCACACCCGATGCGATCGCCGCGGCCGCCGCGGTGATCGACCCCGTGTTCTGTGACAGCCCACAATTCATATCGGAGCCATTGACGGCGGCGCTGGGCGTCGAGCTGGTGGTCAAGGTCGAGACGCTCAACCCCATCCGGTCGTTCAAAGGGCGCGGGGCCGAGTACTTCATGCATCGCCACGTCGACGCGGGTGGTGGCCCGGTCGTCTGCGCCTCGGCCGGAAATTTTGGTCAGGGGATGGCCTACGCGGCGCGACACCACGAGGTCGAGCTGACGGTGTTCGCAGCCCGAACGGCCAATCCGCTGAAGCTGGCGCGCATGCGAGCGCTGGGCGCGCAGGTGAGATTGGAGGGAGACGACTTCGACGATGCCAAGGCTGCGGCCCGGGTGTTTGCCAGACAACGCGCCGAACGCTTCGTCGAAGACAGTCGCGATCTTGAACCCACCATCGGGGCGGGCACGATCGGAATCGAGTTGACACGTAACGGCCCGTCGCTCGACGCCATCCTCATCCCGCTCGGCAATGGCGCGCTGCTCGCCGGTGTTGGGTGTTGGATCAAACACGCAAGCCCGTCCACACAGGTGATCGGCGTGTGCGCCGAGGGTGCGCCGGCAATGGAGCAGTCGTGGCGGTCTGGCCGTACCGTCACGCACGAGCACATCACGACGATCGCTGATGGCATCGGCGTACGTATCCCGGTTGCGCAAGCGTTGCAGGACATCGGGCCGGTGACCGACGACATCGTGCTCGTCGCAGACCAGCAGATCATCGATGCGATGCGACTCATTCACGAACATCTGGGACTCGTGGTGGAGCCGTCCGGCGCAGTTGGGGTGGCCGCGATCATGGCGCACGAACGATGGCGCGGTCGCCGCGTCGCAACGATCCTCTGTGGAGGCAATCTGACCCCGCAACAGATGTCCGATTGGCTGGGATGAACCCGCAGCGGGGTGGAGGCGCTAGTGTCGGACCGATGAGAACCATTCGCACAGAGAAGGCGCCGGCGCCCGTGCAGGGCGCCCCGTACAGTCAGGCGATCGCCGCGACGCCCGGTGAGGTCGTCTACGTGTCGGGGCAGGTCCCGATTGATCCGCTCTCGGGCCGGCTCATCGAGGACGACATCCGCCTTCAGACCGCGCTCGTGCTGCGCAACATCGCCGCGATCCTCGCCGAGGCGGGATCGAGTCTGCACCAGGTGGTCAAGACCACGGTGTACCTCAAGGACTTCGACGACTTCGGCGCGATGAACGACATTTACGCGAAGGCATTCACAGATCACGCGCCCGCGCGCGCGACGATCGGTGTCGCGGCACTCCCGTTGGGGGCACGCGTCGAGATCGAGGCGGTGGCGATCATTCCCGGCACGACGCCGGTCGATTGAGCTACTCGGCCCACATTCGACGTTCGACCAGGCTGTCCAACGCGATCCGCTCAAGGTAGTCGGGGGCGGCGCTGATGGGTTTGCCGGCATTCTCGGGCGCCTCGACCCATGCGCGGAACCTGGCTTCGCAGGCCGCGAACGCCGCCTGCAGTTCAGTCAGCGGGAGGCCTTCGAACTGCGCGAACAGCTCGATCAGTTCGGGAATCGCGACGGGCGTCGTCGCGCGGAGCTTTTCGGAGAGCGGGTCATAGGCCACGTGACGGATTCTGAGCGGATCGCAGCGGCGGTGCAAGCGCACCCGGCCCTCGTACGGGCGCTGCCATTGATGGATGTGCCGGTGAGTCTGGTCGGCGGCGCGGTTCGCGATGCGCTGTTGGGAGTCGAGGAGAGCGAGGACATCGATCTGGTCGTCGAGGGCGATGCGCTTGCGCTTGCCGAGCGTTTGGGGCATGACCTGAATGCCCGGGTGGTCACGCACGGACGGTTCGGCACCGCAATCGTGGAGTTGCCGCACGAGCGGTGGATCGACATCGCGACGGCGCGCCGTGAGCGCTACCCCCATCCCGGTGCGCTGCCCGTCGTCGAACCGGGAACGCTGGTTGACGACCTGGCACGCCGTGACTTCACGGTCAATGCGATTGCCTACCGGCTGACCGGTCCTGCGACGGGGGAGGTGGTCGACCCGTTGGGTGGACGAGCCGACCTGGACGCGGGTGTCATCCGTGCGCTTCGCGCCGACAGCTTCGTCGAAGACCCGACACGGCTGCTCCGCGGGGTGCGCTACGCAGCACGGCTCGGGTTCGCGTTCGACCCCGCCACCGAAGCCGCCGCTCGGGCGAGCGCCCCGGATCTGGACATCACGTCGGCGCGTGTGGGTGACGAGCTGCGGCGCATGTTCACCGAACCCTCGGCGGCGGCGGCGGTCGGGCTCGCCATTGCGCTTGGCGTCACGTGGCTTCACGGCGATGCGGCGGTCTTGACGCGACGGTTCGCGGCGATCGATGCGTCGCTGCGACTGCCGGGCGCACCTCGTCTGGAGCCGTGGGCGCTGCGGATGGGATGTTCGGTCGCACCGCAGGCGGTCCAACGGGCCGCGGTGGATGGTTGGGCACGGGGGATTGCGGCCGAGGCGGCGGCGGCACCGCAACTCGCGGAACGCCTGGCGGCTGCGGGTCGACCGTCGCGGGTGGATGACGTCGTGCGTGGCGCCAAGCCCGCAACCGCCGTGGTCGCCCACGCCGACGGAGCCGCAGCGATCGCGGGTTGGTGGGCGACGATGCGCGACATCCGCCTTGCGATCTCGGGCGAGGATCTGGTCGCCGCGGGCATCCCGCCAGGTCCGGCGATCGGCCGGGGGCTCGCTGCCGCCCGTATCGCGCTCCTGGACGGCGAGGTGGACGGCGATGCCGGTGCGCAGCTCGTGATCGCATGCGACGCTGCTCGCAGGAGCGTGGGGTGAGTCTCGCCGTGATCGACGTCGCCGCCGGGCACGGCGTGACGGCCTGTTTCACCACCCGGGCGGGCGGAGTGAGCGCGGGCCCCTGGGCGGGACTCAACCTGGGAGCTGCGACCGGCGACGACCTTGCGAAGGTTCGCGAGAACCGCTCGCGCCTGTGCGCGACCGTCGACGTCGATCCTGAACGCGTGACCATTGGTCACCAAGTGCATGGCACCGACGTCCGCAACATCGACGCCCCGTCGCGCCCCGGCCGGTTCACGGGCGCGCTGTCCGGGTGGCCGCACGGGGACGGTCTCGTCACGGATCGTTCTGGCATCGCGCTGGTGGTGCTCGGAGCCGACTGCCTGCCCGTGCTGCTGTGGCGGCGCGACGAAGCGCGGGTCGCGGCGGTCCACGCGGGGTGGCGTGGGTTGGTGGACGGCGTGCTCGCGAACGTCGTGGCGGCGCTCGGCAATCCGGCCCAGATATCCGCAGCGATCGGCCCTGGCGTCGGGCCCTGTTGTTATCCGGTCGATGTCGGGCTGCGGGCGCGTTTTGCCGATCGGTTCGGCTCGGCGACCGTTCAGGGCGGCACCGTCGATCTAGTCACCGCTGCCCAGATCGCGTTGGCAGAGGCCGGCGTGCCCCAGGTCACGAACGTGGGAGCGTGCACATCGTGCAATCCCGACCGCTTTTACTCATACCGTCGTGACGGCGCGCGCACCGGCCGGCACGCGGGCCTCATTGCGATCCGGCCGTGATGATTGACGCGGACCGGCTGCGCGTGGCGCTCGCAGAGGCACGTGGGCAGATCGACGTGGCGGCTCGGCGCTCAGGGCGCACCGCGGCCGACGTCGAGATCGTCCTGGCAGGCAAATACGTGCCTGCGCAGGACGCGCCGATCCTCGTCGCCGCGGGGGCGCCGGTGATCGGCGAGAACCGGCTGCAGGATCTTGAGGCCAAGCGCGCGGTCGTCGGCGACACGCTCACATTCGACTTCATCGGTCACCTTCAGCGACGCAAGGTTCCCGCGGTGTTGGCCGTGGCACGGCTGATCCACTCCGTCGATTCGGTGCGCCTTGCACACGAGATCCAGTCGCGCGTCGCGAGCCCGATCCGGGTTCTTGTCGCGGTCAACATCAGCGAAGAACCCACCAAGCATGGTATTCTCCCCGGCCAAATCGAGACATTTGTCGAGTCGGTTACGGAGCTTCCGTGGATCGTGCTCGGCGGCCTGATGGCACTGCCCCCCGCGGATCCAGATCCCGAACACAGCCGCCCACACTTCCAACGACTCCGTAGGCTGCGCGATGAGCTGGCGATTCGATGGTCTGGGAGGCATGATTTCAGGGAACTTTCGATGGGTACCAGTCAGGATTTCACCGTCGCTGTGGAGGAAGGTGCGACGTTTGTGCGAATTGGACGTTCGTTGATCGATCGAAGCCAGGTGAGCTAAAGATGGCCGTCTCTGACCTGTGGCACAAAACGCTCGTCTACTTCGGCATGGCCGATGATGACGAGGAAGACTTCCCGGAGCAGGAGCCGCGGGCAGCCCAGCCGCGCGCGCAGGAGGAACTCGAGCAGAGCTACCGTGAGCGGCCCAACGTGCGTCGTCTGGGCCCGCGTCGTCGCGACGAGTTCGATGAGATCTTCGGTGAGGACCAGCCGATGGGAGCGGGAGCGCGTTCGACGCAGATCCGCGCGGTCGAGGCACCCGCCCGGTCGCAGATGGAGGTGCACCTCATCGTTCCCAAGAGCTTCAACGACGCGCAGCAGATCGCGGACAAGTTCAAGGCGAACGTGCCGGTCATCCTCAACCTCCAGAGCGCCGAGACCGACCTCGCCAAGCGGTTGATCGACTTCGCAAGTGGCTTGACCTACGCGCTTGACGGTGGCATGCAACGCGTCGCCGACAAGGTGTTCCTCCTGACGCCACGCAACGTCGAGGTGTCCGCCGAAGAGCGCGCGCGCCTCCTCGAGAAAGGCTTCTTCAACCAATACTGACCCCGGGGGCCCCGCGGTGCGCCGCTCAGTGCCATTGGGCGTGGCCGCCCGTCCACGGCGTATGAGATACGACGCTTCGCACCCCATCTCCCTGTCAGGATGTCCTCATGAGTGACTGGCCGCGGAGCATCGGTGTGGTGGGGTGTGGCGCGATGGGTCGGGCCATGGCGGTCGGCCTCGTGCGCGGCCGCCCCGATCTGGCGTCGACCACGGTCCTGGTCGATGCGATCCCGGCGGCCGCCCAGGCTGCGGCGACGGAGGTCGGTGGCAAGGTGGGATCGGTCCCCGACATCGCCGGTTGCGACCTGATCATCCTCGCGGTCAAGCCCAAGGACGCCGAGGCGGCGTTGACGCAGATCGGTGGCGCGCTGGCGCCACAGACGGTGTTGCTGTCGGTGATCGCCGGCTGGGAGATCGATCGGATCAGATCGTTCGCCCCGTCCGCCGGCATCGCGCGGACGATGCCGAACCTGGCCGTGCGTCACGGGGCGGGCATCGTCGCCGTCGCGACCCGCGATGTGCCGGCAACGACCCAGGCGGCCTTGCGCACCGTCCTCGAGCCGCTCGGCGCCGTGATCGACATGCCAGAACACCTGATCGGCCCGGCGACCGCCCTGGTCGGCAGCGGTCCCGGGTTCGTCGCGCTCATCGCCGAGGGGCTCGAAGACGGTGCGGTCGCGATCGGCTTTGCCCGTGATCAGGCGCGCGCGATGGTGCAGGCCGTGCTGGCCGGAAGCGCCGCGCTGCTGGCCGACGGAACCGACCCTGCGGACCTTCGCCAACGCGTCAGCTCGCCGGCGGGCACGACGATCGAGGGCATTGGCGTGCTGGAACGCGGGAGCGTGCGTGCGCACGTCGCCGATGCCGTCCGCGCTGCCGCCCGCCGCGCCACGGAGCTCTAGTGCCCTGTCACGGAAGTCTCTTTACGGTTTGGCGGCTGCAAAGCTCCGCCGGATTCGATCCGCTGGCAGCAGGAGCAATCGCCCCTGGAGCTTTGTCCTCGCCTGCACCCATATCCAACGATATGGGCACAGACTGCGTCCTCGTCCGGCGGGCTTTCACTCGCCAAACCGTCAAAGAACTTCCGTGACAGGGCACTAGCGGATGCAGCACGTCGCGACCTGGGTCAACTCGCTGTTCCTCGTCTTCCAGCTGTGCATCCTCGTGCGCATCCTGATGTCGTGGGTCACGATCGCCCCGATGCGACAGTGGTCGCAGGCGGTGGTTCAGTTCTTCCACGACACCACCGGGTGGTACCTCAACTTCTTCCGTCGCATGATTCCGCCGGTGGGTCCGCTCGATTTGTCACCGATGGTCGCCCTGATCGTGTTGCTCATCGCCCAGCGCCTCGTTGTCAACCTCATTGGCTGACTCGCCGGACCTGCCTGACTGGTTGTCGACACACGGCGACGGGGTGACGGTCGAGGTCAAAGCCGTGCCGCGCGCGCGAACGACCCAGGCGGTTGGGGTCCAGGATGGCCGGCTGCGCGTGCAGATCGCCGCAGCCCCGCACGACGGCCAGTCCAACGCCGCGTTGTGCGCATATCTCGCCGAGGCGGCCGGCATCCGTCCCAATGCCGCATCGGTTCGGCGGGGGTCGGGTGGCGCGCGCAAGCTGATTGTGCTCGATGGAGACCCGGCCCAGATCGTGGCGCGACTCGTGAGTCGATTCGGTGCGATCGAGGGGAACGTCCGATGAGCGACGAGCTGAAGGTCCGCCCGATCCGTGATGCGGTCGACCAGGCCGAGGGCCGTCGGTATCGTCGTGCGGCCCGCCGGCGTGGGTTCTGGTTTGGCTGCGCCGCCATCGCGACGTTCGCCGTCGACCAAGCGACCAAGATCATCGTTCGCGCCGGCATCGACCCGGGTGAGCGCATCGACCTGGTCTTCGGCGTCAGCTTGGTCCGAGCGCGCAACGAGGGGATCGCGTTCGGCTTCTTTCCCGGCAACCGTGCCGTCGTCGCCACGTTGACCGTCGTTGCGTTGGCCATCATCGCAGGGGCGTTGATCCGGCTGGCCCGCCAGAGCGTGACCGTCGCGTTCGGCGGTGGTTTGCTGGTCGGCGGCAGCGTCGGCAATCTCCTGGATCGCTTGATGCACGGTGGCGTGACGGACTTCATCGACCCACCGGCCTGGCCGGCGTTCAACGTCGCAGATGTCGGCATCGTCGTCGGAGCCGTGATCATCGCGCTCGGTCTGCTGCGCGCCGGCGGGCAGGAGTGACCGGTCACGAGACCGTCGAGCTCATCGTGGACGCCGGCGCCGCCGGTCGCAGGGTGGACGTGGTCGTCGGGGCGGTGCCGCAGGTGGGAAGCCGGGCAGAGGCCCAACGGCTGATCACCGCGGGGCGGGTGCTGATCGATGGTGAGACCGTCACCAAACGCAGGGCGGTCGCAGCAGGCGAGCGGTGTGTCATCGAGCTCATCCCGCGGCCGCCATCGGGCCTGACCCCACAGGATGTTCCGCTGACGGTGCGCTACGAGGACGCTGTCCTCGTCGTCGTCGACAAGCCTGCGGGTGTTGTCACGCATCCGAGCAAGGGACACGAGTCCGGCACGCTCGTCCACGGGTTGCTTGCGCATGGAATCACCGGAGGCGATACGGAGCGCCCCGGTATCGTGCACCGCCTGGACCGCGATACGAGTGGTCTGCTGGTGGTGGCCAAGAGCGATCGTTCCCACCGGCGGCTGCAGCGCATGCTGAATGAGCGCCTGATCGACCGGCGATATCTGGTGCTCGTACACGGGCAGTTCCCGCCTGCCCTGACGGTGGATCGCCCGGTTGGGCGCGACCGGCGCAACCGGACGCGCATGTCGACGCAGAGCGATCGCCCACGCGAGGCGCGGACCCATTTCCGTCGCGTCAGCGCATACCCGCGGCACAGCCTGCTGGAGGCACGCCTGGACACCGGCCGCACACACCAGATCCGTGTGCATTTGGAGGCCGCCGGGTTCCCGGTGGTCGGGGATCCGGTCTACGGCCGACGTGGCCAGGAGTTCGACTTGACGCGGCAGTTTCTGCACGCGTGGCGCCTGTCGTTCCCGCACCCGGAGACTGGCGAGCAGATCGAGGTCGAGAGCCAACTGCCCCAGGACTTGGCGGACGTTCTCGACGGATTGACCCAGGAGCACCCTCCGGACCGCTAGGATGCGCGACGCCCGTCAACCCATACCCCGGCGACGCCGGCCGGTGGTCGGTGCCATCACGTCGATGGTTCCACCGGAACGCACGCCGGATCGTTTCGACACACAACCGAATGAGGAGCCACCGTGCCCGTCACCATGAAACAACTCCTGGAGTCCGGAGTGCACTTCGGACACCAGACCCGCCGCTGGAATCCCAAGATGAAGCGCTACATCTTCGGAGAGCGCGCAGGCATCTACATCATCGACCTGATGCAGACGCTGGAGCTGCTGAGAGAGTCGGTCGACTTCGTGCGCAACATCGGTGCCCGGGGCGGGACCGTCATGTTCGTCGGCACGAAGAAGCAGTGCCAGGACGCGGTGCGTGACCAGGCCAAGCGCTGTGGCATGCCGTACGTCAACCACCGCTGGCTCGGCGGCCTGCTGACCAACTGGGTGACCATGGCCGACCGGATCAAGCGGCTGCACGAGCTTCGCCGTCAGAAGATCGAGGGCCAGCTGGATCTGCTTCCGACGCGTGAGCGGCTGTCCGCTGAAGCCGAGCTCTTGAAGCTCGAGACCAACCTGGGCGGCGTCTCCGAAATGCAGCGCCTGCCGGATGCGATCGTCGTCGTCGACCTCAAGCGTGAGGCCATTGGTGTCCGCGAGGCCAATCGTCTGGGCATCCCGGTCATCGGCCTGGTCGACACCAACTGCGATCCGGACGAGGCGACGTACGTGATTCCGGGCAACGACGATGCCATCCGGTCGTGCAACCTGATCCTCGGTGCGCTCGCTCAGGGGCTCGCCGACAGCCGTGGCTTTGTCGCGCCTGAGCCGGACGGAACTGACGCGGAGCCCGCCATCGCTCCGGTCGCTGCCGACCCGCCGGCTGCGGCGCCCGCTGCACCGGCACCCGTCGCGCCGGTGGCTGCGGCCACACCCGCACCGGTTGTCGAGGCTGCGCCGATCGCGCCTGCCCCCGTTGCCGCCGAACCACAGGCCGAAGTACCCGCTGCGCCGGTCGCGCCGAGTGTGCCTGCTCCAGAAACCGTCGCGCTGCCCGTCGCGCCCGAGGCGCCTGCTGAGAACGCAACCGAAACCGCAACCGAAGATCAGGAGCACAACGCGTGAGCGAGTACCAGCCCTCCGCGAAGGAGGTCAAGGCGCTGCGCGACCGCACCGGCGCCGGCATGATGGACTGCAAGGGCGCCCTGGTCGAGGCCGGTGGCGACATCGAGCAGGCCACCGATCTGCTGCGCATCAAGGGTGCGGCGGACGCCGCCAAGCGGTCGGGCCGTGAGGCCCGCGAGGGCATCGTCGACAGCTACATCCACACGGGTGGACGCGTTGGCGTGTTGGTCGAAGTCAACTGTGAGACCGACTTCGTCGCCCTCAGCGACGACTTCACCACGTTCGTCCACGATCTGGCGCTGCACATCGCCGCAATGAACCCGAAGTTCGTATCGTCGGACGACGTGTCCGATGAGTACAAGGAGCGGGAGCGGGCGGTCTACCTGGCGCAGGCGGAGGACGTTGACGAGAAGTTCCGCCACAAGGCCGTCGAGGGCAAGCTCACCAAACACCTCAAAGAGATCGCGCTGCTCGACCAGGAGTTCGTCCGCGACCAGAACGAGAAGAAGGCGCGCACGATCGAGGAACTTCGCGCGGAGGTGTCCTCGCGGCTCAAGGAGAACATCACAATCCGGCGATTCGTACGGTATGAGCTCGGCGGGTAACACACCCATCGGCACGCCATCGGTCGTCGCGACCCCCGAGGGGCGCAGCGTGTATCGCCGCGTCGTGCTCAAACTCTCCGGTGAGGCGCTGCTGGGCGAGCGTACCTACGGCATCGATCCGGAGCGCGTCGGCGCCATCGCCCGTCAGGTGCGTGAGGCGATCGCCATGGGCGCCGAGATCGCGATCGTCGTTGGCGCGGGCAACATCTTCCGGGGGGTGGCCGGCGCGTCGCGTGGGATGGACCGTGCGACGGCGGACTACATGGGGATGATCGCGACGGTCCTCAACGCCCTGTCGATCCAGGACGCGCTTGAGAAGGTCGGGGTACCGACGCGTGTGCAATCGGCCATCGCCATCCAGGAGGTTGCGGAGCCGTACATCCGCCGTCGGGCGATCCGCCATCTCGAAAAGCAACGCGTGGTGATTTTCGCGGGTGGTACCGGCAACCCGTTTTTCACCACGGACACGACCGCGGCGCTCCGGGCGCTCGAGATCGGTGCAGAGTGCATCTTGATGGCCAAGAACAACGTCGAGGGCGTGCTGGATCGCGACCCGCGTGAAGATCCCGCAGCGCAGCTGATCCCCAACATCACCCATATGGAGGCCATCGAGCGCGGCCTCAAGGTCATGGATACGACGGCCCTGACCCTCTGCATGGACAACGACCTGCCGATCATGGTGTTCAACATGGCGGATGAGCGCAACGTCGCGCGCATCCTGGCCGGCGAGCACATCGGCACGATCGTCGCAAGCGGCGACGGGGAGGCAAAATGAAGGAGCTGATTGCAGACGCGAAGCGCCGGATGGAGGGCGCCCTCAAGAGCCTGGAGGCCGAGTTCGCGAGCGTGCGTACCGGTCGCGCGTCAACGCACCTGCTGGACCGGGTCACCGTCGCGGCCTACGGTTCTGACATGCCGCTCAACCAGGTCGCGACGATTCATGCCCCGGAGGCCCGCCTGTTGACGGTCCAGCCCTTCGACAAGACCCTGATGAAGGTGATCGAAAAAGCGCTCATGGAGGCCCAGCTCGGGCTGACCCCGTCCAACGATGGACAGATGATCCGCCTGCCGATCCCAGATCTGACTGAGGAGCGGCGCAAGGAGTACGTCAAGCTCGTCCACAAGATGGCCGAAGACGCCCGCATCGCTGTGCGCAACGTCCGGCGTGACACCCTCAACGATGTGAAGCGGCGCGAAAAGGACGGGGATGTCTCCAAGGACGAGGCATCGCGGGTCCAGGACGAGGTGCAGAAGCTGACCGATGGTGAGGTCAAGTCGATCGATGCGGCGATGGCAAAGAAGGAAGCGGAGATTCTTGCGATCTGATTCGGCACAGCCGAGCGGCCGATGACGTTTCGCACGCGTTGGCGCTCGGCCCGGGCGCTGCTGCGTCTCAAGAGCGGTGAAGAGGCGCGCGACCCCGGTGTGTCGCGCGACGTTCCGGTCTCGGTCGCGATCATCATGGACGGCAATGCCCGCTGGGCGCAGCGCAGGCGGTTGCCCGTCGCCGCGGGCCATCGTGCCGGTGCCCAGGCCCTCAAGCGCGTGGTGCGGGCTGCGAGCGACGCCGGTATCGAGGATCTGACGGTGTTCTCGTTCTCGACCGAGAACTGGTCACGTCCGGAACCGGAGGTCGTCGACCTGCTGGGCCTGTTCATCGAGCTCATCGACCGTGAAACCAACGAGCTGGATGCCGAGAACGTGCGGATGCGGTTCATCGGTCGCCTCGACGGGTTGCCTCAGGAGTTGCAGACCCGCATCGCGTGGTCGCAGGAGCGTACCGCCGGAAACACAGGGCTCAACCTGTTCGTGGCGATGAACTACGGGGGCCGGGGTGAGATCCTGGACGCGGCCCGCCGGTTTGTCGCCGAGACGGGACCCGATGCCGGCGAGGAGGAGTTCGGACGGTTCCTCTATGACGCCGACCTGCGCGACCCCGAGCTGGTGATCCGCACGAGCGGTGAGCAGCGCTTGTCCAACTTTCTGCTCTGGCAGGCGGCGTATGCGGAGTTGTACTTTTGTGATCGGCTGTGGCCGGATTTCACGCCGGATGACCTCGACGCGGCGCTGGCCCACTATGCGGGTTGCCAGCGGCGCTTCGGGGCGCGCTAGTGGTTCGACACGCAAATGACCGGCTGTTTCGCGTGAGCGAGAGCGAACGGGACGGTGGACGCAGGCCGTGGCGAATACCGGGAGTATTTGCCATGCCGAGGACGCCGTATCGCGACGCTCGCAGCCGCGCGAAACCCCGTGTTATTTCGGTGTCGGACCACTAGACGGGGCGGGCGTGGGCAACCGGATTGCCGTTGCGATTCCCGGGATCGTGCTCGCCATCGTCGTCGTGTACGTCGGTGGGCCCGTGTTCGTCGCAATGGCGCTCGCGATCGCCTTGGTCGGCGTCTACGAGTACCTCAACCTTGTCGCCGAGATCGTGCCCCTGCGGTGGGCGGCGTTTGCCGGAACGGTCGCGACGGTGGTCCTGCCGTCGCTGATCGACCCGGCTGAGCGGGCCGTTGCGCTCGGAGTCGGAATCTCGGTGGTGCTCAGTGCGATCGCGGGCCTGATTCTGAAGCACCGCCAAGAGGTGACGATCCGGATGGCGCTGAGCGTGTTCGGTGCGGTCTACCTGGGCGTCCCGTTGGGGCTGTTCGTCGCGACCCGCGAGCTGCCGAACGGCGCCGGTGCGATCGCCAACATCCTGGTCGGGACGTGGGCGTTCGACACGTGCTCCTATTTCGCGGGGAAGATGTGGGGCTCGCATCCGATCGCGCCGCGCACCTCGCCCAACAAGACGGTCGAGGGGTTCATCGGCGGCATCGTCGGCGGAACCGTCGCGGTCTGGGTGGCTGGTCTCTACATGGATTGGATCGACTACTGGCAGTCGTTGATGCTCGGTCTCATCCTTTGTGCGTCCGCCTACGTTGGCGATCTGTTCGAGTCAATGATCAAGCGCGACATCGACGTCAAGGACTCGGGGCGCCTGCTCGGCGCGCACGGAGGCGTATTGGATCGCTTCGACGCGATGCTGTTCACCGCCATGGCCGGGTACTTCGCCACGATTTGGCTCGTCTAGAGGATCAACCGGTGACGATCACTTCAACGGGTGTCACGGCCCTCGGGGCAGGTGGCGTGGGCGCGGTGGCGTGGGGTACGCGACGCCGGTGATGATCAGGTCGACGAACGGTTGCCAGGGCGATGCCGAGCGTCTGGGTGGCACGGTGTGCCGGGACTGCATGCGTTGCTTGGTCGGAGCGGTTTCCAGCCAGCGCGCTTGTGTGAACCAGCGACGCATGGTGCGAACAGACGGCACCATCGCGGGACCGTCGCGGTGGTTCTGACGAAGTTCGGCGATCACCTGCGCGGGCGGGTCACCCGCGGCGAACCGCCGTTCCGCTTCGCGACGCAGTTGCGGCCATGAATATGAACCTGGTTTCGGAGCGCTGAACGTCGCCTGGTGAACCGCGCGGAGGTGCGCCGTGAGTGCCTCACGCCGACGAACCGTAAGCACGCCAGACGCGGCCCACACGGCGGAGAGCCGTTCGGTGAACTCGTGTCCGGACCGTCGTGTCAAGAACGCCTCGCTTCGATGCGCGTGGCACAACCACACAACGAGCCCGTGCGTCAGGTGGTGTCGCACCCGGTCGGCGTCGCCGCGATGACCACAGAGTGCGCAAGGCGGGAAGTTCCGCTCCTGCGGCACCGGTGAGTCGGAGTACGGAGCTCCCTCAAGCGGACGGGACGCACCCCGTTCACGCCGCCTACTCATCCCGCCACGTCCCCAGCTGCGCAATCCACCCGGCGCCGGGACCAACCGCAGAGTCGATCCGAGGGACGACAACTGGCTTCGTCATATATGCATGACCCGTTTGGCATGAATCAGATGCTCCACCCAGAACCCGTTACAGCGCTACACCGATTTGTGCCAATCGCGTCACAACACTCACATGCGCGATGTAACAATTGGCCGCGCAGACAGCCAAATGGCAGTTTGCGCCCGCGCTGCCGGGCATTGCCGACGATTTGGTGGGCGGAGGCGGTCTCAGCGGCCGAACGTCGCTGGGCCCGGCGTCCGGTCGACCGAGGCGACGCGGTTCCGCTCGATCGCCCGGGCCCATGCTTCGTCGAGGATCGGCCAGCGCGCGAGCAGGTCACGGTGTCGCGCGAAGCGCATGTTGGCCGGGTTGCTTGCCATCGCACGTACCGGATGGCTCCCTGGGATCGGCTCAGGCGCGGATGCTGAAACGTCTCGATCAACCATCGGTCATCCGCTGGCCGGCGATCCCGGGGTGCCTGGCGCAGCAGGCCAAGGACGAGGTGCTGTGACCCGCTGTGCAGGTGGCAATGGGTGCGGGGCTCGTCGCGTGCCGGCACCGCACCTTACCTGCGCCGTCGTGGACCGCTCGAACATGCCCCTGACGATACCGTCCTGCGCCCAGGGGGCGGCGACTCGAGGGAATGCCCCGCTACCATCCGTGTGTGAAACGGATTCTCGTCCTCGGCTCGACCGGGTCCATCGGCGTACAGGCACTTGACGTCATCGACCGGGCTGATGACCTCGTCACGTGTGGCCTGGCGTGCGGGCGTCGGGTCAGCGAGATGTCAGCGCAGGCCGACACCCGAGGCATTGCTGCGACATGCGGGGAAGCCGGCGGCGGTACCGTCCCGTACGACCCGGATCTGGCGGCGCTCATCGATGCAAGCGAGCCGGATCTGGTGCTCAACGGCTTGGTCGGCGCGGCGGGTCTGCGGCCGACGCTCGCCGCGCTCGAACGCGGAATCCCCGTGGCGCTCGCCAACAAAGAGAGCCTCGTCGTCGGCGGTGAACTCGTCGCGGCCGTGCGTGCGAAGAGTGGTGCCACGCTGATCCCCGTCGACTCCGAACACTCCGCGCTGTTCCAGCTGATCGCGGGCGTTCCGCGCCACCGCGTGCACCGAGCGGTCCTGACCGCATCGGGCGGGCCGTTTCGGGGGCGGACGCGCGAGCAACTCGATGACGTGAGCGTCGACGAGGCGCTCGCCCATCCGACCTGGAGCATGGGCGCCAAGATCACGATTGACTCGGCAACGCTCATGAACAAGGGACTCGAGATCATCGAAGCGCACCACCTGTTCGACCTGGCCTACGATGACATCGAGGTTGCACTCCACCCGCAGTCGTTCGTCCACGCGATGGTGCGCATGGACGACGGCAGCGTGCTGATGCACGCCGGCCCCCCGGACATGCGCGTCCCGATCGGTTTTGCGTTGCGGTGGCCCCAGGCACCGCCACAGGCACCGCCAATCGACCTCGTCGGGAAGACCCTGGAGTTCGGAACCGCCGATGAACAGACATTCCCGTGCCTGTCGTTGGCACGTCTGGCCGGGCGCGAGGGCGGCACTGCCCCGGCGGTCCTGAACGCGGCCAACGAGGTCGCCGTCGCCGGTTTCCTGGAGCGGCGGATCCGGTTCACCGATATCCCGGTCCTCGTCGAGCACGCGCTGTCCCAGACGCCGCTCGGTCCCGCGGACTCGCTGGAGGCGGTGCTGTTCGCCGACCACACGGCTCGTCGCCATGCTTCGGACGCGATGGCGGTACGCGCATGAGTGGCGTCGGCAACATCCTCGTGTTCGTCGTGATCATGATCGTGTTGATCGTGTTGCACGAGGCAGGCCACATGATCGTCGCAAAGCTCTGCGGCATGCGCGTGGAACGCTTCTCGGTCTTCATGGGACGACCGCTGTGGTCGTTCACACGCGGTGAGACCCAATATGGCGTCGGCTGGCTCCCCATCGGCGGATACGTCAAGATCACCGGGATGACCCGCGATGAGCTGGTTCGCCGCGAGTACGATCCTCAGACCGGCGCGGTCATCAGTGAAACACCCGAACCACCCGAGGTTCAGGCACGTGCCTACTGCAATGCCACCACGCCACGGAAAGTCGCGACGATCCTCGCGGGTCCAGTCGCCAACGTCCTGGTTGCGCTGGTTGCGTTCACCATCTCGTTCTGGGTCGGCCTGCCGCTGGCGGTGGATGGTCAGGTGACCAATACGGTCGGGGTGGTCAAGCAGGACGGACCCCTTGCAGCCGCCGGTGTGAAGGCGGGCGACAAGATCCTCTCGATCAACGGGATCCGCGTCGTCGGGGACAACCCCGAATCGGTCCTTCCCCAGATCGAAGGCAACGTCGGCAAGCCGGTCCAGGTCGTCTACGAACGAGCCGGTAAGCCGCTTCCGGCCGTGGCGGCGGTTCCTGTGCCTGATGAGACAGATCCCAAAGTCGGACGACTGCGCTTCGGGTTCGAGCAACGCGTCGAAACGGTGCATCGCGGCGTCGTGGGTGGAATGGCTGCTTCGGGAAGCTTCACCTGGTTCGTCACCCGGGAACAGGTCAAGGCACTCGGCAAGCTCTTCACCGATCGCGAGACGCGTAAGCAGGTCTCGAGCGTCGTCGGGATCGGCGCGACGTATAACCAATTCGCCGAGGAGGGCTTCGGTACGATCATGCGGTTCGTCGGGATCATCAGCCTCATCCTGGCGATCATGAACCTGATCCCGCTCTTGCCACTCGATGGAGGGCACATCGTGTTCGCGCTTTTCGAGCGCCTCCGCGGCAAACGCATGAACATCGCCGTCTACCAGCGCGCCTCGGTCATCGGCATCGCGCTCTTTGCGGTGCTGTTCGTCTATGCACTCAACAACGACATCGGGCGCCTGACCGGTCAGGGGTTCCGACCATGACGCGGGTCAGCGTCGGATGTGTCATCGGCGGCGTACAGGTCGGTGGTGGCGCGCCGGTCGTCGTGCAGTCGATGACCAACACCGACACCGCGGATGCAGAGGGCACTGCACAACAGATCGCCGACCTGGCCGAGGCCGGTTCAGAGATCGTGCGAATCACCGTCAACAACCGGGCCGCCGCGGCGAAGGTCGCCGAGGTACGGACGCGGTTGCGTGATGAGCACGGCATCGACGTGCCCATCGTCGGCGACTTCCACTACAACGGCCACACCCTGTTGCGCGAGTTCCCTCAGGCGGCGGCGGCGCTGGACAAGTACCGTATCAACCCGGGCAACGTCGGGCGCGGCGCGCGGCACGACGCCAACTTCGCCGCGATCGTCCACACCGCGATCGAGTACGGCAAACCTGTGCGCATCGGAGTCAACGCCGGTTCGCTCGACCCCGAGCTGGTCGATGGCCTGATGGACGCCAATGCCGCGTTGTCCGAACCCGAAGGGGCAGAGGTGGTCGTGCGCCGCGCCATGGTTGCCAGCGCCCGTTCCTCGGCCGAGGCGGCCGAGGAGCTCGGGCTCGCCCACGACGCGATCGTCCTTTCGTGCAAGGCGAGCCGGCTCCAGGACATGGTGGCCGTCTACCGCGACCTTGCCGCAGTCTGCGACTACCCGTTGCACCTCGGGCTGACCGAGGCCGGAATGTCGAGCAAGGGCATCGTTGCGACCAGTGCGGCTCTCGGGATCTTGCTGCAGGACGGCATCGGCGACACGATCCGCGCGTCACTTACCCCCGAGCCGGGGGGCGACCGCACCCTCGAGGTCCGTGTGTGCCTGGATCTCCTGCAGAGTCTGGGTCTGCGTTCGTTCCGCCCCGAGGTCACCGCGTGCCCGGGTTGCGGCCGCACGACCAGCACCGTGTTCCAGGAGCTTGCCCAGCGCATCGAGGCGCGCCTCGAGGAGCGCATGGCGGTATGGCGGCAGGAGCGTCCCGGAGCGGCGACGCTCAAGGTGGCGGTCATGGGTTGCATCGTCAACGGGCCGGGAGAGAGTCGCGCCGCCGACATCGGCATCAGCCTGCCCGGGACAGGAGAGGAACCCCGCGCGCCCGTCTACGTGGACGGCAAGAAGGTCACGACGCTGGATGGGCCGACCCTGGCCGAGGACTTCCTGGTGATGGTCGAGCAGTACGTCGAGCGCACGTTTGCTCCGGGAGCGGGTGCTAGCGTGCCCGGCCGATGAGCGACGACGAGACTTCCGACGACTGGGTGATGGCCGCCGCGCCACGACGTGGATCGTGGCGGCTGACCGGGCGGTTCTGGCCGACGCTGCGCGATGCGCCCGCGGATGCCGAGGCCATCAGCCACAAGCTCATGGTGCGGGCGGGACTGGTTCGCCAGCTGGCCTCTGGCCTGTACTCGATCATGCCGCTGGGGTTGCGGGTCATCAAACGCGTTGACGCGATCATTCGCGAGGAGATGGACCGCATCGGCGCCCAGGAGATCTTCATGCCGGTGCTGCATCCGGCCGAGATCTGGGAGCAAACCGGTCGCTACGGGTTGTCCGAGCAATTTCGACTCGAGGATCGCACCGGTCGCAAGATGGTGCTGGCGATGACCCACGAGGAGATCGTCACGTGGCATGCCGCCCGCGAGATCCGGTCGTACCGCGACCTGCCGCAGAGCTGGTACCACTTGCAGACCAAGATGCGCGACGAGCCGCGCCCCAAGAGCGGCATGCTGCGCGTGCGCGAGTTCATCATGAAGGACTCGTATTCGTTCGATCGCGACGACGCCGGGCTCAACCGAAGCTACGAGGCCCACCGCGACGCCTATGGGCGCATCTTCGATCGCTGCGGTCTGCGCTGGTACATGGTCGAGAGCGACGTCGGGATGATGGGCGGCGCCGGCGCTCACGAATTCATGGCGCCATCGGCGGTCGGCGAGAACGTCGTGGCACGCAGCGACGCGTATGCCGCCAACCTCGAGATCGCGACCTCGGTCGCGCGTGAGCCGGAGTTCGGCCCCGACCCCGGCGCGCCCGAGCCGTTCGACACGCCGGGCATCGAGACCATCGCGCAGCTGGCCGAATTCGCGAAGCTCGACGAGGCGGTGCTGGCCAAGAGCGTGGTGGTCGTGACCGAATCGGGACCCGTTCTTGCCATCGTCCGCGGTGAGCACCAGGTCTCCACTGTCAAACTGACCAACCTCGTCGGGACCTACCGCGCTGCGCACCCCGAGGAGATCGTCCAGTGGTTCGGCGCCGACCCCGGCTCGCTCGGCCCCGTTGGCGTGGCGGACCAGGTCCGCATCGTCGCCGACGAGTCGATCATCCGCGGGCACTACGTCACCGGCGCCAACCGCACCGGTGTCCATCTGCGCGGTGTGATGCTGGGTCGCGACTTCCAGGCCGAGACCGCCGACATCCGTGAGGCCATGGCAGGGGAGGGGTGCCCGGTCTCGGGTGTGCCGCTCGAGCTCGAACCGGTCATCGAGATCGGCAACATCTTCAAGCTCGGCACCAGGTACTCGGAGCCGCTCGGCGCCACGTATCTGGACGGTGACGGCAAGGAGCAGTTGATCGTGATGGGCTCGTACGGGATCGGCCCGGCCCGTATCGCAGCCGGCGCCATCGAACACGGCAACGACGAGTTCGGGATCGTGTGGCCCAAGTCGATTGCGCCGTTCGACGTGCACCTGGTCCTGATCGGCGAGCCCGGAACCCCGCCTGTCGAGTTTGCCGACCGGCTCTACGAGGAGTTGACCGACGGTGGTCTGGACGTGCTCTACGACGACCGTGCCGGCTTGTCGCCGGGGCAGAAGTTCATCGAAGCGGAGCTCTTGGGATGTCCCGTGCGTGTGACGGTGGGCAAGCGCACCCTGCCCGACGGGCCGCTTGAGGTGCAGATCCGTCGTGGCCGTGAGAAACGCGAGGTCCCGATCACAGGGGCGGCAGCAGCCATCCGCAAACTGTGGGACGCGCTCTGATCAAGTGGCTCGTCATCGCGGTTCTGGTGGCCGGGACGTTCGGTGTGGTCTGGACGGCCCCATGGAAGGACGATGTGGAGCACCTCACGAATGACGTCCAGCAGAAGCTCGACACCGCTCGCGCAACGCTCGGTGTGCTTGACAGCGCCACGGGAGGCGATTGCAAGAAGGTCGGCCAGACGGCACCAGGCAATGTGCGTGACGCCGTCGAGACCATCGCCGGCGAGGCCAAGCGCAATCCCAAGGCCAAGGTACCGGGTGCCTCGGGGCAGTCCCCGTCAACCGTCGGCGAGGTCGCCAAACGGCAGGCAACCCAGATCGGCGACTGCATCAAACGGTTCCCCGACACCGGCGCAGGTTGGGTGGACCTCAAGAACAAGCTGGAGCTGGCCGCGGAAGGAAGCTAACGCTGCGCGGCCGGGTCTGATCGGACATGGGACCGCCTATGAGCTAGACCGGCTCGATCTCCAGCGACGTGGTGATGTCGATGGCGGGCATCAGCGACCGGGCCACCGGGCAGAACTTGGCGTGGGCGCCCAGGACGCGCTCGGCGGCTGCACGCTTGTCGGGGTCCTCGAGCTTCAGGTGGTAGGTCACGTGGATGCGCTTGAGGATCAGGACCTTGTCCTCTTCTTCGACCTCGCCCTCGGCGATTCCGACGAGTCGATCACCGCTTGAATTGATTTGACGCGCTGCCAGCGCGCCTCCGAAGGTTCCGGTCAGTCAACCGCCGGCCGCCGCGATGATGTAATCGATCGTGCCGGCGTGTTGGGTCGCGGGGTGATCGCCTGCGAACCCGTAATGCGCGCCGACATCTCCGGGAACGCCGAAGAGCACCGACTCTCCCGTGACGTCGATATGTGCACGGCGAAGCGGCGGTTGCTCCCGCTCGATCGTGACCGTACTGCGGTAGACGACCTTACCCATGAAATGCTCCCGATGACCGTTGCCTCGGGCGAAGGCTACGCGATGGCGCTTCGCCCGTCGACCGAGCTGACCCCGCGCCAGGCCGGTTGCGTCCAACGCAGCCCTTGACGTCGGCGCCGCAACTCCGTTCGACCGACGTGTGCGTGTTAAGACACAAGTGGCCGTCGCGGTTGCGGCCAAATGACCGTTTCGTGGAGCCGTCCGGCGGGCGAGTCAGGTGGTCGTCTGGTGCGCGGCGTGCCGACGATGCCTCGTCGTCGTCAACATGTGCCGGATGTGTCACAACTCTGTGCCGGTTGACGACACAAGTGGCCGTGGCAGCGACGGCCAAATGACCATTTCGCGACGCTTTGCTCGGTCGGGCAGGAGCTGCCCACGTACCGTCGTGAGTGCGCTGCCCTGCCCGTCGTGGTACCGTACGAGCCGTCGCGGGGCGTGGCGCAGCCTGGTAGCGCACCCGGCTGGGGGCCGGGCGGTCGGAGGTTCAAATCCTCTCGCCCCGACTCACGTGGAGGGACACCCCAGGACGACACGCCTCCGATGGCTGCCCAACGCCATCACGAGCCTGCGACTCGCGGCGCTGCCGGTTCTGGCGTGGTTTCTCGCCGTCGATCCCGGTCCGACATCCGCCCGGGCGGCGTGGTTCTTCGGCGCAATCGGCGCCACGGACTTCATCGACGGGCAACTTGCCCGTCGCCTCGGAGCCGAGTCCAAGTTCGGAGCGATCGCCGATCCGTTCGCCGATCGCATGCTGATGGCGGTCGGCCTGGTCGGGTTGATCACGATCGGCCGGTACTCCTG
This sequence comes from Actinomycetota bacterium, assembly GCA_031372145.1. Classification (GTDB taxonomy): domain Bacteria; phylum Actinomycetota; class Thermoleophilia; order Miltoncostaeales; family Miltoncostaeaceae; genus CALMEC01. Next base: position 35,380 of record JANMKR010000176.1, on the reverse strand, counting down.
GCCCGGGCCGACGATCATCCTGGCCAGGGACGTCATCGCAGTGATCGCGTTCGTCGTTCTCGCGCGGCGGGGCGTGACGCTCCGCGTCGACATCGCGGGCAAGATCAGCTCGGGCATGGCGATGTTCGCCGTCGGTCTGGCACTCCTGATCGACAACCGGGCGATCGATGTCTACTTCTGGATCGCGGTTGCCGTGTCGATCGCAACGTTCGCCAACTACGCGTGGAGCACGGCGCGGAAGTTGCAAAGCTCAGGCTCCACATGAGGTTCGGATGCCGTTTCGGGTATGCTCTGCGCGAATGGACGCCCTGGAAAATCAAGGAAACGCGCAGCCGCCGGTCCCGGCACCTGACCTGACGGCGCTGACCGACGGGGACCTCAAGACCGAGATTCACCGTCTGACGCGACGCGAGCGTGAGATCTCGTTTCAGCGGCGATACCTGCATGGGCAGATCGAACTTGCCCGCGCGGAGCTGATGCGCCGCCTGACCGAGATGAGCCCGAGCGAGCTCAGCATGCTGGATGTCGAGGAGCTCAACCGCATTCTCGACGGACCGGACAGGGACGCGTGATGTACTGCCCGGAGTGCGGCTTCCACCAAAGCGAGGCACACAACTACTGTGAGCGTTGCGGCGCGTTGCTGCATCTCGAGGGCGGCACGATTGAGACCACGGGACCATTCTCGATCGGGGACGGTGAGCACGATCTGAGCGGGCTCGCCGGTCACGTCATCGAGGGCCCGGCGCTGGCGGTACGGGCGGGTGGTGGCCTGTCCGGCGAGATCTTCCGGCTCACCGGCGAACGTGTCACGATCGGACGCGACTCCGGCAGCGACATCTTCCTGGACGACGTGACGGTGTCACGCAACCACGCGGTCATCATGCTGGGCGACGACGGGGCTTCGCTGCAGGACCTCGCGAGCCTCAACGGGACCTACGTCAATCGTCGGCGGATCGACGAACCGGAGACGTTGAGCGACGGCGACGAGCTACAGATTGGCAAGTTCCGACTCGCGTACATCGCATGAGCGACGTGGCAACGGCAACGGTGCAGGACCCGGGGGAGAAGGCCCTCACGATCGGGCGCGTCTGCGAGGAACTCAAGGCCGAGTTTCCGTCGGTCTCGATCTCGAAGATCCGATTCCTCGAGGATCAGCGGTTGGTCACTCCGCAGCGAAGCCCGGGTGGGTATCGCAAGTACTCGCAACGCGACGTCGAGCGGCTACGCACGATCCTGCGATTGCAGCGCGACGAGTTCCTGCCGTTGCGGGTGATCCGTCAGGAGCTCGAGACATCGGCCACCGGCAGCTTCAGCGTCGCCAACCAGGCGCGTCAACTCAAGCGCGCGAACTTGACCGAACCGGCGCCGACACTGCGCGTGACCGCCGATGATCTGGTCGAATCGACGGGTGCTCCCCGCTCGCTCATCCAAGCGCTCCAGCAGTTCGGACTGATCGGGGAGGGCGAGTCAGACAGCTACACCGATACGGATCGCGAGACGGTGCAGACCGCACTGGAGCTGGCGGCGTTCGGCGTCGAGCCCCGTCACCTGCGGTTGTTCCGCGTCGCCGCCGAGCGCGAAGCCGGTCTGCTCGAACAGGTGCTGGCCGCCGGGTTGCGCTCCAAGAACCCCGAGCGCCGCCACGAGGCGCTTCAAGAACTCGAGAACCTTGCTGCGCTCGCGTCCCACATGCGGCACCTGATGCTCGTCTCCGAGCTTCGCAAGATCATCTCGACCTGACCTGACCAATTCGACGACTGGGAGACGGCTGCCAGTGGCCTTCGATCTTGACGCTGCGATTCGAAAGATCCCCGACCATCCCAAACCTGGGATCCTGTTTTACGACCTGATGCCGCTGTTCGCGAGTCCGGCCGGACTCGCCGCGTGCATCGACGGCATCGCCGACTGGGCCCGGCCGCGTCGGGTGGACGTCGTGCTGGGCGCCGAGGCCCGTGGATTCATCATCGGTGGAGCCGTCGCGCACGCACTGGGTGTGGGGTTCGCAGCTGCTCGCAAGCCCGGCAAGCTACCCTGGAAGACGGTGCGTCAGGACTACGATCTGGAGTACGGCACCGACGCACTCGAAATCCACGAGGACGCCATCGAGCCCGGCATGCGCGTGCTGGTCCACGATGACCTGCTGGCGACCGGCGGCACGGCACAGGCCAAATGCGACATGGTCGAACGTCTCGGTGGAATCGTCGCAGGCGTGGCATTCGTGGTCGAGCTGACGTTCCTTCCTGGGCGCGAGCGCCTGGTGGGGCGCGACGTCATGTCACTCGTGCAGTACGACTCCGAGGCCGTGCCCGGATAGTGGCGGAGCCCACGCCACTCGTACGACGTTGGGAGGCGCTCTCGGCCCGCAAACAAGGGTCGATCGGATTCCCGGTGGCGTTTGTCGCGATGCTGCTGCTCCACCTGGGGCCGTTCAATCAACCGCTGGGGCGGGCGATCGCGTACGCGGTGTTCTGGGGGGCGATCTTGACCGCGCTCCTCGTGGTGGCGAGTCGCGCCGAGCGGGCACGTCGGCTCGAGAACGAGCGAAACGAGGATACGAATGAATAGCGGACCACAGGTACGGTCGTACGGCGCGGCGATGACGGTCACCGGGTCGTGTCATCTGCTCGACACGGGGACGGTCAACCTCCTGGTCGACTGCGGCGCGTTTCAGGGTTCTGCGGCGCTCGCTGATCTCAACCGCGAGCCGTTCGGCTTCGATGTGGGCGCGATCGACGCGCTGCTGTTGACCCACGCCCACATGGACCACGCCGCGCGTCTGCCGCTGCTCGTCAAGCGCGGGTACTCGGGGCCGATCTACGCGTTGCCCGCCACCAGGATGCTCGCGGAGTACCTGCTGCTGGACGGCGCCAAGATTCAGGCCGAAGATGCCGCGCGCGACAAGCGTCACGGCAAGGTGCCCGAGGATCCGCTCTTCGACGAGGACGACGTCCACGCGACGTTGGAGCTGTTCAGGGAGGTCCACTACGGTCAAACCACGCAGGTGGCGGGGCTTCCGGTCACGCCCCAGGTTGCCGGGCACATCCCCGGCTCGGCCAGCTTTCTGGTCGAGGCGGGCGGCACACGGATCGTGTTCAGCGGTGACATCGGCAATGCCCGTAAGGACATTCTTCCGGATCCGACGCCGTGCCCCGCAGCGGACCTCGTGCTCATCGAGTCCACGTATGGCGATCGGGACCACCGCGACTTCGACGCGACGATCGCCGAGTTCGCCGAGGTGTTGCGTGAGGCCCACCGGCGCAAGGGCAAGATCCTGATCCCCTCGTTCGCCCTGGAACGCACGCAGGACGTCCTGTTCCACATTGCCCGGCTCGAGGAAGCCGGTGAGATCGAACCCATGCCGGTGTACGTCGACTCCCCGCTGGCGGACCGCGTGGAGGACGTGTATCAGGCGTGCATGGACGAGATGGCCGACAACGTGCGCCAGATCGCGGCAACCGGCAAAGACCCGTTCGCGCCGGCACGATTGACGTACACCAAGACCGTCGAGGACTCCAAGAAGATCAATGCGTCCGATGAGCCGGCGGTCATCATCGCCGGTTCGGGAATGATGACCGGCGGTCGCATCCTGCATCACCTGCAGGCGCACCTGGACGACCCGCACACGACCGTCATGATCGTCGGTTTTCAACCCACAGGTGGTCTGGGACGGTTGCTGGTCGACGGCCGGCCCGAGGTCAAGATCATGGGCCAGGCCGTTCAGCTCAAGGCCCGGGTCGTGACGATCGGTGGCCTGTCGGCCCACGCCGATCGCACCGAGCTGCTGGAGTGGGCAGCGGGAGCCGGTCCGAATGCATCATTTCGCCTGGTGCATGGCGAGCCTGACGCCCTGGAGGCATTGCGGGGCCAGCTCGCCTCGCGCGGGTTCGGCGCAGCGATCCAGGCGAGCGAGGTGCGCCTCCCGGAGACGGGGCGCAAGGACGAGGGCGGCGAGTAGCGTACGAGACCGACCCCCGATGGGAGCACAAATGATCACTCAGGACGTCGCTGACGCGCTCAACGTGCACATGGGCAGGGAGTTCGGCGCTCATTTTCAGTATCTGTCGCTGTCGGGCTGGTTCGACAAGGAGGGACTGCCGGAGCTGGCAGGGTTCTTTGCGACACAGGCCGCAGAGGAGCACATGCACGCGATGAAGTTCTGGCGCTACATCCAGGATTCCGGTGCAACGCTTGCCGTACCGGGAGTCGAGGCGCCGCGGGCAAACTTCACGAGCGCCGACGATGCCGTGTCTGCCGCAGTGGATTGGGAGATCGGCGTGACGCGCTATATCGATGGCCTGGTGGGTTTGGCGCGCGATCACAACGATTATGCGACCGAGACCTTCCTGCACTGGTTCGTGACCGAGCAGGTCGAGGAGGTCGCCACCATGACGCAGTTGCAGCAGGTGGTGCGTCGCGCCGGCGAGGCCAACCTGCTGCTCGTGGAGGATTACGTCGCCCGCAAACTCGCGCGCGGTGCCGGGCCGGAGGCAGCGGGCGGCGAGTAGCGCCGGCCGGCCGCCAAGGCTCGGCTAGAACAAGGGCGTCAGCGTGTAGACGTTCAGCGTGTTCGCGCTGTCCACCCCGGACGTGAGGGTATAGCGGGTCCTGGCTCCCTGGGCTTCGAAGGTTGCGACCTGGGCCGGGGTCAGCGTCGCCGGTGTCGGGGGGGTGCCCGGAAGGGTCGTGGCGATCGGCTGATCGAGTTCATCCTCGAGATCGGAGCGTCGGTAGAAGTGGACTGCGCGGGGGAGGGCCTTGGGGTCTGGTCCGCTGACGAAGCCCGGTGGCAGGATGATGATGACGAACGCGGCCTCGGAGACGTACTTGAGGCCATAGAGCGCCAGCTCGTGGGCCTGCCGCGCGAGGATCGGCGCGAGGACATCCCGACTCTGGTCAGGTCCGAGGTCGCAGTCGGGTCCGGTCGCGCACATCCGGAAGAACAGGATGTCGCCGTACTCGTACGAGACGAGTCCAGGGGGGTTCGTTCCGACGGCCAACGCCTGCGGCGCGGCGGGAAGCGCGGCCTTGTCGTCCTCGCCGCCATCGACGCGAACGATCGGCGTCTGGCCGGGAGCCGCCAGGTAGCGGCCCGAGACGTAGGTGCCGATCTCCTCGGCGCGTTTGACGGGATCGCTCTCCTTGGTCACGAACGACGAGAACGCCGCCGGACGGTCGGTCTGGGCGATGAGCAGCCACGTCAGGCCCGCCGCCGCGACGATGACGAGCGCCAGCACCGCAAACGCTGCGACGAAGCGACGCTGGTACGCCCAGGGGCGCTTCGGCTGCGACGTGTGTGGACCGTCAGAGCCACCGCGCGCCGCGGCGTCGGCGTCGTCAGACACCACGTCGTCGACGTGCTCGATCAGATCCTCGGCCAATTTGCCTCATCAAGTGGGTCGATCTGCGGGATTGCCAAATGCACGCTGTCCAGCAGGCTCAGGACATCGTCGCCGAAGATCTCGCGGCGCTCCTGGAGCGCATCAGCGACGCGTTCGGTGGCCTCGCGGTTGTGTCGAACGAACCAGTAGGCGGTCAGATACGCCTGCCCCAGAAGTTCGGCGACCATGGTGCGTTTGGTCGGGTCACTCAGTACGGCCGCGACCGGGTCGCCATGGAGCGCGCTGCCCATCGAGGCACGATTCATGATCTGGTTGCCGATACGCTCGAATCGGCGCATGAGCCTGCGCTCGGCGACCTGCGCCTCGGCCTCGGTCGCAAACCGGTCGCGGAGGTCCGGGATCTCTGGCGGCATGCCGTTGACACCGACCATCATCGCGGCCGATGCCGTGGCTCCCGAGATGTCACCGGCGACGCCGTTGCCGTTCTCGTTGTAGAAGACGCGCTCGGCAGCGATGGCTCCAAGGCTCCACACCAGATCTGCGAACCGTTCGTGGCGCCACTTGAACATCCGCTCGTCGATCCGCTGCATCATGTGGTGTCCGCCCGAGTCGCCCCGAGGTTTGATCGTCAGGCGTGTCGAGGTGTGGCCCTTCATGTACAGGTGGCCGGTGACCGCGTGTCCGGCCTCGTGGATGGCGATCGCCCGGGCCTCGTCGTCGCCGTACTTGAAGCCCGACTCGATACCTGCTTCGACGACCGTGATGGCCTCGACCAGGTCGCGCCATTCGAACGCCTGCCGGCCCTTGTGATGTGCGTTGGTCAACGCGAGGGAGCAGACCTGTTCGATCATGGCGGGGGAGTGGCCCATGGTGATGCGCGCCAGCTCGTCACGGCGGCCCTCAGAGTCCAGTTCCGGGTCGTGCGCCACCTTGCCGAGGTACAGGTCGAAGATGTCGCTGCGGTCGTGACGGTTCGGCGTCCGGAACTCCACGTGGCGGCCCATGCGTCCGGGGCGGGTGAGTGCCGGATCGAGGGACTCCAATGGTGCGTTGCATGCGCCGATGAAGTACAGCTGCTCACGGCGAGGACGCGCCGCGGGAAGTCGCAGGCGGATGTTCCTGATTCGGGGCGGAATCACATACGTCGCGTCCAACCACGTGTTGAGGCGATTGACGAGGAGTCGACGGGTCAGGCTGGGTGTGCTCACGCCGTCCATCGAAACGAGCAGCTGCTGCAGGCCGCCTTGTCCCATCGTCCCGCCGACACCGGGAAACACCGTGTTGCGGATCGCGTCGGCAAGGCGCTGCACGGGCGCGGAGTACAGGGGCTGCAGCCCAGGAGCACGGGCCGCGAACATCCGCTTTCGCCACTCTTCGGTTTCGACGACGAGGTCGCCGCTGGGGTTGATGGACCCGTACGGCCCGAAGAAACAGAGGTCGTGGAGCGACGGTTGACCGGCGGGGGTGGCGTACGCCCCACCGAGGCTGGCCCGGCGCATTCCCACCGCGTCGATCTCGTCGATGAACACGATGCATTGGCCGCCCCACTTGCGCGCAAGGCGCCGCGCGCGCCACGACAGCCACATGACGAGGATGACGTCAACCCCGATGAACGTTTGCGCGAACGCCGAACCCGGCACCGAGACGAAGGGACAGTTGAAGCCCGAGGCGATCGCCTTGGCCAGCATGGTCTTGCCGGTTCCGGGAGGACCCAGGAACAACACGCCGCGCTCACGCTTTCCGCCGGCGCGCTCAAATTCATCACCCGCCTGCCACAGACCAACGATTCGGCGGATCTCCTCCTTGGGTTCGGCCTGTCCTCGCACATCGGCCATCCGGACACCCCAATCGGCGTCGCCGGGTTCGAACGCGTTGATCTGCTTGATACCGGCATAGAGCAACGGGCCGAGCAGGATGATGACGTTGAACACGAGGATCAGCGGCAGCGTCAACGCGGTGATGACGAGGTTGGTGCGGTTCTCCGGGCGTGCAATCTGGTCGCCAATCCAGGAGCCGGGTGCTGCGAGTGCACTGGTGATGCCGGTGTCGCCATTTGCCGCATGCACCACGAAGGTGATGAGGGCGAGGACCAGATACAGGACGCCGAGGATCCAGATGCGACGAAACCACGATCTCCAGAACCAGGCGCGGCGCCGGGAGACGATGTCCGATTCGCGAAGGCGGTCGTCGTCGCCGAACAGGCTCGGATAGGGGATCAGCCACCGCGAGACCATGTCCATGAGCCCGCGGAACGCGAAGACCGCGAGTGCGGCGACGAGTCCGGCCGCAACCGCACTCCAGCCGAGGGCGCGGTACAACACGAGAAAGAAGACCGGCGCCGTGAGGACGGCGACGCCGGTTGCGAACCGCGCGAAGACACGCCACTGCGCGGACAATGCCCGAGTCTCCTCACCGTACATCGGCTGGTGGAACGGCTGGTCCTGCCCTGGTTCGGGTGCGGACGGCACCTGCTTCTCGGCGAACGTCGCGCTCCGTAGGGCATCCGATTCGCGCGATGTCACCTGGTCGTCGTTGGTCGCGTCTCTCATTGCGCGGAAGGGTACTCCCGGTCGCGGATATCCCCCATTGCGGGGGGAAGCGGCCGATTGGTCAGTGCGTCAGCCTGAACCCGAGGTTGGCAGGCACGTCTTCGACGTCGATCTGAGCGCGCTGCAGGTGTCCGGCGTAGTCCCAGTTCATCGACTGCCAACGGGTGAACTGATCCAAGACCCATATCCCGGATTGGCGGCCGCCGTTGCCGGACTTGCCGTTGCCTCCGAACGGCAGGTGTGACTCGGCGCCGGCGGTCGAGTTGTTGACCGAGAGCATCCCGGCCGAGATCCCGGCGCGGAACTGGAACGCCCACCGGGGTGTGTTGGTGTAGATCGCCGACGACAGGCCGTAGCCGTGTCCGTTGGCCAGCGCGATCGCCTCGTCCATCGTCGAGAACCTGCCGACACCGACGAGGGGGCCGAAGGTCTCGGTGAAGTACAGATCGTCGTCGGGGCGGATGCCGTCCACGATCGTCGGGTGCACGAACAGGCCCTTGGCGGGGTTACCGACGAAACCCGCTCGTGGGTTGGTGCGCGTGATTGCTCCGACGCCGCCCGATCCCGAGACCGAGTGGTGCGGCTGGATCATTTCGAGGTACTCCAAGAATCGTGCGTGGAACCGCTCGTGCATCAGCGGACCGAACAGCACGTTCTTGGTGGGGTCACCGAGCTTCGCGCTCGCGAGGGCGGCGGAGAACCGCTTGACGAACTCCTTGTGGACCTTGGCGTGGCAAAACACCGTTCCCAGCGACGTGCAGCGCTGACCGCCGAAGGCGAAGCCCGAGAAGATCGCGCCCTCGACGGCAAGGTCCAGGTTGGCGTCGGGCATGACCACCAACGGGTTCTTGCCGCCGAGTTCCAGACACGGGTTCTGCAGGTGACGCCCGCAGAGCTCACCGATGCTCTGGCCGACGGCGGTCGAGCCGGTGAAGCCCACCTTGCCGACCAGCCCCTCGGCGAGGGCCATCTCAAGGCCGGCCGATGTCGACGGTCCGTCGGCGTGGACCACCTGCAAGACGCCTTTGGGCAGGCCGGCGTTCAAGAAGAGCGACGCGAGCGCGTCGGCCAGGGCAGGCGTGTACTCCGCGGGCTTCCAGACGATCGTGTTGCCGCAGACCAACGCGGGCACGATGTACCAGGCCGGGACGGCCACCGGGAAGTTGCCGGCGGTGATGATGAACGAGACCCCGACCGGCATGCGGTAGGTGAACAGCTGCTTGTTCTGCATCTCGCTCGGCACGGTCTGGCCGTACAGGCGCCGGCCTTCGCCGACGAAGAAGTCGCATTGGTCGATGATCTCTTGGACCTCGCCGAGCGACTCGACGTAGGGCTTGCCGATCTCACGGGTCAGCAGGCGCGCCAGGGATTCCTTGTTGGCTTCGACCAGGCGCCCGGCTTGCTGGATGACGCGCGCGCGGCGCGGCGGTGGGGTGGAGGCCCAGCCCGCCTGTGCGGCATGCGCTGCCCGACACGCGGCGACGACTCCCGCCGGGCGCATCAGCGCGACCTCGGCAACGACATCAGACAGGTTGGCGGGGTTCGTCGACTGCTCGACGCGGGCAGTGTGCTGCCGGGTCGGCTTGCCGTTGATGATCGACGTGACGCGCCGCACCGAGGGGGCGGGCTTCGAACGTACCGGGCCCATGGGTTCCACACTCCTTTGCCTGTGGTGCGAGTCTAGTGCCCTGTCGCAGAAGTTCTTTGATGGTTTGGCGAGTGAAAAGCCCCAGGGGCGATGGTTCCTGCTGCCGGCGGATCGAATCCGGCGGAGCTTTGCAGCCGCCAAACCGCAAAGAGACTTCCATGACAGGGCACTCGCCGGGCCTGTCAGGGCGCCCGGCCGGGATCGCGACCTCCTGATACCGTCTGGGGTATGACGACTGCCGCCTCGCAGGCCCCGCCGCTCGGAGACCGTGACGTCGAGTCGCTTGAGGCTCCCCAACTGATCGCGGCGCTGGTCGAGCGGTTCGGGACCGGGCTCGTGCTGGCGTGCTCCTTCCAGAAGGAAGAGACAGTCCTGCTGGACATGGTGTTGACGGCCGACCCCTCAGCCCGCGTCTTTGCGCTCGACACCCACGTGTTGTTCCCGGAGACCTATGCCTACTGGCAACAGGTCGAGGAGCGCTACGCGAAGACGATCGAGGTGTTCGAGGGGCCGTCGATGGGACGCCAGGCAGCCGGACACGGGCCGAACCTGTGGGAGACGGCGCCGGATCGCTGCTGCGCGATCCGCAAGGTGGAGCCCTTGGGACGGGCGCTGGCGGGCCGCGACTGCTGGATCACGGGCGTGCGACGCGATCAGTCGCCCACGCGTGCCAACGCACCCAAGCTGAGCTGGGACGAGCCGCACGGCCTGTGGAAGGCAAACCCGCTGGCCGACTGGGATGACGAGCGCTGCTGGGCGTACATCCGCGAGCGCGGGCTGCCGCACAACGCACTCCACGACAAGGGTTACGCCTCGATCGGTTGCACGTACTGCACGATGCCCGGCGACGGTCGCGAGGGGCGCTGGTCCGGTCAGGGCAAGACGGAGTGCGGGCTGCACGTACCGGTGAGCTGAGCCCCCACCGCGTCGCCGATTGACGCACCGTGACCTCGTTCGCACCGACTCGAGTGGCTACAAAATCGACTTGCCGAGCAACGACGCGATGAGTTCGACGGCCATCTCGGCGGTGCGGTTGTGCTCGTCCAGGATGGGGTTGACCTCGACGAGGTCGGCCGACCGTACGCGTCCGTCCCGGCTCACGACCTCCATCACCAGGTGCGCCTCCCGGTAGGTCAGGCCCCCGGGCACGGGTGTTCCGACGCCCGGTGCCTCGAGTGGATCGACCACGTCCATGTCGAGGCTGACGTGAAGCCGCTCGACCCCGGACAGGTGGGTCAACGCGTGCCGGGCGACGTCGCCCGCGCCGCGTTCGTCGACGTCGGTCATCGTGAACGCCGCCACCCCGTGATCGCGCAGCAACAATCGCTCGCCCGGATCCACGTCGCGGAGCCCGATCAACGCGATCCGCGCGAACGGGATCTTGGGTCCCGGACGCCCCAGGTTGACCAGCGCGGGTGCGCCAAGGCCCATCAACGCCGCCAGCGGCATGCCGTGGATGTTGCCGGTCGGCGACGTCTCGGGGGTGTTCGCGTCCGCGTGCGCGTCGATCCAGAGCAGACCGATCGGGCCGGCAGCCGACACACCTCCGACAGTGCCCGCCGCCATCGAGTGGTCGCCGCCGAGGAAGATCGGGAAGCGGTCGTCGGCGATCGCTTGGGCCCCCGCATCGTAGGCCGCCGTGCAGCCGTCCACGACCGCCGACAGGAATGACCGGTCGGGATGGGTGGCCAACGTCGCCCGTTCGGGGATGTCCACGTTGCCGGCATCCTCGGTGACGTACCCGAGGCTGCGCAGCCGCTCGTGCAGGCCCGCATGCCGGATGGCCGACGGTCCCATGTCCACACCCCGCCGCGACTGACCCAAGTCCATGGGCACACCGATGATCCGGATCGTGGGGCTCGCACTCATCCCGCGGAGTCTGTCAGCCGGTCAGCCCTGCCGTCACACACCGCCTCGCGCTGAATGACCTCCCAGGCGCGGACGACGTCGTGCTCACGCGTCCGCTCGTGTCCGATCGCCAGGCGCAGAACGTAGCGCCCATCGAGTTTCGTGTGCGAGATGAAGATCTCGCCGGTCGCGTTGATGCGGTCGAGCAACTGCGCGTTGGCCGCGTCGCTGCCCTCCATCCGAAAGCACACGGCCGAGAACGGTCGCGGGGCGCACAACTCCCAACCGTGCGCATCACCCACCCACCTCTCAAACAGCGCGGCCAGGCGGATGGCCTCGCGGATGCGGATCTGCAGGCCGTTGCGGCCGTACGCGCGGATCACCGCCCACAGTTTGAGGGCCCGAAACCGCCGACCCAATGCGGGCCCGTAGTCGCTCAGGCTGTCTGCGTCGTCAGTGGTGCGCAGGTACTCCGGCACCAGGCTGAACGCGTCGCGCAGCGCGTCCGGTCGGCTGGTCCACAGGACCGAGCAGTCCATCGGCGTGAAGAGCCACTTGTGGGGGTTGACCACGAGCGAGTCGGCCGACGCGACCCCCGCTGCCGACCAGCGCATCTCGGGGCAGACCCACGACGACCCGGCATACGCGGCATCCACATGAAGCCAGGCTCCGGCGGCATGGGTGATTGCCGCGATGGTCTCTACCGGATCGGCCGAGGTGGTCGACGTGGTTCCGACGGTTGCGACGACCGCAGCGACGTCCCCCAGGGCGACGGCCTCGCCACACAGGTCTGCCCGCATGCGGAATGCCGCGTCCGTTGACACCTTGCGGATCGGCATGTCCAAGAGTCGCGCTGCCTTGTCGACTGACGAGTGCGCATGTTCCGAACACACGACCACACGGCGCCCCGTGACGTGACGCGCAGCCGCCAGGGCGGCGATCGTCGATGTGGACGCGGTGTCCTCGATGTGCCCGTGCCAGCCCTGCGGCAATCCCAGCAGATCCGCCAACCAGTCCACGACCAGGTACTCCAACTCGGTGGCTGCGGGGGAGGTCCGCCAGATGAACGCCACCTGGTTGAGCGTCGCGGCGATCAACTCGGCGACGATGCCGGGCGGCGACGCGGTCGTCGCGAAGTACGCGAAGAACCGCGGGTGCTGCCAGTGGGTGATGCCGGGCAGCAACAGGTCAAGGTCCGCAAGGATCGCGTCGAACGATTCGGCCTCGTCGGGTGCCGTGGCGGGAAGCGCGGCGCGGATGTCGCCGGGCGATGCGGATGCAAGGACCGGAAGATCACCGACCCGGTCGAGGTATCCGGCGGCCCATTCGAGGGCCTTGGCGCCCTCGACCCGAAGGAATGTTCCCCAATCGTCGTCGGGCGTCATGGTCCTCCGATCACCGGTGATTCCGAGGTCGCTGCAGGAGGGGTCAGGGTTGCGGCGACGATCACGAGCCCGAATGCAATCACGCGCAGCACGACTCCGCCGAGGCCGTCGGGCAGCGGCTCACCGAAGACGACCGGTCCCGCGACGATCGTGCTGATGTTTCCTGCCGCGGTGGTCATGGCGATGACCCCGATGGGCGGACCCACTTGCAGGCTCCGGGCGGAGACGGTCATGCCGACGAGCGACGCCCCGACGATGACGAGCACGAGCGGATGGGTGAGCGTGCCCACGGTATCGCCGGCCAGGTTGCCGGCGAGACCCTTGATGCACACGTCCGAAGCGCCCCAGAGGCATCCGGCTGAGATGCCCAGCAGCGCCCCGCCGTTGGGAGTCCGTCGTGCCCACCAGGCGGTGGCGAGGCCGGTGGCGATGATGGCACCCACGTAGGCGAGCAGCGTGACCGTGTCGTAGTGATCGTGCGCGGCATCGGCGCCGCCATCGAGCGTCGCCGCCAGGATCGCGAGCCCGGCCGCCGCCAGCACGACGCCGATGACTTCGCGGCGCGTGATGTGGAGTCCGAAGAGTCGGTCCGCCACCGCCGTCAAGAAGACGAGGCCGCCTGCGATGACCGCCTGCGCCAGCGAGATCGGCGCCAGCGCAAGGGCCGCGACGTGGAACCCCCACGAGCCCACTGCGACGAGCATTCCCAGCGTGTACCACTTGACCCGAAACAGGGCGAGCGACGTCCGCACGGGCCGCCGGGCATCGACCGCGGGCGCCGTCACGGCGCCCTTGTGCTTCATCAGGAGCGCGATGACCGCCGTCAGCGCCGTCACCAACGCGAACACCAAGCCAAGGAGAACGGTCGCGCTCATGCGCGAGAGTGTCACATGGCAACGGGGGCCGCGCCCGTCGCACCGGATGGAGACCTGCTGTCGGGCGGTGGTCGGTATCGTGCGCCTCGTGCCGCGCCGTCGCCCCACGTCCGAGCCTCCTGCCCGGTTGCGTGTGTGGGCGCTCGTCGGCCTCGTCATGTGGCTGGGCGTGTCGGGCGGCTGCGGTGGTGGTTCCGACGGACCACCGTTCAGCGTCGATACGGCCACGACTTCGCCGGTGGCAGGGATACAGGACGACACGATCGACAGTTCGGACCCCACCGAACGGGTGCGGCAAATGGCCGAGAGTGGTGCGGCGGTGATTCGTGTCGAGTTGCAGTGGTCGCAGGTTGCCGTCACGCGTCCGGCCAATCCGACTGATCCCGACGACCCGTCATACCAGTGGGCGCCCTATGACCGGGTGCTTGACGTTGCTGCGGCCAACCACGTCGAGGTGTTGTTCGCGGTCTACGGAACGCCGAAGTGGGCCGCGGACCCGACCGTGACGCTCCCGAAGCAGGGCGTGTTCGACTTCGCGATCCGACCGAACGATCCGGCCGACTTCGGGGCGTTTGCCACCGCCGCCGCAACGCGGTTCGCGCCGCGTGGGGTGCGGAAGTGGGAGGGGTGGAACGAACCGAACATCACGTTGTTTCTCTACCCGCAGTACGAACGGAAGGCGGATCGTTGGGTCGCGACCTCGCCGCGCGTCTACTCCGACTTGCAGAAGAGCTTCTACGCCGGTGTCAAGGCGGCGGCTCCCGACGCCGTCGTCGCAGGAGGCGTCACCGCGCCCAACGGTGACCGCTGTGGCACCTCGTGCCGGGTGGGTGGCCCGAAGCAACTCACGAAGCCGAATCGGATCAAGGCCGACGATTTCCTGCGTGCGCTCGACGCCCCTGGCCTGCAGCCCCCGATGGACGTCGTCAGCCACCATCCGTATCCGGCAACGAAGCCGCGCGACACGACGCTGCCCAACCGCGGCTACCTCGATCTCTACAACCTGGACGTCCTGACCAGGACGATCGACCGCACCTATCTGCGCGGCAAGAAGGTCTGGCTGACCGAGTACGGCTTTGGGACGGAAGCCGTACCCCAATATCCCAAGCACTTCACCCGGCAGGAGCAGGCCACGTACATCGTCGATGCGTTCAGGCGTCTGCGGGTCAGGCCGCGTGTCCAGCTGATGGTCTACTACTTCCTTCACGATCACACGGATTGGAAGTCCGGGTTGCTCGACATCAACGGCGCTCCCAAGCCGGGTCTTGCGGCGTTTGCGCTGCCGTTCGCCGTCGATGCCGTGACACGCAAGGCGGTGCGGATGGTGGGGCAGGCGAGGGCGGCGGTTGATCGAACCGAGGTGCAGATCGACTGGAAGTCGGGCGACAGCTGGCGGCGACTGGCGACGGTCGATACGGCGGCCGACGGGACGTTCGCGATCAGCGTGCGCCCAGCGAAACCGGTCACCCTTCGCGCGGTGTGGAAAGGACGGGGCCGGTCCGGCGGCCAGCTGACATGGATCAGCCCCGAGGTGGCCGTTGCGGCACTCACCGGTCGGTGACCCCTGCGACCGGCGCCGCGGACGGGTCGCACGGGACCGGTGCTAACCTGCTGGTCGCGCTCGCGGCCGCGCCGAACTCGGCGCAGGGCCCGCTGCCCCATCCGAGAGAACCGTCGCCCGACGAGGAGATTGCTTTGACGACTGCCACCACATCCGCTGCCGATTTCAAGGTGGCTGACCTCTCGCTCGCGGAGTTCGGGCGCAAGGAGATCGTGCTCGCCGAGCACGAGATGCCGGGCCTGATCGCCATGCGCAGGGAGTTCGGCGCGTCCAAGCCGCTGACGGGCGCCCGGATCATGGGGTCGCTCCACATGACGATCCAGACCGCGGTGCTGATCGAGACGCTCGTCGCGCTCGGCGCGCAGGTGCGCTGGGTCAGCTGCAACATCTTCTCGACCCAGGACCACGCCGCGGCCGCGGTTGCGGTTGGGCCCGACGGCACGGTGGAGGATCCCAAGGGTGTGCCCGTGTTCGCCTGGAAGGGCGAGACCCTGGAGGAGTACTGGTGGTGCACCGAGCAGGCGCTGCTGTGGCCTGACGGTGGCGGCCCCAACATGATCCTCGACGACGGCGGCGACGCGACCCTGTTGGTGCACAAGGGTGTCGAATACGAGCGCGCGGGTCAGGCGCCCGACCCCTCGACCGCCGATTCCGAGGAGTTCCACGTCATCCTCGAGGTGCTCAACCGGTCGCTGCAGGAGGACCCCAAGCGGTGGACCAACATCGCCGCCGGAATCAAGGGCGTCACCGAGGAGACGACCACAGGCGTGCATCGCCTGTACCAACTCGCCGAGCGCGAGGAGCTGCTGTTTCCGGCGATCAACGTCAACGACTCCGTGACCAAGTCCAAGTTCGACAACCTGTACGGCTGCCGCCATTCGCTGATCGACGGCATCAACCGCGCGACGGACGTGATGATCGGCGGCAAGGTCGCGGTCATCTGTGGCTTTGGCGACGTTGGCAAGGGGTGCGCCGAGTCGCTCAAGGGGCAGGGCGCGCGTGTGATCGTGACCGAGATCGACCCGATCTGCGCACTGCAGGCGGCGATGCAGGGCTATGAGGTCAACACCCTGGACGACGTCGTCGGCATTGCCGACATCTTCATCACCTGCACCGGCAACAAGGACATCATCACCGCCGACCACATGGCGAAGATGAAGCACCAGGCCATCGTCGGCAACATCGGCCACTTCGACAACGAGATCGACATGGCGGGTCTGATCAACTCCCCGGGCATCGAGAAGATCAACATCAAGCCTCAGGTCGACAAGTGGGTCTTCCCGGACGGGCACGCGATCTTGGTGCTCTCGGAGGGACGACTCTTGAACCTGGGCAACGCGACCGGCCACCCCAGCTTCGTCATGTCCAACTCGTTCACCAACCAGACGATCGCGCAGATCGAGCTGTTCACCAAGAGCCGCGACTACGGCCGCCAGGTGCACACGTTGCCGAAGGCGCTGGACGAGAAGGTCGCCCGCTTGCACCTGGATGCGCTCGGCGTCCGGTTGACCGAGCTGACCCCGGATCAGGCCGACTACCTCGGCATCAGCGCCGAGGGGCCGTTCAAACCTGACCACTACCGGTACTGAAACCAGATCGGGCGGTCCGCACGCCGCCCGACCACGGGTCACCCTTCGAGCGCGCCCGTCAGGTCGGTCCACAGGTCGTCGACGTGCTCGATGCCGACCGAAAGGCGGAGCAGTCCGGCCGGGACGCGCCCCTGGGGCTCGATCCGGCTGCGGCGTTCGATCAGTGACTCGACACCTCCAAGGCTGGTCGCACCACGGATCATCGTCAGCGAGGCGATGAGCCCGTCAGCGGTCGCCGCGTCGGCGAGCTCGAATGAGAGCAGCCCGCCGAACCCGTCGGTCATCTGCGCGGCCGCGATTGCGTGGTCCGGATGATGGGGCAGGCCCGGGTAGTTGACGCGCACCACCGCCGGATGTGACTCGAGTCGTGCTGCCAGGTCGAGCGCCGTCGCACATTGGCGCGCGACGCGAAGCGCGAGCGTCTGCATGCCACGGTTGAGCAGCCACGAGGGGTCGGGGGCCAGCGCACCACCGATGTGGGTGCGGATGCGACGGATCCGACCGGCAAGCTCCGGATCGCGCATGGCGAGCACACCCGCCAGCACGTCGGAATGACCGCCCAGATACTTGGTCGCGCTCTGCCAGGTGACGTCGGCCCCCAGATCGAGCGGGCGCTGCAGCAGCGGGGTGGCGACCGTGTTGTCGCACACGAGCAGTGCGCCGGCCGCGTGGACGACCTCGGCCACCTGCGCGATGTCGACGACCCGCATGTCCGGGTTGGAGGGGGTTTCGACGAGGACCAGGCGCGCTCCCCGGGCCGCGTTCGCCACAGCAGCCGGTACGATCGGATCGAAGCGACGAACCTCAACTCCCCATGGCTCGAGCAGAAGCTGGGCGTGGGTCTCGACCCCGTAGTAGCCGCGCGTGGGGATCGCTGCGACATCACCTGGCCGAAGGACCGTCTGGCAGAGGGCGGTCCAGGCGGTCAGCCCGCTTGCAAACACCAATGCCGTGGCGTCCTCCAACGCGCCGAGCGTCGCTTCGACCCCCTCCAGGATGGGGCTGTGGGCGCGCCCGTACGCGGACGACTGGCCGGCCGTGCCTGCGAACGTGGTGGAGCGGTCGAGCGGGGATGACAGCCCACCGCTCGGGTTGGCGCCGCCGCCGTGGGCGAGGATCGATTCCGGATTCACCGTGGCAGCATGGCTGGCGCCGCCTGGCCGGGCAAGGGCCGGCGACGCCCGACGTCAGCCGTCAGACGCCGACCGCGCTGTCGAGCGGTGTGGGCCTGCCGACCAGGTCGCGGTAGAGCTCGATGACCTCGCCCACCTGTGCCTCGAACGTGTAGCGATCGCGTTTTTCGGCGACGGTGCGGCGCAGCGATTCCATGTCCAGACTGCGTACCGCGTCCGCGATGTCCGCGACATCGTGCAAGACGAGACCGATGCCCTCCTGCTCCACGAACCGGCGGAGCGCGAGGTGGTCGTGCAGGGTCACCACCGGGAGTCCGGCACCGAGGTACTCATACAGTTTGTTCGGCAGCACCGTGTCCAGGTGTGCCCCGTTTAAGGTGGCGTTGAAACCGGCCCAGCCGAGGTCGTAGCGCGGCAGCGTCTGCATCAGGGTCGCCGGGTCGAGCGATTCATGGCACCGGATCCCCCGATGCCCTGCCGCCAGTTGCGCATAGGCCGGAACCGCACGCGATGGGTGGATTGCGACCGCTAAGCCGGCGTTCGCAACCGAACTGAAGATGTCGCGCAGGTCGTAGTGGCCACCGTCGGTTGCGAGGCTTCCTTCGTACACGATCGTTTGGGCCGTCCTGTCGCCGTGGTGCTCCGGCAGCTCGACGACGCGGTCGCGCCGCAACGCCAGGTTACCCAGGACCAGCGTCCGCGCCGGCAGTTCGTATCGGGCGCGCACGACGTCGACCAGCTCGGGTGAGACGGTGATGAGTGCCGATGCACCCTCGATCGCGATCCGCTCGAGGTCGAGTGGGTTGACGGGCTCGGGGAACCCGTCGCGATAGGGCGTGGAGCGCAGGCTCTGCAGATCATGGATGTCGTGGACGACCGGGATGTCATCGCCCACGAGCGCAAGGGTGAGTACCGTCAGCACATCGGGCAGGTTGTGGCTGTGGATCAGGTCCGGTTGGAAGTCGTCGAGCACGGCCTGCAGCTCGTCGATCGGTTGGGCGTCCTGACCCAGGTCCCACCATCCGTCGAACAGCTCGTCCCCCGTGCCGTAGAACTCGCTCAGCGTCCGCCCCTGATAGGCGAATCCCAACTGCAGCTCGGGCCATGCGCCGCGCAGGCTGACCGCGTACTTGAGCGCACGGACGCACGGCTGACGTTGCAGGAAGAGAACCCTCACGAAGCCACGCGACTCTTGATCGCCTTCGCCGGGTTGCCGACGACGATCGAATACGGCTCGACGTCGCGTGTCACCACGCTGCCCGCGCCGACGACGCAGCCGTCGCCCAAGGTGACGCCGGGCAGGATGCAGACGCCCATTCCGATCCAGCAGTCCGCACCGAGGACGACCGGCCCCAGGTTCCACCCCTGCTCGGGGATTGGCCGGTCGGTCGCCATCTCGTGGTTGGCGGTGTGGATCATGGTGTAGGGCCCGATGATGGTCCTGTTCCCGATCGTGAGACCGCCGAAACCGTTGACGTAGCAACCAAAGTTGAACCCGACCTTCTCGCCCAGCTCGATGCGGTCGCCGTTCAGCCAGACGATCTGGTCGACGTAGAAGGATCCCTCGCCGACGTGTTTGGCGTCATGCGCGCGAAACGGGATGACCCGCTTGCTCAGTTCGTTGATCAACATGAAGGACCCGTTTCGCTTGAGGTTGGGCCAGGCGAATGCATGCCGCGTTCCGCTGGCGGTCGCGCATTTTGCCATATGCAGCGGCGACGCGACGCGCCAGCGTCGGGAATGCCCTGCCCAGGTCGCATTTGTGGTCGTCTGCCGACGCGCTCGGGATCGGTCGGCGCCGGTTATGGCGTGAACTCCGCAGCGGGGTTGCCGTGACCACCACTGCGCGGTCGATCGGCACCGGTGCGTGGCTGCGGGGTGGGTGTCAACCCCGATGCCGGTGAACCGGAGCGCGCCGTGCTCGTCGCAGGAGTGGATCGACGCGACGATGTTCTGGCGGGAATCGGTGGTGGCGTCACAGGTTTCGGTTGTCCCGCGATCGTCACTGCGGGCGCGGCGGTCAGCCCCTTCGCTCCGCGCGCGGGGGCGACGTGGCCGTCGGCGACATGGTTGACCGTGATCGTCCCGCCGATCGCGACGGCGGCGGCGATGACGACACCCACCCCTTTGGCGGCAACGCCGCTGGCCGCAGATCCGCCCAGCAGTCCGCTGAACCAGCCCGTCACCGAACTCCACACGCTTGCCGCCGCACCCTTTGCGACGGCGATGACGCCGGTCGCCGGCATCAGGAGCAACGGCGCCGGGAGGTACATGACGAGCGCCGCTCCGTGTTGGGCACCGGCATGTCGGCATGCGACGCAGCCCTCGTCGGAGTCGACGTCGGGGTCGCCGTAGACGTGCAGACGAAGTTCGAGGGCACGCTCAATGCCGATCATGTCGGTCAACGGTTGTTCACCTGACGGATCGTCAGCTCGGTCGTGTTCCTGCCGCGCGATCATCAGGTACGGCCCGTACTCGTTGCAGAAGCCGCCGGCGCCGTACCGCTCGAGAACCGGTTGCACGCTGCGCATTGCGCGTTGGTAGGCCTTGTAGGCGGTGGTCGTGGAGACCTCCATGTGGGTTGCGATGTCGCTGAAGGTCGCCCCGTTGAGTTTCATGCGAAGCAGCTGGGCGTGGCGTCCGTCGACGCGCCGCAACCCGTCATGGAGGGCCGAGCTGTCCAGATCGCGGACGAGGTCGTCGCAGACATCGGATGTCAGGACGCCGCCGGCGCGTCCGACGACGGTGTCGACCCGGTCGCCCCCGAACGTTCCGACCGGCATCTCAGCGCGCGTCGCCGTTCTGCGGAGATGGTCGATCGCCGCGTTCTTTGTCGACGTGATGAGGCTTGAGCGCAGCTTGTGGTATGCGTTGACGCTCGTGTACTGCGGTTGCGGGTCGGTGTCGTGACGACCCAGGTGGCGCAGGATCACATCCTGGACGAGATCCTCCGCTTTGGCGTCGCCGACCTGCCACCCGACCTGGCGCACCAGATCACGAAAGTGGTACATCGCGATCGCTGCGAGCTGATCGCGCGCATCGGCGAAACGTCCGAGCTGATCGGTCAGATCCATCGGGACCGTGGCGCTCGCCCAGCGCCGGGGTGCTCGGCGGGGGCGTGTCCCGTCGGTATGTCTGGGTGTGTGCGTGCTCATTGCAGCCTCGTCGAGGTTCGGGAACGGGATGTCGCGGGAGCGGGAGGCATGGGGACGCTCCACGCGGCGTGCGCGGAGCGTCCCCGGGTGTGAGACCCGGAGCGCGGTCAGGCGATCGCGAGCGTCACGAGGCGGCTGTTGGTCGCCAGGTACGGCCACCCGTTGTCGGTCGGGACGGCGACGCGGAACGCCACCTTGTACCCGCCGGGGCGGCGGAACTGGTACACCATCCGGAACCGGCCGTTCCTGGCGATGCGCCCGTTGACCGCGGGGCGCCACTTGCCGGTGGCCGGGTCCTTCCACTGGAGCTGGATCGCCTTGTTGTACATGCCTGCCTGCGGGATGAGCCGGCCGGTGACGATGAGCTTGCGACCGCCCTTGGCGCCACGGGTCATCTTCATCGCGACCCGTACGATCGGCTTGACCTCGAGGAGCGCGGCGGACGCGCGTTCGGCCTGGCCGACCTGGTTGACGGTCCAGACTCCACCGACGGTCGCCCGGGTCGCGATCGCGAAGTTGCCCGCCGCATCAGTGCGCGCACCAGTGATGTACCGACCGGCGGAGTCACGAAGCTCGATCCCCACGCCGCTCAAGGCGCTGCCATCGGGTTTCTGCATGTGACCCCGAAGGACGAAGGGTCGGTTGTAGATCCCACGGATGACCGGAAGGATCCGCCCACCGACAACGCGGGTTGTGGTCTGACCGTCTGCGGCGAGCTGGGTCACCTGGTAGCTGAGCACGGTTGACACGCCGGAGCCGGGCACGGGGCCACCGGTCCAGCTGAACGTCGTGACCTGAGTTGCGGTGTTGCCCGCGGCGTCACAGACAACGGCACGCACCCGATAGTCGCCGTTTGCCATACCCGACATCGGCAGTTGGAAGCTGAAGTTGGCCGGGAGCGTTCCCGCAGCCTGCTCGAACATGGTCTGCCACGCAGCGTTGGTGGCCGGGCCGTTGAGTTCGATCTTGACCGGGCAGGCACCGAACCCGCCGGCGTCCAGCAGGGTAAACGACACCACGCCGGTGCCGGTGACGGTCACCGGGGTCACCATCGGGATGTCCTTGTCGAGGTTGACCACCGGGCCGCTCGTGATGAAGACGTTGCCTGCACGATCGGTTGCCCGCACGCGTGTCGCGTGGATCCCAGCGGGCAGTCCCGCCGCGTCGACGGTGACGGCCACGGTGCCGGTCGGGTCGCCGACCGATCCGGCGATGGCGAACCCGGCCTCGGCTTGCCCGCCGGCGGGGTTGCTGTTGACCAAGACCTCGACGGTGGCCAACCCGGACGTCACATCCGTCAGGGTCGGGAGCGTCAGCCGGTACGCACCGGGGACTCCGGTCGGCGTGGACGTCCACCCGGTGGCGTCGGCGACCTCGGGGCTGGTCTGGTCGATCTTGACCGTCTGAACCGGGGTGGTGCCCATCAGGGTGTTGAACGTGGGGTCATGGGCGACAACACGGATCTCGGCGGTCCCGTCGGTCAGGACGAGTCCCGCCGTCGACGGGGCGAGCAAGTGTTGTCCCTGACCCAGGTTGGGGCTGCCCGGCTGGTTGTAGGCGGCCATGTTCTGCCATGCGCCGGTGCCCTGACGGATCTGCACCTCAACCGGGCCGAGGCCATCGGCCACGTTGTCGGTCAGCGTCGCCTCGAGGCGGTTGTCGACCGGGCCGGTGACACCGAAATCCTTGATCCACCCTGCAGGTGCCGTCTGCAACGCCGGCGACGGGGCAATCGAATCAAGCCGCACCGTTGCACTGGCGGCAGTCGCAGTGTTGCCGGCGTTGTCCTCTGCGACGAGGAAGAACTTCGTCGATCCGACGTCCTTGGCGGGAAAGGATTGGCCGATGTCGGCAAGCTCCGCCCCGTTGGTGGCGACCACCGGCCCGTCTGCCGCACCGAGGTGGACCGCGAACTTCTTGAGCCCCGACAACGCGTCGCCGGTCAGGTCGTTCGAGAGGGTGACCAGGCCCGGTGTGGTTTGCGATGCGATTGCGACCGCGGCGATCGGGTTGGTCTTGTCGATGCGCACCACACGGGCGGTGGCGGAGCCGCTCGCGCGACCGGCATTGTCGATCGCGCGCGCGGTGATCGACAGGTCACCCTCGATGGTGCGGGTGAAAGCGGCGGGGGAGTCGCTCCATCCGGCACCGTTGGTGTTGAATTGGTTGCGGTTCCAGCCGGAGCCGGTGCCGTCGGCCGTCTGGCCCGTGGTGACTGTCACGTCCTGGCTGGTCCAAGCCCCACCGGTGTCCGGGCTGAGGCTGATCAGCGGCACACCGGGGTCGGTGCGGTCGAGTTTGAAGATGGTGCACGCGCCGGCGACCGGCCACGAGGCGGACTGTGCCGCCCGGTAGGCGCAGATCTGATGCTGACCGTCGGTCAGGGCACCGGCACCGACCCAGGCCCCGACATGGCCGTTGGCTGCGTCACCGAGATCTGCGGTGCCTCCTCCGACCACCTGTGCGTACGTGTTGGCGCGCAGGAAGTTGTTGTCGGACTGGTCCCATTCGATCGGCGCCGCATCGCCTGTCAACCACGCACCCGTGCTGACGGGATTTGCGATCGCCGGACCCTGCAGGTCCTCGACCTTGACGCCCAGGATCTGGTTGGTCACCAGCGTGGTGAACCCCAAGTTGCTCGTCGTGTTGTTGGCGTAGATGCCACCGTAGAAGCACTGTCCTGCCCCGAAGTTGACGTCGTCGTCGTACACGGTGTCTTTTTGCATCTCAAGGGAGATCAGTTGGTTGTAGAGGTACCGGTTGTGCAGGTCGACGCCGTCCGGGCCTTGGATCCGCATGTATCCGAAGATGTCGCTGGAGGTCGCGTGCCAGCGCACCCGCCGCACATGGGCGCCGACCAGCTGGGTGTTCGGCCCGTACTGGTTGCAGTACTGGGTCTGCAGGTGGGAGCCGGCGGGGATCGACCCCCCGCCACCCGGGGCCGTGATCGTGTTGCCGCCGTCCGGAGTGGTGAACGGTCCTGCCGCTCCGCTGATGGCCGTCCAGCTCCCGCCAACCTCCACGACGGGATTGGCCAGGGTCGATGACGCTCCCGCGCCAAGTGCTCCGATGGTCGTCAGCAGCCCGAGCGCCCGACGCGTCATTCGGCTGAGGGACTGGGGTTTCACGAGAATCGCTCCTTGTAGGAATGGATGGATGTCAAGCGCCGGGAGGGGAGCGCCGTATCAGGTACACGCGGTTCAGCCCGCGTATTCACCCCCCGTCGTACGGAAACCGAACATCGGTCAGGTGCTTGAGGCGGTGCTCAGGTTGGGCACGAGCGGCGCCCAGCGGAATTGGCGAGCAGACGGGGGGATCGGTACTAGTGGTCGATCTCACCCGTACTCAACCGTTATCGGCAGCGCACAAAAACTCCAAAATCTTGCTAATTATTTATTAACATTTTCGTCGTGCGAAGATCGCGGTCCGGCGATCGCTGTGAGCCGCCCGGCCGGCCAGATCCGCCCGGGGCTCGACGACCTTCCACACGGGTCTGTCGCTGATGCGCCCGTCGGGGCGCGATTCACCGCAGGTTCGGGTCTGCGGACTCCTCGTGTCCGTGTCCATCGCAACGTCCGCAGACGATTGGCATCAGGCCGAACGGCGACGACTCGTAGATGGCTCGCTGGCCCCAACACCAACCACACATGAGACGGGCGGCCTGGCGCACGTCAACGCGCGATTCGGTTGCGGGTGGCCGAGCGGTGCGCAGTGGACGGTGCATCTGTGTCACCTCCTGGTGTGGTCTCTGCATCTACGGTTGCACCGAGCGTCGTTTGGTCGAACCGCCCCCGGGCCCGATTGCAGGGCGCTCCGGTTGGCCCGAATGGCCGGCGTTGGTCCCCAGGGCGAGACGGCGCCGTCCCTGGTTGGTCGTTCGTCGAAGGACGAGCGTCCCAACCACTCCTATCGTTTCGTTCAGCCACGACAGGAGCAGACAATGTTCACTGGGTATCGCTCCGCCGGGTATTACGACGAGATGTTCGACGATCAGACCCGCCCGCGTACCTCGTATGCGGAGGTCGCGCGTGGCATGTCGCGGATGTCGCGCGAGACGTTCACCGCGCGGGCGGCGCAGGTCGACCGCCACTACGCAAACCACGGCATCACGTTCGCCCACGGGGGTCGCGAGCAGACGTTTCCGTTCGACCTGCTGCCACGGGTGATCGACGCCGACGCGTGGCAGACGATCGAGGCCGGGTTGATTCAGCGCGTACGCGCGCTGGATCTGTTTTTGGCGGACATCTACGGGCCGCGACGGGCAATTGTCGACGGCATCGTCCCAAACAGCCTGATCGCCACGTGCAGCGGCTACCTGCGACCGGTCGCAGGTCTCGAGCCACCAGGTGGTCGGCGGGTGTACCTGGCCGGTGTCGACCTGGTCCGCGACGACCAGGGCGAGTGGCGGGTGCTCGAAGACAATCTCCGCAACCCCTCCGGCCTCTCGTATCTGTTGCAGAACCGGGCCTTCATGCGGCGGTTGATGCCGGAGGCCTTCACCGCGCAACACGTCGCGCAGGTCGACCACGCCGCATTGCTCCTGCGCGATGCGATCACGGCGATGTCGCCGGCCGGTGGCGCCGGATGCGTGGCGCTCCTGTCGCCGGGTCAATGGAACGCCGCGTACGCCGAACACGCCTATCTGGCCCAGCAGATGGGGGCCGAATTGGTCGAGGGCCGCGATCTGGTCATGCGCAATCGCCGGATCTGGATTCGCACGACCGTCGGCTTGCGCCAGGTCAGCGTGATCTACCGGCGCATCGATGACGCGTATTTGGATCCGGCGTCACTGCGGGGCGATTCGATGTTGGGTGTGTCGGGTCTTCTCCAGGCCTATCGGGACGGCAACGTGGTGATCGCGAACGCACCGGGCAACGGGGTCGCCGACGACAAGGCGGTCTACGTCTACGTGCCGGACCTCATCCGGTATTTCCTCGGGGAGGAGCCGATCTTGCGACAGGTGCCGACGTTCACGCTCAGCCGCCAGGACGACCTCGACTACGTGTTGTCCCATCTCGACTCGCTGGTTGTCAAAGCGGTTGACGGAGCCGGGGGATACGGAATGATGATCGGGCCGCAGGCAACGGTCCAGGAACGGCAGTCCTTCGCCCGGCGGGTGCGTGAGAACCCTCGCGGCTACATCGCGCAGGAAGTCGTCAAGCTGTCGCGCGCTCCGGTCTTCTTGAACGGGGGCTTCACCGCGCGGCATGTCGATCTGCGGCCGTTCGTGATGTTCGGCGACGAGCCCGTCGTGGTGCCGGGTGGTCTGACACGCGTTGCGCTTCGCGAAGGATCGCTCGTCGTCAACTCCTCGCAGGGCGGCGGCAGCAAGGACACGTGGGTGGTGGGCCGCGACTGATGTTGGCCCGCGTCGCCGAGACCCTGTATTGGATCGCGCGTGACGTCGAGCGTGCGTCTGCCATTGCGCGCGCGCTCGAGATCAGCCACGCGGCCTCGCTCGAGGGCGCGTTGCAGAACGGCGCGGGGCGGACACACATCTGGGAGCCGGTGTTGGGCATCGTCGGCGATCCCACGTCGTTCCTGATCGGTCATCGCCGCGCTGACGAGCGCAGCGTCTCCTGGTACCTGACGTTGAGTGAGGCGAACCCCGACAGCGTCATCGCGTGTCTCGGTCGTGCGCGCGAGCGCATCCGGTCAATCCGGTCGCGCTTGCCGACCGAGATGGCCGAGGTGATCAGCTCCGCTGAGATCACCTCTCGTGCGTGGACGCCGCGACGGCTCAACCAGGAAGGGGTCTTTGCCTTCTGTCATCAGGTGCGCGGGCACATTGCGGCTGTGGACGGCATCGTGGACCGCGCAGTGCGTCGCGACGAGTATTGGCAGTTTCTGCGCGTGGGACGTCATCTCGAGCGGGCCATCCAGGTGACACGACTGCTGGCCGTGCACAACGGCTTGATCGCGGTTGGCGACGGGCGGGCGCAGGGCATCGGTGACTGGCGCACGCTGCTCAAACTCGCTTCGTCGTACGAGGCGTACCTGAGGGTCGCGCTGCCCGGTCGCGACGGTCTCACCCCAACGGCATTCCTGCTCGTGGACCGTCAGCTGCCGTCGTCAGTGGCGTTCTGTCTGGACGAGGTCGGCGCCGGCATCGACGCGCTTCGCTCACTCAGCGTCAGGTCGGCCGACGCCACGCCGAGGGCTGTCGTGTTCGCTGCCGCGCGCGCGGCAGCGTCGGCGGCACAGACCCAGTCCGTCGAGCACGGCCTGGCACGGTTGCAGACCCGTTTGACTGACATCCATGAGGCGATCGCCTCGATATTCCTTCCAGATGCGGAGTTCACCGGTGGACCTCATTACGCGCAAGCTGTTCGTCAAGCACAGAACTGAGTTCACGTACGCAGGTTCCGCGCGCGAGAGCGTCAACGAGATCCGGCTCGGCCCCGTCGACGGTCCCAGGCAGCAGGTCGAGTACGCACGCATCGCGTTGACGCCGAACGCCGATGTCGCCGAGTCCACCGACGTGTGGGGCAACCGGGTGTGGTGGTGCCAGATCGTCGATGACCATCCACGCCTTGTCGTCGAGGCGGAGTCGCTGATCTCGATGCGGGCTCCGGTCCCGGTGATCGGCGAGGTGGACGGCCCGGACGGGTGGACGGTGCTCCAGGGTGAGGCCTACCGAGAGGCCTGGGCCGAGTTTTGCTCCCATCCGAGCTTGTCGCGTGGTCGGACGCGACGCGCGTGTTCGCCGACGGGCTCGCGGTCTCGTCCGCGATCGGAGTAGCGGCATG
Organism: Actinomycetota bacterium; assembly: GCA_031372145.1. Lineage (GTDB taxonomy): Bacteria > Actinomycetota > Thermoleophilia > Miltoncostaeales > Miltoncostaeaceae > CALMEC01. The sequence goes on along the minus strand of JANMKR010000176.1, from coordinate 7,549 downwards.
GGTCCGCCGACTGGCGAGTGCGCTCAACGCCGCGTTGGTCTACGAGCGTGGGGCGACCGACGTCACCACGACCGTCGACGGGGTGATCGGGGCGGGGCGCGGCGTGTGCCAGGACTTCGCCCATGTCTTCGTCGCGCTCTGCCGGCTGCGTGGCGTTGCGGCGCGGTATGTGAGCGGGTGGATGTTCGAGCCCGATCGTGAGGGCATGGTCGAGAGTCATGCCTGGGCAGAGGTTCACGTTCCCGGAATCGGCTGGGTCGAAGAGGATCCCACACACGTGGGCGAGGTCAGCGACCGCTACGTGCGCATCGCGTGCGGCCGCGACTACGCGGACGTGGTTCCGATCAAGGGCACCTACCTCGGCGGGATCACCGAGTCGATGGTCGTGAGCGTCGAACTGCGCGAGGTGTGCTGATCCTGATGCGCTGACCGCCTCGCGGATGTGCGGGGTTGCCCGTCGCGCTGAGCAACCCGGCACATCACGAGTGGTCCGACGCAGGAAATTAGGGAATGATCACCCCGCGGCCTTGGAGTTGGCCGTGGTGCAGATCGTGGATGGCGGTGTTGATGTCATCCAGTGCGTACTCCGCCGCATGCAGGGTCACGCGTCCTTGCCCAGCCATGGTCATCAGCTCGGCGAGTTCGTTGTAATTGCCCACCAGGCTGCCCATCACCGCGATCTCGCTGAAGATCAGGTCGATCGCGGGGATCTCGACCATGCCGCCATAGCCGACGACCCAGTAGATGCCGCCCTTCTTGAGCATCCCCACGGCCTCCGAGATGGCGGTGCCCTCACCGACGAAGTCGATGACGGCCTCGGCACCCTGCCCATCGGTCAGCTCCAGCACCTGCTCGACAGCGTCCCCGCCGGATCCGTCCACCAAGTGGTGGGCACCCCACCCACCGGCGAGCTTCAATGCAGCCGGGTTGCGATCGATCGCGATGATCTCCGTCGCGCACAGCTCCCTGAGCACCTGCACCGCGATGTGCCCCAGCCCACCGACGCCGATGATGGCCGCGCGGGTGCCCGGGTACAGATGCTTGGCCGCCCGTTTGGCCGCCCGGTAGGCGGTGATGCCGGCATCGGCGTACGGTGCGATCGCCTTGGGCTCAAGTCCCTCCGGGAGTTTGATGATCGCTCGCTCCCCGGTGCGCAGGTACTCCGCAAACCCGCCGTTCTGGGTGATGCCGGGAAACTGCAGGTCGATGCAGTGCATGTCCTCACCAGCCCGGCACGCCCGGCACAACCCGCACGTGATGACCGGGTGGACGATGACCGCATCGCCGTGTTTGATCGATTTGACGCCCGGACCCACGTCCTCGACCCACCCGGCGTTTTCGTGTCCCAGGATGTAGGGCAACTCGACTTCGACCTTGTTCTTCCACACCCCCTCGATGATGTGGAGGTCCGTGCGGCACAGTCCCGCGCCCCCGATGCGCACGATGACGTCGTTGGTCCCCTGGACTTCCGGGGCCGGAACGGTCTCGAGCGACAGGTCCGCATCGTATGCAGGAAGGACTGCGGCCTTCATCGGGTCACCTCCGCGTGTTGCCAGTGTTCCAACTCGTCATACCGCGCTGCCAGGAGCCCGGTGCAGAACTCGGTGTTGGCCATCAGGCTCACCCGCACCGAACGTGAGATGCGGATGAAATGGTCGAGCCCCTCCGTGTCCAGCGGTTCGCCTTGGGCGCTCGTGAACACCAGTGCATCAGGACCGTCATCCATGTCCAGTTCGCGTCGCCGGCGCAGATATTCACGCCACTCCTCGCCGTCGATGCCGACCGGAGCGCTCCCGTCGCCCAGGCGCAGCTCCACGGCCCGGGCGGCGCCGAACGCGTCCCGGGCCGCTCGCAGGACCGGCTCCTGGCGCACCAGGAACGCCTTGAGCCGGAACTTCCGTCGCAGTTCACCGAGTTCCCCGTCGGCGTGGTCCGGGAACGTCTCGGTGAACGTTCGTCCTGACCGGACCCCTTCGGTGACGATGGCACCCACGTGATGGTCGACCAGATCGATGTGCACCGTCCCGACCCCATCGAGGGCCGAGACGGCGTCACGCGCATCACTGACCATCATGTACGCGAAGCTGGGGGAGCACCAAAATGTCGGCAGACGCAGGGCGACCGTCGCGTCATCGCCCTCCACCGACACGGATTGGACGAAATCGAGTTCGACCACGCTTCGGTCGAGCTCCGGGTCGCGGACGTCCGCGAGGACCGTCCAGACCTGCTCGGCGCTGATCACGCCGCGACCATCTTGCTGAACACGTCGTCCGCCAGCTTGGCGGCGTGCGCCTCGGGGTCGATGTCGTAGAGCTTGGCGGCGTTGAGCCCCAGGATCTTCTGCTTGGTCTCGACGCTGAGCTGCACGCCCACTTGGGACGCGATGTCCTCCGGGATCTCGAAGTCCACGAACTTCTCGATGAGCCATTTCGGGTGCCACAGCGCGTAGTCGGATGAGAACAGCAGGCGGTCAGGCCCGAGCCAGAAGAGCAGCTCGGCCATCACCTCAGCGAAATACCGCGGCCGTGGGTGGATGAACGGCATGAGCACTGCCAGGCCCCCGTAGACGTTCGGCTCCTGCACGGCGATCCAGCAGAAGTCCTCGGTCCGCGGCATGCCGACGTGCTCGACGATGAAGTTGAGCTCCGGGAAGTTCGTCGCGGCGTGGTCGATGTCGGCGACGTCGAAGGCGTCCTTGTTGAGCGGCCAGATCGTGGGGCCCTTGTGCACGTGGATGTTCTTGACGCCGAGTTCCTGGCATTTGGCGAGGTACCGCTCGGCCATCGGGTCGGTCAGGCTCCAGCCGCGCGAGTCACCGCGCCACTCGGCCGTGTAGAGCTTGACGCCCTTGATCCCGTAGGTCGCGACCTTCTCCTCGAACTCGGCCAGGCCTCGGTCGCCGTCACGCGGATCCCACGCGCTGTTGAGGACAAACCGGTCGGGGTGCAGGTTCTTCAGCTCCGCGTCCCGGGCGGTCGTGTTGAACCCGTTGACGTAGAAATCCGTCAGGTAGGTCGGCTGCAAGATGCCGACATCGACGTACCCGTCGACGAACATGTCCTGGAACATCGTCTCCTTGTCGTACTTCTCGTACTTCTCCCGTGGCCAGACGTACTCCGCGGGCGACAGGCCCGAGTGATAGTCGTAGAAACACGAGATGAACCCCTTGCCGTACTCGTTCTTCTGGTTCGCAGGGCTTCCGTCCCACCAGTGGACGTGCCCGTCGACCACGAAGTATTCGTCGCCAGCGGCGCTGCGATACATGGATGCCTCCGGGGTGGATGACAAGTGTCCGCCGAAGACTTGCCAGGGAGCGAGCGCCGCGCACCGGCAAATGCGCCCTGTTTCTCCAGCATGTGAAATCGCACTGCGGCGTCGGGGCAGGTCCCCACGGGTTTACAGGGAGTACTCGTGGACATAGGGTTGCGCGATATGGACGGCGTCCAGGGGGATACCGAAGCCGTGCCCACACCTGCTGCCGGCATGCAGGGTGGGGCTTTGCGGGCTTTGATTGATGAAGGCCGTCAGGGACCCAAAGATGTCCTGACATCTGTCAGCCGCGCCCTCGACGTGCTCGAGGCGGTCGCCGCGTCACCACTTCCGCTGCCGGCCAAGGCGGTGGCGCAGACGCTCGAGATCAGCCTCGGCACGAGCTACCACGTGCTGCACACCTTGGAAAACGCGGGGTATGTCGTTCGCGTCGGTCACGGCTGCTACGGCTTGGGCAGCAAGGTCGCACGTCTGCACCGACTGTTCTACGAGCAGTTCGACCTTGTTCCGACCGTCCGTCCGATCCTGTCGGACCTCGCTGAGCAGATTCGGGAGGATTGCTACCTCGCAGTGTTTCGCGGTGGCGAGATGATCATCGTCGACCTGGCCGAGGGCGCCGATGACGCACTCCATCTGCCTGGTGTGGACGTCGGTTTCTCGCGGGTGGCGCACACGACCGCGCTCGGCAAGGTGCTGCTCGCGGCTGCGCCCGAACCCATCCTGGACGACTACCTCGGCGCGCGGCGCCTGGAGGCGTTCACCCGTCGCACGCTCGTCGAGCGCCGTCACCTCAAGCGCAACCTGGGTGCGGTCCGCGAGTTGGGTGTCGGCAAGGATCTGGAGGAGCTCTCCGACGGATGTTGCTGCGTGGCCGTGCCGATCATCGGTCCGCAGGGACATCCGGTCGCCTCCATCGGGCTGTCGTGCCCCGCCGAGCGCTGGCGCCTGGACCACGAGGTCCTGACCCGTCTCGTTCAGGAGGCAGGTGACCACGCCTCGTCCGCCATCGGCGGGGGGGTCGGGTTGCGACAGCACATCTGAGCGTCGTGCGGACGATTTCGCGCTCCGGTGTATCAAGGTGGTGGTTGCGGAGTCGATATGGGTGATGAGTCCATACGACCGCGAGAGACCGAATGAACCCCACCCCCGCGTTTCGCAGTGCCGCCGCAGGCTTTGTCCTCGCCACAGTGGCCCTGCTGATGCTGCATGTCCTCTTGGCGTAGGTCCCCCGACCTGACACCCTCGGGCGCGTGCGCGCCCCGATCTGGCTCAGCTTCGCGATTGCGCTGCTTGCGGGGCCGGCAGGCGCGCTTGCGCATTCCGAACTCCAGACGGTTGGCCAGACCACCGGCCCGGGGGTCCGGCTGAGCTATTCGGCGCCCGTCGAGGGGGCGTTTCTTCGGATCACGGCGGTGGACGGACGCAGCCTGGCGGCGGACGTCGATCCCGCCGATGATCAGACGGTGGTCGTCCCCGGCGCGACGCGCGCCGAGCCCGATCTTCGCTGGCGCGTGCTGTCGCGCGACGGTCACGTCACCGAGGGGCGCGTCAATCTGGTCCGGGGATCGACTCCGGTCGCGGGGCCATCCCGGCGCAGTCCGCTGTCGGTGCTGGCCGATGTCCTGTCGTTCGCGGCGCTGCTGGGATTGGTCGGAATGATCGGCGTGCGGTTTGCGGTGATCGCTCCGGCCTGGCGCGCCGGCGGCACGCGACCGCCGGGGAGCGTGTCGGTCGAAGCGTGGCGAGATTTCATGGGACCGCCGCTGCGGAGCGGCATTCGCGTCTGGTGGACCACATGGTGGTGTCTTGCGGCGGCCGCCGCGCTCGGTCTTGCCTGTGGTGTGATCGGCCTGCTCGCCGAGCTCGATTCGACCGACATCGGCGCGTTGCTGGAAACGCGGTGGGGCATCACGTGGGTCGTCCAGCTCGTGGGGCTCGTTGTCGCGATCGTCGCGTCGCTGCTGCTGTTTCGGTCAGCGAGCGGTGATGCGCCCGACCCTGCAGGGTCATGGGGGTACGCGGTGGCGATTCCGCTCGGCATCGCCACCGCCGGGATCGCGTGGGCGGGCCACGCGTCTTCGGGAACCGACTCGGCCATCGCGATCGGCATCGACGCCATCCACGTGTGGGCGACGGGAATCTGGCTGGGTGGGCTTGCCGCGCTGCTCGCCGTCGTGCCCCGCGCGCTGCGCGGCAGCGCAGATGCCGACGGGACGCGGTTCAGCGCGGCGGTCGTCGTTCGATTCTCGACGGTTGCGATCCTGTGTGTCGGAGCGCTTGTCGTGACCGGCGTCTATCGTGCGATCGCCGAACTCACCGCGTTCGACGACCTGATCGACACCGGGTACGGGCAAGCGCTCCTGGTCAAGCTGATCGTGTTCGCCGTGCTGCTGCTCGGCGGCGCCTACAATCGTCTGGTGCTCCACCCACGGCTCGAGCGCGCCGCCCTGGGACTCCGGGAGGGCGATGGTGGCGCCGGTCAGGCCCTGCGGGTCAGCATCGCCGCCGAGATCGTGGTCGCGGTCCTGCTGCTGATCGTCGTGGGTGTCTTGGTCAACCTTCCGCCGCCATGAGCTCGCGGGCCTGGTGGGCCGCCCGCTCCAGGACCTCGTTCGGCTGTGCGCCACTCACCAGCACGCGCTGCTCGAACACGAACGCCGGAATCGCCGAGATGCCGTGTGACTGGGCCCAGCCGGTCCAGGTGTCGACCGGCTCGGCAAACGCGCCCGATGTGACGGCCTCCTCGGCGTCATCGGCATCGAGCCCGACATCGGCGACGCAAGGGCGCAGCTCGTCCCAGCCGGTGATGTCGCGCCCCTCCAGCCAGTAGGCGTCCATCAACCGGTCATGCAGCCGCTCGTGCGCGGCGGGGCTCTGGGCCCGTGCCCACTCCGTCAACTCGAGCGCGGTCCGTGTGTTGGGCACGCGCTCCGGATGCGGGTTGTACGGAAGTCCGGCGTCTTCTGCCATCGCCTGAACCGTCGTCGCGAACTGCGGGCCGTAGCGCTCGATCAGCACTGCCCGCGGGATGCCCTCGGGCGGGTATTCGGGGTGCAAGTGAAAGGGAAACCACTCGACGTCGGCGCCCAACGAGTGCCGTAGCCACTCCACACGTGCTCGTGCGACATGGCAGAACGGTCAGAGATAGTCGCTGAAGACGATGATCTGCAACGGGGGTTTCGCAGCCATGCAACGATCTTACGCTGTTGCAACCCGTTGGGAAATGGACGCTCTGCAGGGACTTTGGAGCGGGGGAGGGGCGATGCGCACCAGGGGGGAGGGGCGTCACAAATGCAGGGAGGCAGGGGAGCCCGGGGAGGTCTCCCCAAACGTCCCGCGATGACGAACACTCCAGGAGATGCGTGCGACTCGACTCATCCCGCTGGTGTCTGTCCGAGGCGTACTGATCTGTGCGATGCTCGCGATCTGCGCAGTCGCGACCTCAGCGACAGCCGCGCTGCGTGTGACCGTGCACGCCGGAGACACGCTCGGCGCAATCGCCGCCCGGCATGGGGTCAGCACGGCGTCCCTGGCCAGGTTCAACGGCATCTCGAACACCGAGCTGCTCTCCATCGGCCGCTCCCTGGCGGTGCCGTCGGGTGCGCGCGGCGGCCGTCTGGGCCGGACAGCGTCGACATCGCGCAGCTACACGGTGCGGCCCGGTGACACGCTCAGCGCCGTCGCGCTGCGTTTCGGCGTCAGCATCAGCTCGATCGTGCGCCAGAACGGACTTGGCAGCGCGCATGTGGTCATCGCCGGAGCGCGCCTTCGCATCGGCACCGGTGGCGGAACGCGACCTGCGACCGCGGGGGTCGCTGCGAGCAGCGGATACACGGTGCAGACCGGCGATACGCTCAGTTCGATCGCCGCACGATTTGGCACGAACGCCCAGGCGCTGGCGCGTGTGAACGTCATCGCCAATCCCAACGTGGTGATCGTCGGGGCGCGTCTGCGCGTGACGGGCGCGGGTCGGGGCGCGACGACGGCGACATCGGCCGCGACGATCGGTGGCAGCTACACCGTTCGATCGGGAGACAACCTCGGATCGATTGCTGCACGCTTCGGCACCAGCGCGCAGGCCGTCGCGCAGGCGAACGGGATCACCAACCCCAACATCGTCATCGTGGGAACGCGACTGCGGGTGCCTGGGGGCGCCAGCACCCCCTCCAGCGGCCCTTTGACGCCGGTCACCGCTGCTGGTAGCGGGTGGGGCACCCACCCGTCCAAGTCCGCGATCGCGTCGCTCCTTGCGACCTCGGCTGCCCGCCGCGGCGTTGAC